>NZ_JAMYRB010000010.1:0-187681 GCF_040321165.1 Mesorhizobium sp. M0500
CGATGACGATGTCCTGGTCGCGGCCAAGGCCATGGCCCGGCAGCAGGATCGCAGCCTCGGCGAGGTCATCACCGATCTCGCCCGGGGGGGGGGGGGGGGGCGCCCCGCCCCCCCCCACGACCAGGCAACCTCGCCGCAGCTTGCGCGTTGAGCCATCGGAGGGATGACATCAGCCTCGGAGAACCCCCATGAAAACCCTTCTATCCATCACTGCGGCAGCGATGATGGCTGGCGCACCTTTGGCTGCTTTTGCCCAATCGGCGACGCTGACGCCTCTAACGACCGACACCATGAGCAAGGTTGACACCGCGACGTTCGTCAAGACCGTGCCCATCGCCAATACATTCGAAATCGAATCGAGCCGACTTGCGCAGACGCAGGCGACTGCCGACGACGTGAAGGCATTCGCGGCGCAAATGGTCACGGACCACACCAAGGCCGGCGAGGACTTCAAGGCGGCGCTCAGCAAGGGTCAGACGACTTCGGCCACCGCGCCAGCCGGCCCGTCGCTGGACACCAAGCACCAGGCGCTGCTCGACCAACTCAAGGAGGCCAGCGGGGACAGCTTCCAATCGAAATATATCGACATGCAGACCCAGGCGCATAAGGAAGCGGTGGCGCTGTTTTCCGCTTACGCGAATTCCGGCGACGATCCGGCGATGAAGGAGTTTGCCAAGAAGACGCTGCCGGTGCTGCAAATGCACGAACGTCATGTCAAGAACCTCGCTGCCGCGCATCAATGAGAGCGAAGAGTGCCTTTTGCAAACGAAAGGCCGCCCCACACACGGCCTGTGTGACGCGGCTGTCGTCCGGCCACACGGCCGGGAACAAAGCACCGAGAGTGCCGTTATTTATCCGGCTTGTTCGGGGAGGATCCAATGGAAGGCGGCATTCGCGCGGCCTCAAGGATAGTAGCGCCGGCTTTCGGCGCCGTCCTGGTCGCCGCTGTCACAGGCTGAAATCGCTTTCCGAACGGGACAGGCTGCCTTCATGCGCTACGGCGAGATATTTGCAAATGTTACGGCACTCATGTTGCTGGCCTTGATGATTGGCGGCGTCTTCGTCCTGTTTGGAGAGCCGCTGTGGCCGCGGCACTACGCGAGAATGGCGCTGGTTACGGATATCGATGCCATGACCACCGCGTCAGTCCGAACAAGCTGCGTGCCCAGTCCCTGCCTGCCCGACACCATCGATCACACAGTGCTCACTCCTCGCCCCGAGGACGGACCTTGATTTGCGATTTGCAGACGCTGGAGCCGGGTACGGAAAAGCCCGCCGCCCGAGCTGCGCGGCGGGCTTTTTTGGTGCATCAACCCACGGTAGACCGTCTGGCCACGACTAGGTCAGGATAATCACGATCTCGTAGGTATTCGGGTCGACGATGACGATCCGGCCGTCGGCGAGCACGAAATACTCATAGCCTTCGTAAGCCGGAATGATCTTGACGATGCGCGCCGGCAGGCGATGCAGCCGGACCTTCTTTCGCGGAACCTCGACACCGACAGAGATGTCGAAATCGACGCTGGAAACCGGTTGGACGTTCGTCTCCTTGATGACCTGCGTGATCTCCGTCTTCTGTTCAACGGTCACATTGTTGATGGAAGCGGTCGAACTCTGGTCTTGCGTCTGCGTCGAGGCATTGCCCTGAGTCTGCTCGGTGGTCGTGGTCCCAGTCTTGCCCTGAGCCTGCTCCTCGGTCTTCATTTTCGTGCTGCCTTGGCCCTGCTCGGTGGTGGTGGTTCCGGCCTTGCCTTGGGCCTGTTCGTCGGTCTTCATCTTGGTGCTGCCCTGGGCCTGCTGGTCAGTCGTGGCGCCAGCCTTGCCCTGAGCCTGCTCGTTGGTCTTCAGTTTCGGTTTGCCCTGGGCTTGCTGGTCAGTCGTTGCGCCGGCCTTGCCTTTGGCTTGCTCATCGGTCTTCAGCTTCTTGTTGCCTTGCGCCTGTTGATCAGTTGCAGCGCCGGCCTTGCCCTGAGCCTGCTCGCCCATTTTGGCGCCGTTCTGGCAATTGGCAGTGCCGGCTGCACAATTGGCGCCGGACTGGTCGTCGGTCGACTGCTGCGTCTGGGCAAGTGCAGCCCCGCAGCTGACGCTGATTGCTAGCATGCTGGTGATCAGAACGCCTTTCATGAGAGATCTCCTTGGAAAACGCGTCCCTTCACCGCGTAAAACTGCGGCTAAAAAACTTTGTTCCAAACTAATGGAGCGAAACGGCAAGCGATCCGAGTGGCGGAACAAGCTCCACCTGATGACGTTACCGGCCTATAGCGACCCCGCTGCGAACAGCATGACGCGGCGCAGCGCAGAGGTGGCTCACCATGAAAGGAGACGATCATGAGAATGCATCTTTCGGCAGCCGCGGCTGGGTTCTTGCTGCTTGCGGGTATTGGCGCCGCTGCCGCTCAGGACGTGGTCATCGAACCGCAGCAGGAGACGATCGTACGCGAGTATGTGAAAAAGCAGCCTCTGGCGTCCGTCCAGCTTCCCGGCGTGGAGCTCAATGTCGGCTCGACACTGCCCGATACCGTCGAGCTTCATGAGGTTCCCGACGTCAAATACCGCTATGTCGTCGTCGACAATCGGACCGTCCTGGTCGATCCTGGCACGCGCAGGATTGTAAAGGTCATCGAGTGAGCAAGCGCGTCGCTTTGAAGGGACATGCGGCGCGTCCAGCATTGTCGACATCCCACACCGCTGCCCGTGTTGGGCATTCGGACGCAGAAAGGCCCGCCGCTTCGAAGCACGGCGGGCCTCATAGCGGAGACGACGTCCGGACAATTTCTGAACCAGCATTGGCTTAGAACGCATGATCCCAGCACGCCCTGTGCTCGCCAGGCCCGAAACTTTAAGAGAATATTCCTGGCTTCGCATTTCGCGGGAAATACGGTGCTTTGATCCGACGGTCAGCATTCCCGATGATGCCGGCAAGGCTTGGCACTCCGCCTGGCCGCAACGACTTCAGAACCGACGGGATAGATCATGTCTGGGAATACCAACACTTTGCTCTCATTTCTCTCCGCAAGTATAAACCGGCGCGCCGGTCTGGCTGTACTTTTCGCGTCGGCGGTTGCGATTGTCGGCCTTGCTGCGCCGTCGTTCGCCGAAGACAAGACGGCGGTCAAGGTCGGCATCATGAGCGGCGAGGACGAGGATGTGTGGCGCGTCGTCACCGCCCAGGCGGCGGAGAGGGGGCTGACGATCGAGACCGTGGTGTTCAACGACTACACCCAGCCGAATGAAGCACTCGAGCGTGGCGAAATCGACGCCAACGCCTTCCAGCACAAGCCCTATCTCGACAACCAGATCAAGACGCAGGGCTATCACATCGTCCCGGTCGGCTATACCGGGGTCTGGCCGATCGGCCTCTATTCCAAGAAGTACACGAAGATTGCCGACCTGCCCGAAGACGCCGTCATTGGCGTGCCGAACGACCCGTCCAATGAGGGCCGCGCACTGCGCGTTCTGCAGAGCGAAGGTCTGATCAAGCTCAGGGAAGGCACCGGCATTCTGGCTACGACGACCGACATTGCCGAAAACCCGAAGAAATTAGTCGTCAAGGAGCTTGACGCCGGGATTGTCGGGCGCTCGGTGGAAGACCTCGACGGGGCCGTGGTCAACACGGATTGGGCGCTTAAAAGCGGCCTCACACCGGAGAACCGCATCGCCCAGGAGGCGGTGGCCGACAATCCCTACCGCAACTTCATCGCGGTCAAGGCCGGCAATGAAAACCAGCCCTGGGTAAAGACATTGGTCGCCTCCTACCAGAACGAAAAGGTGAAGGCCGAATTCGACCGAGTCTACAAGGGAACCGGCATCAGCGCCTATTGATACCGAGCTCGACTTGGCGCTGAAGCCCGGCATGATAAAGCGGTCCGCGCTCCAACGCGGACCGCGATCGCGTTTTGCGGGCACGAATACAGGAACTTTCATGAACCAGCATTTCGCCTCGGTCACCGAAGTCATGCATCCCGTCGGCGGCCGCTCCGCGGGACCGAACGATGTCGTGCGCCTCATCGAGCTGAAGCGCAGCTTCGGCGCGACAGCGGCGCTGGACGGCGTATCGCTCAGCGTGCGCCAGGGCGAGATCCTCGGCATCATCGGCCGGAGCGGCGCCGGCAAGTCGACGCTGATACGCTGCCTGAACGGCCTGGAGCGGCCGGATACAGGACAGGTCTTCATCGAAGGCCGCGACATCAGCCGGCTCGGCGAGCGCGAATTGCAACCGCTGCGCCGGCGTATCGGCATGATCTTCCAGCATTTCAACCTGCTGTCTGCCAAGACGGTCGAAGACAATGTAGCGCTGCCGCTCAAGATCGAAGGCCGGCCAAGGGCCGAACGCCTGGCGCGCGCTGCCGAGCTGCTCGAGCTCGTCGGCCTGTCGGAGAAGGCGAAAGCCTATCCGGCGTCGCTGTCGGGCGGGCAGAAGCAGCGCGTCGGCATTGCCCGGGCGCTTGCGGCGCGCCCGGCGCTGCTGCTGTCCGACGAAGCGACCTCGGCATTGGACCCGGAGACGACGCGCTCCATCCTCGCCTTGCTCAGAGATATCAACCGGCAGCTCGACCTGACCATCCTGCTCATCACCCATGAGATGGAGGTGATCCGTTCGATCGCCGATCGTGTCGCGGTGATCGACGCTGGGCGGATCGTCGAGCAAGGGCCGGTGTGGTCGGTGTTTGCCGATCCGAAGTCGGCGATCACACAAAGCCTGCTCGGCGGCATCCGGCCGCAATTGCCGGCGGAGATCGCAAGCCGGCTAACGCAGAACGCCGGCGTGGAGGCGATCCTCAGGATCGACGTGGCGGGTGAGGCCGCCCGAAGCCCGCTTTTGTCCGATCTTGCCTCGGCAGTTCCCGGCTCGTTCCGCCTCGTGCATGGCGGCATCGATCACGTCCAGCAGCAGCCTGTCGGTACACTGTTCGTGGCGGTCGCCGGCAGCAATGAAGCTCACCTGGCAGAGGTGATCGCGTTCTTGAAAGCCCGCCAAGCGCGGGTGGAGGTGCTTGGCCATGTCGCCGGTTCTGTTTGAGCTTCTCGCCCGTTCGATCTGGGAAACGATCCTGATGACGGCCGCCTCCGGCCTCATCTCGCTGGTTTTCGGGCTGCCGCTCGGCCTGGCGCTGGTCGCCACCGACCGCGGCGGTATCGCCGAAAACCTGTGGATGAACCGCGCGCTCGGAGCGGTCATCAACGGCTTCCGCTCGGTGCCTTTCATCATCCTGCTGGTTGCGCTGATCCCGGTGACGCGGCTGATCGTCGGCACCTCAATCGGCACCTGGGCAGCGATTGTGCCGCTGTCGATCGCGGCGACGCCCTACTATGCCCGGATCGCCGAAGTGTCACTGCGCGAGGTCGACCACGGGCTGATCGAGGCAGCACGCGCCATGGGCGGCAACCGCTGGACGATCATTCGAGAGGTGCTGGTGCCGGAAGCGTTGCCCGGCATCGTCGCCGGCTTCACGGTGACGCTGGTGACGCTTATCGGCGCCTCGGCCATGGCTGGCGCCATCGGCGCCGGCGGGCTCGGCGACCTCGCCATCCGCTACGGCTACCAGCGCTTCGAGACGTCCGTCATGATCGCCGTGGTCATCGTCCTGATCGTCCTGGTCTGCGGCATCCAGTGGGCCGGCGACCGGCTGGTCGCGAGGCTGGACCACAGGGCATAGCGGTGCGCAGCGGTCTGGGCGATATGCCAGCACCCGGTAAAACCCTCACTGCCGGTCCGGCTTCTCCACCGCGCTCAGCGCCGCCAAGCCTTGTAGCGGCGGCTCTCCGGCCTGCAGATATCGTTGGATCAGTTGCTCATCCTCTGCGCCTTTATAGGCTAACGGAATACCTCTGATTTGAGCGGGCATGTCCCAATCGAGCGGCCGATCCTCCGGCGCGAACCACTTGCATCGCCGAACCTCCACCCAATGCCGGCGAATTGACAAACAATTGCCGAGGCCGTCGTCTTCGTAGCCGAACTCCACTCCACAGCACGAACATATGATGGAGCTGGGTTCTTTGCCGTTCTCGCCCCATGGCAGATCGGGAGATTGATCGAGGCCGCAGACACGGCATTTGAATTTGTCTTGTGGATTCATTTGATCCCGAACAGGTCCCTGGCTTGCTCGGCGGTATAGTACTCTAGCCTGACGTCCCGAGCGACCAATTCCGGATCCCGCTGCAACGGATCGCCGTAGCCGCCGCCGCCCGGCGTGCTAACGCGCACGCGGTCGCCTGCCTTCAGCGCGATGTCCTGTTCCTTGGAGAGGTGCGGCGGCACATGTTCCTTGCCGTCGCGGAACACGGTGACCGTGTTGACCGCGCCGTCCTTGCCGCCGAGCGCGCCTTGCGGGCCGAAGCGGCCGTGATCCATGACGAAAGAGGCGCGGGCGTCGCCGCGCAGGATCTCGACCTCATAGGCGAGGCCAAAACCGCCGCGATGCTTGCCGGCGCCGCCCGAGCCTTCGCGCAGGGCGTAGTGGCGGTAGAGCACCGGGAAGGCCTGCTCCATGATTTCGACCGGTGGCGACTTGGAAATGCCGATGGTCGAGCAGCCATTGGTCAGGCCGTCGTGACCGGCATTGCCGCCATAGCCGCCGCCGGAGATCTGGTACATGACATAATCGCGGCCGCGGGCCGGATCGTTGCCGCCGAGCGCGAAATTGCCGCTGGAGCCGGCGGGGGCCGCCGTCACCTTGTCCGGCAGCGCCTGCACCATCGCCGCGAACACCGCTTCGGCAATGCGCTGCGAAACCTCAGCCGCGCAGCCCGATACCGGCCGCGGATATTTGGCGTCGAGGAAGGTGCCTTCCGGCCGCTTGACGATCAGCGGCTCGAAGGCGCCAGCGCTGATCGGCACGTCGGGGAAAATGTGCCGCATGGCGAGATAGACCGAGGACAAGGTCGTCGCCAGCACGCTGTTCATCGGCCCAGCGCAGGGCTTTGACGAACCGGAGAAGTCGAAGCTGAGCGTGTCGCCCTGTTTTTCGACCGCCAGCGCGATAGTCAGCGGCTCGTTGACCACGCCGTCGGAATCAACAAAAGCCTGCGACCGGTAAATGCCGTCGGGAATGGCTGATATGTTCGCGCGCATCTGTTCGGCGGCGCGGCGGCGCAGTTCGGCGATCGCACCGACGACCGTTTCATCTCCGTAACGATCCAGGATTCCGTTCAGTCGGTCTTGACCGATCAGCAGTGCCGCCGCCTGCGCCCGGATGTCGCCGATGCGCTGGTCGGCAACCCTGATGTTCGAGCAGATGATGGCGTAGATCTCAGGGTCGAGCACGCCCTTCTTGAATAATTTCACCGGCGGCAGTCGCAAGCCTTCCTGCTCGACCGCTGTTGCCGAGGCGGAAAAGCCGCCCGGCACCGAACCACCGATGTCGGGCCAGTGGCCGGTGTTCGACAGCCAGCAGAATATCTTGCCGTCCCGATAGACCGGCATGGCGAAGCGCACATCCATCAAATGGGTGCCGCCGAGATAGGGATCGTTGACGATGTAGATATCGCCTGGCTCGGGCGGCAGGCAGCGACCGTCGGCGATCATCTCGATCACCGTTTTGGTCGAATACTGCATGACGCCGACGAACACCGGCAGGCCCTGGCTGCCTTGCGCGATCAGCGAACCATCGAGCGCCGAATAGATGCCATCCGAACGGTCATTGGCCTCGGCGATGACAGGCGAGAAGGCGGCGCGCGAAAATGTCAGGTCCATTTCGTCGCAGACTTGCTGTAGCGCCGCCTGGATGACCGAAAGGGTGATGGCGTCGAGTTTTTCCATCTCAGGCCTCGCCGATATCGATGATGATGTTGCCGTCGGCATCCGATCGCGCCCGGTCACCGGGCTCCAGCACAGTCGTCGCGTCCATCTGTTCGAGGATCGCCGGACCTTCGATTGTTGCGTCGAGCGGCAACTTCTCTCTGCTGTAGACCGGCGTGTCGTACCAGCGCCCGCCATACCAGACAGGCCGGATCTCGCGCCGCGCCTCTTCGAGCGTTTTGGCGCGCCCAGCCGGGTCGATCAGCCGGGACAGATCGATTGCCGGCCGCACGCCGGTGACCGAGGTGTTGAGGTTGACCAGATTGGCGCGGATTTCCGGCAACTGGACCTTGAAGCGGGCGAAATAGGCCTTCTCGAACAGTTGCTGCAGTCCCTCGCGTGTCACCGCAGATGACGGCAGCGGCACGTTGATGATATGCGTCTGGCCGACGAACTGCATGTCGGCGGAATGCGTGACGCGGATCATTTCCGGCTTCACCGCCTCCTTGCCGATCAGCTCCTTGCCTTCGTTTCGGTGCCGTTCCAATGTCTCGTGGAGTTGGATTTCATCGAGACGGGCCACCGGCTGGTTGACCGTATTAACGAAATCATGGCGCAGATCGGCGACGACGCAGCCGAGCGCATTGGTGATGCCCGGCCGCGCCGGCACCAGCACCTTGGGCAGGCCGAGCTCGCGCGCCAGTGCCGTCGCATGCAGCGGCCCGGCGCCGCCGAAGGCGAACAGCGCGAAATCGCGCGGGTCGTGGCCGCGCGACACCGACACCATGCGGATGGCGCCGGCCATCTTCACGTTGCCGAGCCGCAGCACCGCACCCGCCGCCTCGACGCCGGACAAGCCTGTGGCGCGGCCGATCCTGTCCTCGAATATGCCGGTGACCCGTTCGACGGTGACCGGGTTTTCCACCGCGAGCAGCTTCTTCGGCGCCAGCCTGCCGAGCACCAGATTAGCGTCGGTAATGGTCGGCTCCAAGCCGCCGCGTCCGTAGCAGATCGGGCCGGGATTGGCGCCGGCGCTTTCCGGGCCGATCTGGATCAGACCGGCCGCATCGACGCGGGCGATCGAGCCGCCGCCGGCGCCGACCGTATGCACCGCCACCATCGGCACGTGGATCGGCATCGCATACTCGATCTCGATCTCGTTCGACACCGCCGGCTCGGCGTTGCGGATCAGCGCCACGTCGGTCGAGGTGCCGCCCATGTCATAGGTGACCAGGTTTTCGAAGCCGGCGCGTTTTCCCGTATAGGCGGCAGCAATGACGCCGGAAGCGGGGCCGGACATGACGGTCTTGGCCGACTCACGTGTGACAAAGCGGGCCGAGATCATGCCGCCATTGCCGTTCATGATCAGGAAGTCGCGGGCGTAGCCTTTTGACGCCAGCTCCTTGCGCAGCCGCTCGACATAGCGTTCGAGGATCGGTTGCACCGAGGCGTTGACCGAAGCGGTGACGCCGCGCTCGAATTCGCGCGCTTCCGAAAGCAGCGCATGGCCTGTCGTGATGTAGCCGTTCGGCCAAAGCTCGGCCGCGATCTCGGCGGCACGCCGCTCATGCCTCGGGTTGGCGTAGGAATGCAGGAAATGGATGACGAGGGATTCGCAGCCGGCCGCGATCAGTTGTGAAATCGCTGCCCGCATCTCGGCCTCGTCGAGCGGTATGCGCACCGCGCCCGAGGCCTCGACCCGCTCCGACACTTCGAGCCGCAGATTGCGCGGAATGATCGGCACGAACGTGCCTGTCATGCCATAGGCTTGCGGCCGTGTCCGCCGGCCAAGCTCGATGACGTCACGAAAGCCGCGCGTGGTGATCATGCCGGTTTTGGCCAGCCGGCGCTCCAGCACCGCGTTGGTGGTGGTCGTCGTGCCGTGCACGATGAGGTCGATGCCGTCGACGGGAAAGCCGGTGGCACCAAGAGCTGCAACGACGCCGAAAGCCTGGTTGTCGACCGTCGTCGGGGTCTTGGCGATATGCACCCGGCCGCCGTCACGGCCGTCGATCAGAAGCAGGTCGGTAAAGGTGCCGCCGACATCGATACCGGCGACGACGCTGCCCGTCGAATCCAGAGCTTGCGCCGAAAAATTCTGTTCCATTGTCGAAACCCGAAATGCCCGAACTGCTTACATGCCTCAGTTTGGAAAGCTGTTTTACGGCGGCGTCTTGACGCAAATATCGTTTGTATACTAATAAATTCCGGACACAAGAGCTTACCGCTTCGGAGTGTGCAAACGGCACGCTGGAACCTGACCGGTTCGGGCGCGCAGGTGAAGATTTGGCGCGGGCGCTGAGCTGGCCCGGAAGGTTAGGTTTGATGAACACCATATCCGCGTTCAACACTGCCGGCGCCCGGCCGTTGCAGTTCCCGATACCGGCCAATGTCTATGCCGAAACCGTCGTCTCGGTGAAGCATTATACCGACCGGCTGTTTTCGTTCCGCATCACCCGGCCGCAATCGCTGCGCTTCCGTTCCGGCGAGTTCGTCATGATCGGCCTGCCCAATGCCGAGAAGCCGGTGTTCCGCGCCTATTCGATCGCCAGCCCTGCCTGGGACTACGAACTCGAATTCTTCTCGATCAAAGTGCCGGACGGCCCGCTTACCTCGGAGCTGCAGAAAATCGAGATCGGCGATACCGTCATCATACGGCAGAAGTCGACCGGCACGCTGGTGGTCGACGCGCTGACGCCGGCCAAGCGCCTGTTCATGATCTCGACCGGCACCGGCATTGCTCCATTCGCCAGCCTGCTGCGCGATCCCGATACCTATGAGAAGTTCGAGCAGGTTATCCTGACCCATACCTGCCGCGACAATGCCGAGCTCACCTACGGCCAGGAACTGGTGGCCGCACTGGAGAACGATCCGCTGATCGGCGAACTGACCGGCGGCCGCGTCACGCTGTATAATTCGACGACGCGCGAGACCTCCGAGCGCATGGGCCGCATCACCGCGCTGATCGGCTCGGGCAAATTCTACACCGATCTCGGCATCGACAGGCTCAATCCCGAAACCGACCGCATCATGATCTGCGGCTCGATGCATATGCTGAAGGACGTCAAGGAACTGGCCGAAAGCCACGGCTTCCAGGAAGGCTCGCTGCATCATCCGGCAAGCTTCGTCGTCGAGCGCGCCTTCGTCGGCTGAGACGCGCAGTTCAGCGTCCACTGGTTCGAGACCCTGATTTTGATCATGCGGTCAAAAATCGGCTGCCTTGACTGTCTTTTTCCGCTATGACCGCTTGAAGGACTCGTGAAGCGCTGCTTCACGGTCTATCTTCGGCATAAGTCGCTGAACAAGGGGCAGGAGATGAGCAGCACAATCCGCGAAACCGACGTCGGCATATCGAAGGTCACGCCGCTGCCGGCACGCGCCGCCGCCAATGCACCAATCCCGCAAGCCCATGGCATTGCTCGCAATCCCGGCATGAGGCTCGATCTCGGCTTCATGGAATCGATGCGCGGCGTCAACCGCTCGGCGCTGGAACGCCGCGTCGCCAGCCTGACCAAAAGACGCTCGATCAAGGCCGATAACCAGGCCGCCTGGCTGCTGCGCGCCGTCGCCTGCATGGACCTGACGACGCTGAACTCGAACGACACGGAAGAGCGCGTGCGCCGGCTTTGTGCCAAGGCGGTCAACCCGTTCCGTCGCGACATTGCCGAGGGGCTCGGCATTACTGGTGAAAAGATCCGCCCGGCGGCGGTCTGCGTCTATCAGCCCTTCGTCGCCACTGCCGTCGAAGCGCTGCGCGGCAGCGGCGTCCATGTCGCCGCCGTTTCCACGGCTTTCCCGCACGGCCTTGCACCGCTTTCGACACGTCTGCAGGAGATCGAAGCATCGGTAAGGGACGGCGCCGACGAGATCGACGTCGTCATCCCGCGCGGCCTGGTATTCGGGGCGAAATGGCAGGAGCTCTATAACGAGATTGTCTCGATGCGCGCCGCTTGCGGCGAGGCCCATCTGAAGGTGATCCTCGGCACCGGCGACCTCGCGACGCTGCGCAACGTCATGCTCGCCTCGATGGTGGCGATGATGGCGGGTGCAGATTTCATCAAGACCTCGACCGGCAAGGAAAGCGTCAACGCGACGCTGCCGGTCGGCCTTGCCATGGTGCGCGCCATCCGCGCCTATTTCGAGGAAACCGGCTATCTCATCGGCTTCAAGCCGGCCGGTGGCATTTCCACGGCAAAAGCCTCGCTCGACTGGCTGGTGCTGATGAAAGAAGAACTGGGCCGGCCGTGGCTGGAGCCGGAGCTGTTCCGCTTCGGAGCATCGAGCCTTTTGACCGACATCGAGCGCCAGCTCGAGCATCATCTGACCGGCCACTACTCGGCCAATCATCGCCACGCGATGGCGTGATTCGGAGCGCGCCATGAACATTCTCGAACGCTATCACGCCATGGAATACGGCCCGGCGCCGGAGGCGCGCAACGAGGCCGATGCGTGGCTTGCCGCGCGGGATTTCGGCAAAGCGCTGTTTATCGGCGGCGACTGGAAGGCAGCCAGCGGAGGCAAAACCTTCGACACCAGCGATCCGTCCTCGAGAAAGCTGCTGGCCAAGGTGTCGGATGCCGGTGCCGCCGATATCGACGCGGCGGTTTCGGCCGCCACAAAAGCGCTGCCGAAATGGAGCGCCAGCACCGGTTATCAACGCGCCAAAGTGCTCTACGCCATCGGCCGCGCCATGCAGCGCCACCAACGGCTGTTCGCGGTATTGGAATCGATCGACAACGGCAAGCCGATCCGCGAAAGCCGCGACATCGACGTGCCGCTGGCCATCCGCCATTTCATCCATCATGCCGGCTGGGCGCAGGCGCTGGACAGGGATTTTCCAGGCCATAAGGGGGTCGGCGTCGTCGGCCAGATCATCCCGTGGAACTTCCCGCTCTTGATGCTCGCCTGGAAGATCGCGCCGGCGCTCGCTGCGGGCTGCACCGTGGTGCTCAAACCCGCGGAATTCACGCCGCTCACCGCGATCCTGTTTGCCGAGATCTGTGGACGCGCCGGCGTGCCGAAGGGCGTCGTCAACATCGTCCAGGGCGGGCCGGAGGCGGGTGGGGCAATCGTCAATCATCCCGGGATCCAGAAGATTGCCTTCACCGGTTCGTCCGAGGTCGGCAAGATCATCCGCAAAGCCACCGCCGGTTCGGGCAAGAAACTGTCGCTGGAGCTTGGCGGCAAGTCGGCCTTTGTGGTCTTTGAGGATGCCGATCTCGACAGCGCCGTCGAGGGACTGGTCGACGGCATCTGGTTCAACCAGGGCCAGGTGTGCTGTGCCGGTTCGCGGCTTCTGGTGCAGGAGGGCATCGCCGATGCCTTCATCGCCAAGGTCAAGACGCGGATGAGCCGGCTGCGCGTCGGCAGCCCGCTCGACAAGAACACCGATATCGGCCCGCTGGTCGATTTGACCCAGCTCGATCGCGTCAAGGGCCTGATCGCCGAGGGCGCCAAGCAGGGCGCAATCTGCTGGCAGCCGGACTCGGCGCTGCCCTCCTCGGGCTATTACCATCTGCCAACGCTGGCGACCGGTGTTTCGCCGGCTAACATCTTGGCACAGGAAGAGGTGTTCGGGCCGGTGCTCGCCACTATGACCTTCCGCAACACCGAGGAAGCGGTCGAGCTCGCCAACAACACACGCTATGGCCTGGCCGCTTCGGTGTGGAGCGAGAACATCAATCTTGCCCTGCACGTCGCGCCCCAATTGAAGGCGGGCGTCGTCTGGGTCAACGGCACCAATATGTTCGACGCCGCCTGCGGCTTCGGCGGTTACCGCGAGAGCGGCTTTGGCCGCGAAGGCGGGCGCGAGGGCATGTTCGAATATCTCTCGGCAAAACTGCCGCTCGGCCCGTTCATCAAGCCGGCAACGTCTTCGGCTCAACCTGTCGAGCAGGCGGAAGGTGCCGCCATCGACCGCACGGCAAAGCTGTTCATCGGCGGCAAGCAGGTCCGGCCGGACGGCAATTATTCCATCGCCATCGCCACCGCCAAGGGCAAGCTTGCCGGCGAGGTCGGTCTCGGCAACCGCAAGGATATCCGTGACGCTGTCGCGGCCGCGCGCGCCTGCAAGGCCTGGCCGGAGGCGACCGCCTACAACCGCAGCCAAGTGCTCTACTACCTGGGCGAAAATCTGTCCGGCCGCGCCGACGAGTTTGCCGCCCGTTTGACCCAGCTCACCGGCGCGACCGCCAAGGCGGCGCGTGACGAGGTCGAGCTGTCGATCGAGCGCCTGTTCCTCTATGCCGGCTTGGCCGACAAAATCGAGGGCCGCGTCCACCAGCCGCCGGCCCGCGCCATCACGCTGGCACTGCACGAACCGGTCGGGGTCGTCGGTATCGTCGCGTCGGACAACGCACCTTTGCTTGGCTTGATATCGCTGGTGGCGCCGGCGCTCGCCATGGGCAACACCGTGGTCGCCGTGCCGTCCGAAAAATACCCGCTGCTTGCCACCGACCTCTACCAGGTCATCGAATATTCCGACGTTCCGGCAGGCGCCATCAATATCGTCACCGGCCGTAGCGCCGAGCTTGCCGGCGTGCTGGCCAAGCATGACGATGTCGACGGGCTCTGGGTGTTCGCCGATGCCGAGACTTGCGCCAAGGCCGAGGCCGAGTCCATCGGCAATCTCAAACGCGTCTGGACCGGCAACGGCCACAGCCTCGACTGGGCGTCGAACGAAGCAGCCGGCGATGCCTTGCTGCGCCGTGCGATCGAGGTCAAGAACGTCTGGGTGCCCTACGGCGACTGAGTGCCCCGGAGAGACGTCCGGGCTTGACGGGCCAAAAGATGTTCTTTACCGAGAAAAAACATTTGGCTGGCAGGCGAATATCGAAACAGGCGGGATGGTAGTGCCCGGCTGGCACATTGCGCCCCGGCCTTGCGCCGGTAAAAGCCGGACGACCACAGACGGGCGAGGAGAAAAGCATGGCGGATCTGACAGGCAAAATCGTTGTCGTCACGGCGGCGGCGCAAGGCATCGGCCGGGCGAGCGCGCTGGCGTTCGCCAAGGTCGGCGCCGTCGTCCATGCCACCGACATTAACGAGGTGGTGCTCGCCGACCTCGGCAAGACGCCCGGTATCAAGACCCGCAAGCTCGACGTGCTGAACGACGAGGCGGTGAACGCCGCTTTTGCCGAGATCGGCGCCGTCGACGTGCTGTTCAATTGCGCCGGCTTCGTCCATTCCGGCTCGATCCTCGAGATGAAGGACGGCGATCTCGACTTTGCCTATGATCTCAATGTCCGCTCGATGATCCGCACCATCCGCGCCGTGCTGCCCGGCATGCTGGAGCGCGGCGACGGCTCGATCATCAACATGGCGTCGCTGGCCAGTTCGACCAAGGGCGTGCCGAACCGCTTCGTTTACGGGCTGACCAAGGCAGCCGTCATCGGCCTGACCAAATCGGTCGCCGCCGACTATGTCGGCAAGGGCATACGCTGCAATGCGATCTGTCCGGGCACGGTCGAAAGCCCGTCGCTGCAGGACCGCATGCATGCGCAGGGCGACTACGAAGCAGCTCGCGCCGCCTTCATCGCCCGCCAGCCGATGGGCCGCCTCGGCACGCCCGAGGAAATCGCCGATCTCGCCGTCTATCTGGCCGGCGCCACCTATACGTCGGGGCAGGCTTATAATATCGACGGTGGCTGGTCGATCTAAGAGGCCATTTGAAAACCCTACTCCGCCGGGCGCCTGACGCGGCTTTCTGCGCTTCCGGTGCTCACGTACTTTAAGTACGCTCCGCTCCGGTTCTCGAAACCCACGCCATTCGCCGCAGCGGAGCGAGTTTGCAAACGGCCTCTGGTCGCAACTGGGAGAAAACTGCATGAAACTGCTGCGCTATGGCGAGGCGGGGAGCGAACGCCCCGGCCTGCTCGATGCCGATGGAACGATCCGCGACCTCTCCGCCCGTGTCACCGACATTGCCGGCAAGGCACTTGACCCGGCATCGCTCGAGACATTGTCGAAGCTCGACCCGAAGACGCTGCCGGCGGTTTCCGGCAAGCCGCGGATCGGCGCCTGCGTCGCCGGCACCGGCAAATTCATCTGCATCGGTCTCAACTATTCCGACCACGCCGCCGAAACCGGCGCCACCGTTCCGCCGGAGCCGATCATCTTCATGAAGGCAAGCTCGGCCATTGTCGGGCCGAACGACGACGTGCTGATCCCGCGCGGCTCGGTCAAGACCGATTGGGAAGTCGAGCTCGGCGTGGTCATCGGCAAGACCGCTAAATATGTCACCGAGGCCGAGGCGCCGGATTATGTCGCCGGCTACTGCGTCGCGCATGACGTCTCCGAGCGCGCCTTCCAGGCCGAGCGCCAGGGCCAGTGGACCAAGGGCAAATCCTGCGACACGTTCGGGCCGATCGGCCCGTGGCTGGTGACCAAGGACGAGGTCAAGGACCCGCAGAACATCCCGATGTGGCTGACGGTCAACGGCAAGACGATGCAGAACGGCTCGACCAAGACCATGGTCTTCGGCGTCGCTTATCTCGTCTCCTATCTCAGTCAGTTCATGTCGCTGCACCCCGGCGACATCATCTCGACCGGCACGCCGCCCGGTGTCGGCCTCGGCATGAAGCCGCCGGTCTTCCTGAAGCCCGGCGACGTGGTCGAGCTCGGTATCGAGGGGCTGGGCATCCAGAAGCAGACGTTCAAGGCGGATTTGTAGGCGCTCTTCCTTCTCCCCTTGTGGGAGAAGGTGGATCGGCGCGCAGCGCCGAGACGGATGAGGGGTGCTGGAAGAAACGCGACGAGAAAACATCGAAGGATTTCCGTCGCTTACGCCTTCAGCGTAGCGATCCGTCCAACACCCCTCATCCGACCGAGCTTCGCTCGGCCACCTTCTCCCACAAGGGGAGAAGGGGAGTCGGCGCCTGCGCTACTTCAGCACCTTCCCATCGGCTCCAAACCGGTATGTCTTTGCCGGATCCGGCGTCGCATAGAGCGTGGCACCCGGCTCAGCGTTATAGACGCCGAAGATGCGCACTGTGATCAACCCGGCCTTCTCGCAGTCGAGATAGAGGTTGGTGTCGGCGCCAAGGTGCTCGGCATGGACGACCGTGCCTTTCCAGGCGCCGGATTTGGGATCGACGGTCAGATGTTCGGGACGGACGCCGATGGTCTTGGCCGTCTCGCCAAGCCTGGCGCCGTCGACGAAATTCATCTTCGGTGAGCCGATGAAGCCGGCGACGAATTCATTTGCCGGCGAATTGTATAGCTCCATCGGTCCGCCGATCTGCTCGATCTTTCCCGCGTTCAGCACGACGATCTTGTCGGCCAGCGTCATCGCCTCGACCTGGTCGTGGGTGACATAGATCATCGTGGCCTTCAGCCGGCGATGCAATTGCGCGATCTCCAGCCTGGTGTTGACGCGCAGTGCGGCGTCGAGGTTCGAGAGGGGCTCGTCGAACAGAAAAAGCTTGGGCTCACGCACCACGGCGCGGCCGATGGCGACGCGCTGGCGCTGGCCGCCGGAGAGCTCGGCCGGCCGCCTCGAGAGGTAGGGCTCCAGCGACAGCATCGACGAGGCGATGCCGATGCGGCGGTCGATCTCGGCCGCCGGCGTGCCCGCCTGCTTGAGGCCGAGGCCCATATTGTTCTTCACCGTCAGATGCGGGTAGAGCGCATAGGTCTGGAACACCATGGCGATGCCGCGCTTGGCCGGCGGGGTGGCCGAAACGTCCGCCCCGTCGATGACCACGCGGCCTGAGGTCGAGTCCTCCAGCCCGGCAATGACCCTGAGCAGCGTCGACTTTCCGCAGCCGGATGGACCGACGAAGACGACGAACTCGCCATCCGTCACCTCGAGGTTGATGCCCTTCAGCACCTCGACCGGTCCAAAGGCCTTTTTTACATTCTCGATGTTCAGCGAGCCCACGGCGTCGTCCCTGTTCTAGAGTTTCACGGCGAGGCCGCTGCGCACGCTCTCGTCTGCGGCAAGGCAGACGGCGAGCGACTTCACCGCGTCGTCCATGTGACGGGTCAAGTCCAGATCCTCGCGGACCGCCTTCAGCACAAACGCCTGTTCCAGGTCGCAGAGGTCCTGATGGCCGGGCTCGCCTTGCATCGACAGCATCTCGTCCGGTTTGGCGAACTTGCCGTCGGCTCCGGTCGCCGCACTGTGCAGGCGGATGGTCGAGGTCTTGGTGTGGGTGCCGATGTCGTCGGACCTGACACCCTCCTTCATGACGATCGACACGCAGCCATTGGGCGAGATCACGTCTTTCACGAAAAAAGCCGTCTCCGAAATCATCGGCCCCCAGCCGGCCTCGTACCAGCCGACCGAACCGTCGTCGAACAGCACCTGCAGATGACCGTAATTGTACATCGACGGCGCGATCTCGTCGCTCAGCCGTAGCCCCATGCCGCGCACCTCGACTGGTCTGGCGTCGGTGATCTGCAGCATCACGTCGAGATAATGCACGCCGCAGTCGACGATCGGCGACGTCATCTGCATCAGCTGCTTGTGCGTCTCCCAGGTATGTCCGGAGGATTGCTGGTTGAGATTCATGCGGAACACGTAAGGGCCGCCGAGCTTCCGCGCCTCGGCAATCAGCCTGATCCAGGACGGATGGTGGCGCAGGATATAGCCGATCACCAGTTTTTTGCCGTTGGCCTTGGCGGCGGCGACGACGCGCTCTGCATCCGCGACGGTGGTTGCCAGCGGCTTTTCGAGGAAGACGTGGCAGCCGGCCTCGAACGCCTTGACGGCATAGTCAGCATGGCTGTCGGAATAGGTGGCGATGCAGGCGACGTCGGGCTTTTCGTCGCGTAGCGCCTCGTCGAAGGAACGCCGGATGGCGTAGGTCGAAAGCCCTTCCCGCAGCGGCACATCGGAGCGGTTGACCAGCGCGGCGATCTGGAATCCCGGATTGGTGTGATACGCCAGCGCATGGCTGCGCCCCATGTTGCCGAGGCCGGCGATGACAACGCGAAGAGGTTGTTGCGAACTCACTTGACTGCTCCCGAGGTGATGCCGCGGATCAGCTGCCGTGAGAAGATGACGTAGAGGATCAGTACCGGCATGATTGCCAGCGACAGCGCCGCCAGGATGGCGTTCCAGTTGGTGACGAACTGGCCGAGAAACAGCTGGGCGCCGAGCGTCACCGTCTTGGTCTCCTCCGACGGCGCCAGGATCAGCGGGAACCACAGATCGTTCCAGATCGGGATCATGGTGAAGACGGCGACGGTCGCCATCGATGGGCGCACCAGCGGCAGCACCAGCCGGAAAAAGATGGTGTATTCGGACAGGCCGTCGATCCTGCCCGCATTCTTCAGATCGTCCGAGACCTGCTTCATGAATTCCGACAGGATGAAGACGGCAAGCGGCAGGCCTTGCGCGGTATAGACCAGGATCAGCGCCGTCAGCGTGTTGACTAGCCCGCTCGCCACCATCAATTGCAGGATGGCGACGGTGGCAAGGCGGATCGGGATCATGATGCCGAGCGCCAGATAGAGCCCCATCAGCGAATTGCCGCGGAAGCGGTATTCCGACAGCGAGAAAGCCGCCATGGCGCCGAACAAAAGCACGAAGAACAGCGAGGCGACGGTGACGACAAGGCTGTTCTGGAAATAGTGGATGAAATCGCCCTGGCCGATCACCGTCGTGTAGCCGATTAGATCGAAGGTTTTTGGCGTCGGCGGCGCCAGCGGCGCACCGAAGATGGCGGCGCGCGATTTGAACGAATTCATGATGACGAGGATGACCGGAAACAACGCGATGGCGGTGTAGGTCAACAGGATCGCGTGGGCGCCAATGGTGCGGGGCAGCGAGCGGGTTGCCGTGCTCATGTCACGCCTCAGAACTGGTAGCGACGCAGGCGCGTCTGCACGAGGAACAGGTAGACGCAGACGCCGCCCAGGATGATCAGGAACATCATCGTGGCGATTGCCGCGCCCATGTTGGGATCACCGATCTGCAACTGGAAGCCGAAGAAGGCGCGGTAGAGGAAGGTGCCGAGGATATCGGTTGAATAGTTCGGTCCGGCGAGCGCCCCTTGCGCGGTGTAGATCAGGTCGAACGCGTTGAAATTACCGACGAAGGTCAGGATCGAGATGATGCCTATCGACGGCAGGATCAGCGGCAGCTTGATCTTCCAGAACTGCGACATGCCGGTGATGCCGTCGCATTCAGCCGCCTCGATCACCTCTTCGGGGATGGACAGCAGCGCAGCATAGATCAGCATCATCGGGATGCCGACGAACTGCCAGACCGAGATCAGGCTGAGTGTGGTCAGCGCGTACTGCTCCTTGCCCAACCAGGGCGTGAACAGGCTCTTGAGGCCGACCAGATCGAGCAGATGCGGCGCCACGCCCCACAGCGGCGACAGGATCAGCTTCCAGGCGAAGCCGACAATGACGAAGGACAGGATCGTCGGCACGAAGATCGCCGTTCGGTAGAAGGCGGAGAATCTCAGCCGCGGGCTCGACAGCAGCGCCGCCAAAAGGACGCCGATCGGATTCTGCACCAGCATGTGGATGATGAAGAACCAGACATTGTTCCGGAGAGCATTCCAGAAGCCCACCGACCAGTTAGGATCGCCGAACAGCGTGCGGAAGTTTGCCAGTCCCACGAAGACTTGGGACTGGTCTATGTTGCGGAACAAGGAGAGCTGCAGCGTGCCGGCCAGCGGCAGGATCATGATCGCCGTATAGACCAGCACTGCCGGCGCCAGAAAGACGCCGATGTGCCAGCGGAACGGTCTTTTCGGTGTTGCGGCCATGAGTTCGATCCCGCCGATCAGGTTCTTGCAATTGCCGTCAAAGGGCGCGGCGCCTCCCTCCCCTCGAGGGGAGTGTGCCTCGCAAAGCGAGGCGGGTGGAGTCGGCAGAGGCAGCGCGCCATCGTCGTTCGACCGTGCTTTCCAGCAGCGATCAAGCCGCAGCCTGCCTCGACCGACCCCCTCTGTCGCTTCGGCGACATCTCCCCCCTCGAGGGGGGAGACAACACTTCGCCGCACTCTTACTTCGCCGGCTTGTACCAGCTGTCGAGGCCGTCCTGCAGCTTCTTGGCGGCAGCTTCCGGCGTGTCGGTGCCGTTGATGACGTTGGCCGATTCAACCCATGTCTCGTTTTCGAGATTCGGCGTACCGCGGCCCAGGATCTGGTAAGTCGAGCGGATCGTCGACTTGCACTTGTCGCGCCAGGAGACGAATTCCTGCGCCAGCGGGTCTTGCATCTTCACCGGTGTGTTGTTCAGGCTGAAGAAGCCCGGCAGCGCGTTGGCGTAGATGGTAGCGAAGTCCGGCGAGGCGACCCAGGACAGGAAGGTCTTGGCCGCGTCGGCGTTCTTGGACGCCGCATTGAGGCCCATGCCGATGTCGGTGTGGTCGGAGATGTAACAGGTGTCGCCGGCCTTCTGCACCGGCGGCGGGAAGGCGCCCATCTTGAACTGCGCCTGCGTGTTGAACAGGCCGATCTCCCACGAGCCGGCCGGGTAGATGGCGGCGCGGCCGAGCGTGAACAGGTTCTGGCTGTCCGGATAGGTCTGCGCCTCGAAACCGTCGCCAAGATAGGGCTTCCACTTGGCAAGCTCGGCATAAGGTGCGACCCACTGAGGGTCGGTCAGCTTCTGCTCGCCCTTGATCAGTGCGGCGCGGCCTTCCTCGCCCTTCCAGTAGTTCGGGCCGATGTTCTGGTAGCCCATGGTCGCGGCTTCCCAGAGGTCCTTGGTGCCCATCGCCATCGGGATGTAGGTGCCGTCGGCCTTGATCTTGTCGAGCGCGGCGAAGAATTCGTCGCGCGTCTCCGGCACCTTGATGCCGAGCTTGTCGAAGGCGTCCTTGTTGTAGATGAAGCCATGGATGACCGAGGCCATCGGCACGCAGAATGTCGCCTTGCCGTCGTCGGTCTGCCAGGCCGACTTGGCCACCGGGGAGAAGTTCTCCATGCCCGGCAGCGCCGACAGATCGGCGAGGTTGCCCTTCTTGAAGAGTTCCAGCGACTTGTCGAACGGGCGGCAGGTGATCAGGTCGCCCGCCGAGCCGGCGGCGAGCTTGGCGCCGAGGGCGGCGTCATATTCGGTTGGCGCCGACGGCGCGAACACCACCTTGATGCCCGGGTTCTTGGCTTCGAAGGCCGGGATCAGCTTGTCCTTCCAGATGGCAAGGTCGTCGCCGCGCCAGCTTTCGATGTTGAGCGTTACGTCGTCGGCATAAGCCACCCCGGCGGAGCCGAGAATGCTGGTGCCGAGAAGAAGTGCCGTCAGTAGCTTCGTTGTCATGCTCAGTCTCCCTGTTGACCTTTTTCAGGTTCGGTTTTGATGAGAACAGAGGCATTGCGCCCCTTGCTCCCCTCGATCGCGGAAAGGGCCGGCCGCAGCTTGTGGCCGGTCCCTTCCAATATCTTCTCGGCTGCATCGGCGCTGGCGGCGCCGGCGGCGAGCAGAATAGCGGTCTTGACGACGCCGCCGCTCCTTTCGAGCAGGCGCGCCGCCTCGTCCTTGTCGCGCCCGCTGACGGCGGCAACGATGCGTGCGGCGCGGTCGCGCAGCTTGATGTTGTCGGCCATGAGGTTGACCATGTAGCCGTCATGGACATGGCCGAGATGGATGGCGGCGAGCGTCGACAGCATGTTGAGCGCGATCTTCTGGGCGGTGCCTGCGCCCATGCGCGTTGAGCCGGCAATCAGCTCCGGCGGCGTTTCGAGCAGGATGGCGATGTCGGCCAGCCGCAACAGCGGCGCATCCCTGTTGTTGGCGATGGCAATGGTCGCCGCACCGCGGCGCCTGGCGTCCTCGATCGCCCTGACTGCATAAGGTGTCGAGCCGCTGGCCGAGACGGCGATCAGGCAGTCGCCCTTGCCGATGCGGGCGGCGGCAACTGCTGCCGAAGCTTCCTCGGTGTCGTCCTCCGGCCCGCCGGCCAGTGTCTTGAAGGCCTCGTCGCCGCCGGCGATCAGGATGGCGATGCGGTCGCGTTGGATGCCGAAAGTGCCCGGCAGCTCAAGCGCATCGGCCAGTGCCATCAGGCCCGAACTGCCGGCAGCCGCATAGGCGAGCTTGCCGCCGCTTTTCAGTCTGCTTGCGATGATTTCGGCTGCCGCGGCAATGGCAGGAATGGCGCCGTGCACGGCCTTGGCGGCCTCGATCTGTGCGTTGGCCAACGAGGAAAGGATGGCTTGCGGGGCCTGGATATCCAGTCCCTCGGCATTCTGGTGAAGCGCTTCGGTGCGCGTTTCGGCCATCCGCTTTCCTCCAATCGAGAAAACCATACCAAAAAAATACCACTTGTCCACACGCATTAATGAAATCCTTGCGGCGGTGCAGGCTTGCGAACGAAATTGGCTGATTTTCCAACAAACTACGCCTTAACTTTTTTGAAACGGAAATTAATCCTTGGCTATTGGTATTTTATTGGTATTATCCGCCCGGAGGAGAAATCGCGTGAAATTCGTGCTCGGCATCGATGGCGGCGGCACCAGCTGCAGGGCGGCCCTTGCAACGGCCGACGGCAGCGTCCTCGGCCGCGCCAAAGGCGGTGCCGCCAACATCCGAACCGATCTCACCGGCGCCAGGACGAACATCGTCGACGCAGCGCAGCAGGCCTTTGTCGCCGCGGGCAGGGATCCCGCACAGATCCCGCAAACTCCGGCCGTTCTCGGTCTTGCCGGCGCCAATGTCGGCACCTACCGGCAGCAGCTCGAAGCGATCCTGCCGTTTCGCATCAGCCGTGTCGAGACCGACGCCGAGATCGCGCTGGAAGGCGCGGTTGGCTCCGGCGACGGCGCCATGGCCATACTCGGCACCGGCACCGCCTATATGGCGCGCAGACGAGGCAAGTCGCGCGCCATCGGCGGCTGGGGGTTCCAGGTCGGCGACCAGGGCAGCGGCGCCCGCATCGGCCGCGACCTGCTCGAGCAGACGCTGCTCGCCTATGACGGCATCCGCCAGGGATCGCCGCTGACGGAGACCATGCTCGCCATTTTCCGCAACAATCCCGAGGATGTGGTCGAATTCACCACCAATGCCAAGCCCGGCGATTTCGGCGGCTTCGCGCCCAAGGTGTTCGAACATGCCGAAAAAGGCGACGCCGTCGCTATCTGGATCCTCGACAAGGCGGTCGCCGATGTCGAGGCAGCGCTTGGCGTGCTCGACCTCGGCGGCGACGATCCGCTCTGCCTGCTCGGCGGGCTGGCGCCGCTTTATGCGCCGCGCCTGTCGGCCCGCTACCGGGCGCTGCTGAAACCGCCGCTCGATGACGCGCTGGGCGGCGCGGTGCAGATGGCGGTTCGGATTTTCGCAAACACGGCGGAGGCAGCTCGATGAGCGAGGCCGCCGACCAGATATTCGCGGCGCTGAAACAATCGTCGCAGAGTGGCGCGCCGCTCTATCTGCAGCTCAGGAAGAGCATCGAGGATGCGGTCAAACGCGGGCTGATCGGACCTGGCGATGCGCTGCCTTCCGAGCGCGACATCGCCAGCAAGGCCGACATTTCGCGCGTCACCGTGCGCAAGGCGGTGCAGGACCTGGTCAAAGGCGGCATCCTCGTCCAGCGCCATGGTTCCGGCACCTTCGTTGCGCCGCGCATGGAGCGCGTCGAGCAGTCGCTGTCGATGCTGACCTCGTTTACCGAAGACATGGCGCGGCGCGGCATGGCGGTGCGTTCGGCTTGGCTCGACCGCGGCCTCTATCCGCCGTCGCCCGACGAGATGATGGTGCTCGGCCTGGCGTCGAACGAATTGGTTGCGCGCGTGGCGCGCCTTCGTATCGCCAACGACACGCCGCTGGCGATCGAGCGCGCCTCGCTATCGACAAGCGTGCTGCCCGATCCGGCGGCGATTGGTTCGTCGCTCTACGCCGCGTTGGAAAAGACCGGCAACAGGCCGGTGCGGGCGGTGCAGCGCATTTCCGCCACCAACCTCGGCGATGGCGACGCACATCTGCTGGAAGTACCGCCGGGCATTGCCGGCCTGCACATCGAGCGTATCTCCTATCTGGCGAGCGGCAAGGTGATCGAGTTTACCCGCTCCATCTACAGGGGCGACGCCTATGATTTTGTCGCCGAACTCCGGCTGAGCGGGCCGGGCGAAGAGGGCCGGCCATGACCGCGACAACAACCCATATGCGGCGCGAGATCGAGGAGATCCCGGAGGCCACCGCCCGTCTGCTCGATGGCTCGGCCGCGGTGCTGACGGAAGCTGGACGCGGCATTCGCGAGCGCGACCCGAATTTCGTCGTCACCGTGGCGCGCGGCTCGTCCGACCATGCCGCAACCTTCATGAAATATGCCGTGGAGTTGACCGCCGGGCTGGCGGTTGCATCGGTCGGCCCGTCGATCGCCTCGATCTATGGCGCCAAGCTGAAGCTGGGCGGCTCGGCCTGCCTGGCGATCTCGCAGTCCGGCAAGAGCCCGGACATCGTTGCAATGGCGCAAGCGGCGAGGACCGGCGGTTCGCTGACCGTCGCCATCACCAACACCGCCGATTCGCCGCTGGCGCGGGCTTCGGACTACGCGATCGACATCCTGGCCGGACCGGAGCGCAGCGTCGCGGCGACGAAGACCTTCGTCAATTCAGCCGTCGCAGGACTCGCCTTGATGGCGCATTGCACCGGCGACGAGAAACTCCTGGTGGCGCTCGCGCGCTTGCCGGAGCATTTTCGCAAGGCGATCGCCTGCGACTGGATGGCGCTGGCTGGGGCACTCGAGACGCCGAAATCGCTGTTCATTCTCGGCCGCGGCCCGTCGGCGGCGATCGCCAACGAGGCGGCGCTGAAATTCAAGGAAACCTGCGCCATGCATGCGGAAGCCTATAGTGCCGCCGAGGTCATGCACGGCCCGCTGGCGCTGGTCGGTCCCGGTTTCCCGGTGCTGGCTCTGGCTGCTCGCGATGCGTCCGAGCCATCGGTGGCCGATGCCGCCGACAGCCTGGCCGGCAAGGGCGCTGCCGTCTTTGTGACGTCGAACAAGGCAAAGAGCGCTCAGCGCCTGCCGCATGTCGCAACCGGTCATCCGCTGACCGACCCGCTGACGCTGATCGTGTCGTTCTATGGTTTCGTCGAGGCTTTTGCCCGCCATCGCGGCCTCGACCCCGACACGCCGCCCAATCTGCGCAAAGTAACGGAAACCCTATGAGCGACCGTTTTGCCCTGACTGGCGCCCGGATTTTCGATGGCGACGACTGGCACGACAATGCGGCGCTCGTGTGCGACGGCCTCGTCGAGGCCATTGTTGCCGCCGGCGCCATTCCATCCAATGTTGCGCGTATCGAGACCGGCGGCGGCATGCTGGCGCCTGGCTTCGTCGATCTGCAGGTCAATGGCGGCGGCGGCGTCATGCTCAACGACCATCCGGACGTCGCCTCGATCGAGACCATCTGCCGGGCGCACGCACCCTTCGGCACGGCGGCGCTGTTGCCGACGCTGATCACCGACACGTCCGAGATCACCGCCGCGGCGGTTGCGGCCGGAGCCGAGGCGGCACGGAGGAAGGTGCCGGGGTTCCTGGGCCTGCACCTCGAAGGGCCGCATCTGTCGATCGCCCGCAAGGGCGCACATGACCCGGCTTTGATCCGGCCGATGCTAGACTCCGACCAGACGATGCTGATCGCCGCACGGAAAAACCTGCCCGTGCTGCTGACGACGGTGGCGCCCGAATCCGTCGAGCCCAGCCAGGTGTCGGCGCTTAGCAAGGCCGGCATTGTCGTCAGCATCGGCCATTCCGATACCGGCTATGCCACGGCTCGCGCCTTTGCCGAGGCCGGCGCAACGGTGGTCACCCATCTGTTCAATGCTATGAGCCAGATCGGTAATCGCGAGCCAGGGCTAGCGGGCGCCGCAATCGATACCGGCACATTCTATGCCGGGATCATCGCCGACGGTATCCATGTCGATCCGGCCACCATGGCCATCGCCTTGCGCGCCAAGCAGGGGCCGGGCAAGATCCTGCTCGTTACCGATGCCATGGCGACGATCGGCACCGACATGACCTCGTTCACGCTGAACGGCCGCACCATCCACCGCAAGGATGGCAGGCTGACACTTGCCGACGGCACGCTGGCGGGCGCGGATCTCGATATGATTTCCGCGGTGCGCTTCATGCACCGCGTCGTCGGCCTCGACCTCGACGAAGCCTTGCGCATGGCCTCCCTCTATCCGGCGCAGGCGGTCGGCCAGTCGCACCGGTTCGGGCGCTTCGCCAACGGTACCGCGGCCAACATCGTTTCGCTGTCGGACGATCTGGACATTAAAAGCGTCTGGATCGATGGTGCCAAGGTTTTTGCAGGCAGCCCTGCTCGTTAGGGTTAGCCGGCTTTGGACGTATAGAGGTCCTTGTAGGCTTCGCGCAGCAGGTTCTTCTGCACCTTGCCCATCGTGTTGCGCGGCAGTTCGTCGACGAAGATCACCCATTTCGGATGCTTGTACCTGGCGAGGTGCCCGGCGATGGCCTCGACGATCCCTGCGGCGCTGATGGTCGAGCCCGGCGCCCTCACCACGACAGCGGTGACGCCTTCGCCGAAATCCGGATGGGCAACGCCGATGACAGCGCTTTCGGCGACGCCAGGCAGCGCGTCGATCTCGCTCTCGACTTCCTTTGGATAGATATTGTAGCCGCCGGAAATGATCAGGTCCTTGCCGCGGCCGACGATGTGGACATAGCCGTCGGCATCGATCAGCCCGAGATCGCCGGTGATGAAGAAACCGTCGTCACGGAATTCGGCCCTTGTCTTTTCCGGCATGCGCCAGTAGCCGCAAAAGACGTTCGGGCCCTTGACCTCGATCATGCCGACCTCGCCCCGGGCAAGTGTTTCGCCGACATCGGGATCGGCGATGCGCAGGGAGACGCCGGGCAAGGGGAAGCCAACCGTGCCGGCTCGCCGCTCTTCCTCGTATGGATTCGACGTGTTCATGTTGGTCTCGGTCATGCCGTAGCGCTCGAGGATGGCGTGGCCGGTGCGCTCTCGCCAGGCTCTGTGCGTCTCGGCCAAAAGCGGCGCCGAGCCGGAAATGAACAGGCGGATGTTTTTCGCCGCTTGCCGGTTCAAACCGTCCTGCTGCAGCAGGCGGACGTAGAATGTCGGCACGCCCATCAGCACGGTGGCGCGCGGCAGCAGCGAGACGATGCGGGCCGGGTCGAATTTGGTTTCGAACAGCATCGAGGCGCCGGCCATCAGGACGACATTGGTGGCGACGAAAAGGCCATGCGTGTGGAAAACCGGCAGCGCGTGAATCAGCACGTCTGCGGCAGTGAAGCGCCAGAGGTCGACCAGCACCCGCGCATTGGAGGCGAGGTTTTCGTGGCTGAGCATGGCGCCTTTCGAACGGCCGGTGGTGCCGGAGGTGTAGAGGATCGCAGCAAGGTCGTCCGGTCCGCGCGCCACGTCGTGGAAGTCCACGGCCGCCTCAGAGGCGCGATAGGTCAACGAACCCTCGCCCTTGCTGCCGAGTGTCGCGACCGCAGCGCCCGAGGCCTGCGCCAAGGGGCCGATCTCGCCCGCTCGCGCCGGGTCGCAGACGATCAGTCGCGGCTCGGCATCCCTGAAGAAATAGTCGAGCTCGGTCAGCGTATAGGCGGTGTTGAGCGGCAGGAAGATCGCGCCGGCACGCAGACAGGCGAGATAGAGGAAAATGGCCTCCGGGCTCTTCTCGACCTGAACGGCGACGCGGTCGCCGGCTTCGACGCCCAGCTGCGACAGCACATGTGCCAGTTGAGCGGAGCGCGCCAGCATTTCGCCATAGCTGATCGAGCGCCCGTCCTCTGCCTCCATCAAAAGGCGTCCGGGCGTGGGCATCCGGGCACGGAAAGCATCGAACAGATGGTTGCTCATAAGTCCCCCCGAGCGGCTGTCTCCGGCCGAACGGCGGCGGTCAGCCGGCCGCCTTGTCCGCCGCCGCCCTGATTGCCTCGATATTTGCCCGGTAGGCCTCGACGCTGCCGCCCTTGAAGATGGCCGCACCGGCGACCAGCACGCTGGCGCCGGCGGCGGTGACCAGGGGCGCAGTTTCCGGCGAAATGCCGCCGTCGATCTCGATCCGGATCGGCCTGTCACCGATAAGCGCCTTCACCCGCTTCACCTTGTCTACGATCGCCGGAATGAAGGCCTGGCCGCCGAAGCCCGGATTGACCGTCATGATCAGGATAAGATCGAGCCGGTCGAGCACGTATTCGATCATCGTCTCCGGTGTCGCCGGGTTGAGCGACACACCGGCCTTCTTGCCAAGGTTTTTGATCGTCTGCAGCGAGCGGTCGAGATGCGGCCCGGCTTCGGCGTGCACCGTGATGCCGTCGCACCCGGCCTCGGCGAAGGCGGTCAGATAGGGGTCGGCGGGGGCGATCATCAGATGGCAGTCGAAGAAGGCCTTGGTGCGGTTGCGGATCGCCTTGATCACCGGCGGCCCGAAGGTGATGTTGGGGACGAAATGCCCGTCCATGACGTCGAGATGGATCCAGTCGGCGCCGGCGGCCGCCACCGCCTCGACCTCGTCGCCGAGCTTCGAGAAATCGGAAGCCAGCACCGATGGCGCGATCAGGGTTTTTTTGCTCATGACGCGGTCTTCCCGAACACCTCGGTTTACGGCCCCTCTGTATCGCCTGCCTAGACCATGAGTCGAGTCCGGAAAGTGGAAGCCGGTTTGTCCTTCCGCTGATGCCACGGCTTCAGGTTTTCGCTGCTCTTTCATCTGCCAGCCAAAGAAAAACCCGCCGGATCGCTCCGGCGGGGTTTTCTTGATCGAATGATCACCGTTTGAAGTTCGCGCGCGATCCTATTGCTCGAGCTGCGGCTTGCGCCTTGGCAGCTGCTGAAGAACATCTGGATTCAGCAGCAGGCTCGGTTTGCGGATCGGCTGGCACTGGCCATTAATCGGCCGCGCGCCCGGTGCGCACTCCAGCCGCCGTTTGCGGCAGGCGCCGTCGCGCAGCTCTGTCCCACGCGGGCAGACGCAGACGCCACGCTTGTTGTGGATCTGACCAGGTATCGAGCACTCCACCACAACAGGCTTCTTGCGCCTGCAGGCATTGCCTTGCACTTCCGTACCCCGCGGGCAGACACAATCGCCCTCGGCGTCGTGGATCTGGCCGCGGATGGTGCACTGCTCCGGCTTCGGCTGGATCGGCCGGCAGACATTGCCCCTGACTTCCGTACCCCGCGGGCAGACGCAATCGCCAGCGGCGTTATGGATCTGGCCCCGAATGGTGCACTGCTCGGGTTTTGGCTGGATTGGCCGGCAGGCATTGCCTCTGACTTCCGTACCTTTCGGGCAGACACAATCACCACCGCCGTCGTGGATCTGGCCACGAATGGTGCACTGCTCGGGTTTCGGCTGGATTGGCCGGCAGGCATTGCCTCTGACTTCGGTGCCCCGCGGGCAGACGCAATCGCCAGCAGCGTCGTGGATCTGGCCACGGATGGTGCACTGCTCGGGCTTCGGCTCTTTCCCCACGCAAGCGCCGTTCTCCAGTTCGGTTCCGTGCGGGCAGACGCAGCGTCCGTCTTCGGTACGGATCTGGCCTTTGAGCAGAACGCAAGGTTTTGGCTTCGGCACGATGACCGTGCCGCCGCCGGACGAGCATTGGCCGTTGCGGAAGGTCGTGCCGGGCGGGCAGACGCAGTTGCCGGCGTCATTCATGACGAAGCCTGCCGAGCATTCCTTCTTCACCTCATTCCTGATGGTGAAGGGATGACAGGCATAGGCCTTGCCGCGATCGCCCTGCACGTTGGCCGCACCGCGGGACAACACGTCGCCACCGCCTTGCACCGGCGTGTCGGGAGAGAGCACGCCGACGCAGTTCTGACCATTGACCGTGCCCTGCAGATTTGCCAGGCGACCGTCGTCGGGAAGCACCACGGTCACGTTGTGAACGTGGCTTTCCCCGGCGCCGATCGTCAAATTGGCAATGCAGGAGGCAGGCAAGATTGCCGGCGCCGGCGAGCAGCCGAAGGGCGGATCGATCGAGGTGATCGCAACGCCCTCCAGCCGGCCGAGGCCTTCGACGCCGATGGCATCGCCGATGCGAACCGGGCCGGAGAAGGCGCTCGCCCCATCGTTCGTGATGGTGATCTCGAACGAGCAGGGCTGGCCGGGCTTGCACTCGGCGTCGCCGGTCTTCTCGACGCGAATGGTCGAGGCGCCGCCGCCCTTGGCGCAGGCCTGGCCGATGGGATAGACGATGTCATCTCCCGGAGCCGGGCCGTAGGAGCCGCGTGCGCAGTTCTCGAATTCGCCGTTCGCGGCAACCGTCAGGTCGAAATGGCGGCTGGTTCCAGGCGTCATAACAGCGCCGGGAATCTGGCAGGACAGTGTGTTGGCCGGAAGCGGTCCGCAAGCCCATTCCGCGCCGTCTGGGGTGACGGTCTGGATCTGGACCGGCGCTCCGCCGGCTATCAGCGTCGCGGCATCGTTGACCCGTACCGGACCGGTCGGGGCAATGGTGCCGAGGCTGATGACGGTAATGCGGCAGGAAACGACCGCAGCACCGGCCAGCGAGGCATTGCATACCTTGGTGATGCGCAGGGCCGGCTGGCCGCCATTCGGATGACGGATGCGTTCCTTGGCGCAGGCCCTGTTGTTGGTGATGTCGTTCTCACCGGGAATAGCCTTCACCTCGGCGCAGTTCTCGACACTGTCGGGCCGGTAGTTGGCCGGCATCACCGCCCTGACGAAGATCGGCGTCGAGGCGCCAGGCAACAGCACGATTCCGGCGTTGTCGCAGCGGAACTGGCCGGGGCCGTTCGGTCCGCATGTCCATGGCGGCGTCGGGCCGAAGGTCGAGGATGCCGGCGCGCCGCCCGGATAGGTATCGACGACCGTCAGCGGCCCATTATAGGGGACGCTGCCATTGTTGATTATGTCGACCACGAAGGTGCAGACGCCATCGGCCGAACAGAATTCGGTGCGGGCGCGCTTCTTCAGGATCAGGTCGACCTTCTTTTCCACCGGCGGCCGGCAGTCGCGGTCACGATCGCCACGCCGGCAGACCGGGATCGAAGCACAGCCGCGATCGTTTTGCTGGCTGCCGAAAAGCGGCTTGCCGCTGGCGCCGTAATTGTAAGTGGCGCAGTTGCGCAAGACGCTGCCTCGCCAGCCTGCGGCCGGCTTGAAGCCGAGCTTGAGGTCGACAGAGGCACCCGGATTGAGCGTGGTCACCGGATGAGTGCAAATCATCGGGGTGGTTCCAGGCGCGCAGACCCAAGGCGGGTTCGGCCCTGAATCGAGGGTGGAGCCGGCCGGCAGGGTGACTTCGTCGAGCACGATCTTGCCGTGGTAGGGTGCATCGCCGACATTGGTGACCCTGATGGTGAAGTCGCAGCCGCCGCCCATCGTGCAACGTTGCACGTCGGCGCGCTTTTCGACTTTCAGATCCGGTTCCTGGTCCTTCGGTGGGCAGCGCTGATCACGCGGGATGACGATATCGATGGTGTGCGTACAGCACAGGCCCCAGCCCTCCCTCGGGCCGGCATAGGTTTCGATACCGGTGACGATGATGTGGATGACGTCGCCGGGTGAAGCGCCGACGATCTTCCAATTGAGCACACCGCCGCCGGCCGGCACCAATTGCGTGTCGGGAATGATGGTGATGCCGGGTGTCGTCGTCGAAAGCTGCACCCATTTGCCGGCCATCTCTGGGCCGACCGGCATGTGGTAGATGAAGGCGCCGCCGCCGGGCAAGCAATCGACCGTGCCGCGCTCCACCTTGAAGCATTCCTTGCCGGGAGGTGGAGGCGGCGGGTTGCACCTGGTGACGTCGATCTTGATCGAGGTCTTTGCACCCGTGAGATAATTGCCGTCGTCCGGCTTGCCCGGATCCTGCGACGGGATTTCGATGCCGGCGCCGCGTTCGCGGCTCACGTTGACCACGCCCTGGTTGTGAACGATCGTCGGCGACGGAAACGCCGCATGGTCGATCTTGGCGGTGATCTGGAACGTGATGACGCGCTCGTTCGCAGCGCCGATGCCGTCGAGATCGCTGGCGGAAATCCGGAAATCGGACACCGTCGCGGTATCGTCCGGGCCAGCCGAACTGCTGATCGCAGCACCGGGCAGCGGTCCGCCGGACGCATCGGTGCCGTCGCCGGTCACATGCACGCCGACGACGCGCAGGCCGTGCGGGAGCTGGTCCCTGAAATCGAGCCTGACCTTTTTCAGCATGGCGGCGAGGCCCGGGCTGGCAAAACCCTGCGGATTGCCGCGCAAGCCAAAGCTCAGCGAATATACGACATAGTCGCAGCCTCTCTGGGTGCCTTTCTTGGTGAAGAAGGGCACGATCCGGCCCGGCTCCGGATTGACGATACGAGGATTGTCGAAATCGAGCTTGGTATCGGGAATGACAGTGACCGCATCGGCAGGCTTGGTCTTGGCCGGAGCAAGGTCTTCAGCGAAGCCTTGCAGCGGGCTCAGCATGGCGACCGCGATACCGGCCGCCATCAGCCAGCGCGCGCCGCGCCTGGCGAGTGACAGGGGTTTCATGATGGTCTCCATGACGAATGATTGTTTGCCGGTTGTTTGGCTGCTTGTCGCAGGCGGGAAAAATGCGAGATTGCTCATCTTCCCCTCCTCACGGTTCGCAGCTGACGGCTGGGGTTCTGAGCCGCAAGGTCATCTTGCAGCAAGGGTAGTAGCCACCCTTGTCGCTATCGGACTGCCTGTAGAAGCAGAGCCCGACATCGACCGTATCGCCAGGGTAATGGCCGGTGATGCCGATCGTGTATGGCGCACCGGGCGCATGCGACAGAGGTGAAGTCACCCCAACGCCAGGCGTCCTGGACAGAGCCTTGATCGAATCGCCGCCAAAGCCGGCATGGTCATGGAGATAGAGATCGGCCTCGAGGCCGGAGGGCGTGCAGAGATACCTGACATCCTCGACATCGAGGCAAGGAGGCAGATTGCCGGCGGGCGGAAAGTCCGGCGGATAGAACGGTGGCAGATAGCCGCCCGGCACCTGCTCGTAATAGCCGGCACGGCCTTCGCAGGGGCGCCAGACCTCGACGTCGCCGACATGGCCTTCGACTTCGGGGTCTTCGAAATAATTGTCGAAGTCGACGAACCACGAGCCGAAAGGCGGCATGTTGGCCGGCTTGACCAGTGCCGTCGGCGTGATTTGCACGCCGTGCACGGCGAGCGGCCCGCCGGCTGCGAGTTGTTCGGCAAGCTCCGGGTTGTCGCGCAACTTGTCGCCGGTATCGACCAGCGTGTCGGTGCAGACGCCGGTATCGAGATTGCCTTCGGCATCGTAGCCATATTGCAGGTCGAGGCCGCCGGCCGGCTGTCGGTTGTCTTGCGGGAAGCCGACCGCATATTCCTGCGGCACTTCCACCCAGGCCGATTCCGTCGCCGGATCGTCCGGATTTTCGCGCCAGTAGCGGATGACCTCACCCTTGCCGGAATCGGCGAACTGGCTGTAGTCGTAGCGGTTCTCCACCGGGCCGCGCTGGGCCAGGTACATGAAGCCCTCGTTGTCGAAGGCGATGTCGGTGACCGCGTAATCCTTGTCGGCCTTGACCGTCAGTTCCCAGCGCGGGTCGCCGGCGAAACTGCCGTCGCCGGCAACGCCCACCGACCAGATCTCCGCCTTATCACCGACCGAATAATAGAGCCGGCCGCCACGATAGACGACCGACCAGACGCGGCGCTCGTCCTGCGTGTAGCCCCAGCTGTCGGGGTCCTCGCTGTCGAAGGCAGCACCCTGGATGTCAATCACCGAGCCGTCGTCGGCAAGGGCGGCAAGCCCGTGCGCCGGGCGGCCGGCTATGCCGTGGTCGAACGTGTCGAGCAGCGCGCCATTGGCGTCGATGCGGTGGATGAGGCCGGTGTCGAGATCGCTGGCGAAGAACTGGCGGTGGATATTGTCGAAAGTGACGTCGCCGATGCCGGGACCGCTATTGGCGTCGATATCGGCGAATTTCGAGACGGCGCCGGTGATGCCGTCGATCTTCCAGATCGTTCCGGGGCCGCCGCCGTTTTCGGTGCCGAACTGGCCGTCCATGAAGACCGCGTCAGCCGTGCCGCGGCGCTGCCGCTCCGGCCGGCCGTCGGCGTCGCCGTCTGGCGTGACTATGCGGATGCCGTGCAGCGACGTGGCGCCGGCATAGAGGTTTGGAATGGCCGATGGAACGCCGTCGCGCACGCCGTCGTCGTAGGTGATGCCGAACACCTGGCCGATTTGCCCGGCCGTGACCTCGAACGGTGGCGGGGTGAAGACCAATTGGCCAGACGCCGGCCCGCCCAGCCTTGAGACGTCGAAGACGCGCAAGGTCGCGCGCGCCGTGTCGATGAAGGTTTCGTCGACGGGATCGACGCCCGGCGGCAGGCCTTCCTCGAAATTGGGAATGACGGTGCCGGAGAATCCGGTCACTGCCATCGAGCCGGGATAGATGATCTGGGTTTCCTGAGCCTGGGCCGAGCCACCGAGCCAGAGCCCAGCGGCGAGCGCCAAGATCGACAATCCGCTGGCAGCCTGGATGGCGCGGCGCAAACGGCCGGCACGAGAGCGCACGAACGCGCCGTGGTCGCAAGACATGGATCTCCCCCCACAGGTCATGGGAGAAACATCCGGTCCCGGCGCGCAAATCAGGGCAAGGCGCGGCGTTCCGGCACGTTCATCCCTGATCGAATTGTCTGCTTTCCTCAACGTCACGATACGCCTGCGTCCGCGCAGGGTCAACGGAACCAGCGAAGAGCCCAGCGCATCGACCCAGTCCCGAAGGCGATGGTCGCGCTGAGCTCCTGCTGTTCCCGGAGACCGTGGAGTCTCTGGATCTGTGGTCATGGGGCTTTCCTTTCCGGGGCCGCACCACGCGGCACCTGAGCGTCAGTCGCGAGGTGAGGCGGAAAGGTTCATGGGCCGGGCCGGGCCGGGCTGGATCACGGCCGGAAAATACGGGCCTGCCGGTTCCGAATCCGATCAACCGCGATGAATGGTGAACGCCTTGCGCAGAATGCTTGCGCGCCACGCAGCCTGTTCTTATATACGCGCCAAGCCGTCCAGCGCCGAATGCCGGTTGCCGGAGCGGAATTTCTTGTGAACAGGGGCTTTCGTCGGAACGCCTGTACGGGTCCTGAGAGCCTGCTTAGCGGAGAGATTAAAGAAATGGCAAAAGTAATCGGTATCGATCTGGGAACAACCAATTCCTGTGTCGCCATCATGGACGGCAAGGAATCCAAGGTCATCGAGAATGCGGAAGGCGCGCGCACGACTCCTTCCATTGTAGCAATCAACAGCGACGGCGAGCGCCTCGTCGGCCAGCCGGCCAAGCGCCAGGCGGTTACCAATCCTGAGAACACCATTTTCGCGGTCAAGCGCCTGATCGGCCGCCGCTATGACGATCCGGTGACGGAGAAGGACAAGAAGCTTGTCCCCTATAAGATCGTCAAGGGCGACAATGGCGACGCCTGGGTCGAGGCCGGCGGCAAGAAGCAGTCGCCTAGCCAGATCTCGGCGATGATCCTGCAGAAGATGAAGGAAACGGCGGAGGCTTATCTCGGCGAGAAGGTCGAGAAGGCGGTCATCACCGTTCCGGCCTATTTCAACGACGCCCAGCGCCAGGCGACCAAGGATGCCGGCAAGATCGCCGGCCTCGAAGTGCTGCGCATCATCAACGAGCCGACGGCGGCCGCGCTTGCCTATGGACTGGACAAGAAGGAAGGCAAGACGATTGCCGTCTATGACCTTGGCGGCGGCACGTTCGATATTTCGGTGCTCGAAATCGGCGACGGCGTGTTCGAGGTGAAGTCGACCAATGGCGACACCTTCCTCGGCGGCGAGGATTTCGACATGCGTCTGGTCGAATATCTGGCGGCTGAGTTCAAGAAGGAACAGGGCATCGACCTGCGGAACGACAAGCTCGCCCTTCAGCGCCTCAAGGAAGCGGCTGAAAAGGCCAAGATCGAGCTGTCGTCCACCACGCAGACCGAGATCAACCTGCCCTTCATCACCGCCGATGCCACCGGCCCCAAGCACCTGACGCTGAAGCTGACGCGGGCGAAGTTCGAGAGCCTGGTCGAGGATCTCGTCCAGCGCACGATCGATCCTTGCAAGGCGGCGCTCAAGGATGCCGGCCTGAAGGCCGGCGAAATCGACGAAGTCGTCCTGGTCGGCGGCATGACCCGTATGCCCAAGATCCAGGAGATCGTGAAGCAGTTCTTCGGCAAGGAGCCGCACAAGGGCGTCAACCCGGATGAGGTCGTCGCGTTAGGCGCCGCTATCCAGGCCGGCGTGCTGCAGGGCGACGTCAAGGACGTGCTGCTGCTCGACGTGACGCCGTTGTCGCTCGGCATCGAGACGCTGGGCGGCGTGTTCACGCGGCTGATCGAACGCAACACGACGATTCCGACAAAGAAGAGCCAGGTGTTCTCCACGGCCGAGGATTCGCAGTCGGCGGTGACCATCCGCGTCTTCCAGGGCGAGCGTGAAATGGCCGCCGACAACAAGGCGCTCGGCCAGTTCGATCTGGTCGGCATCCCGCCTGCGCCGCGCGGCGTGCCGCAGATCGAGGTCACCTTCGACATCGACGCCAACGGCATCGTCAACGTCTCGGCCAAGGACAAGGGCACCGGCAAGGAGCACCAGATCCGCATCCAGGCGTCCGGCGGCCTTTCGGACGCCGACATCGAGAAGATGGTCAAGGACGCCGAGGCCAATGCCGAAGCCGACAAGAAGCGGCGCGCGCTGGTCGAGGCCCGCAACCAGGCCGAGGCGCTGGTGCATTCCTCGGAGAAATCTCTGAAGGAATACGGCGAGAAGGTTTCCGAGGCCGACCGCACGGCGATTGCCGATGCGATCGCGGCGCTGAAGACCGCTGCCGAAGGCGACGATGTGACCGAGATCGAGGCCAAGACGCAGACGCTCGCCGAAGTCTCGATGAAGCTCGGCCAGGCCATGTACGAGGCTTCGCAGAAGGAAGCCGCCGAGGCCGACGCCAAGGCTGATGCCGCCAAGGACAGTGACGTCGTCGATGCCGACTTCGAGGAAATCGACGAAGACGACGAGAAGAAGAAGTCGGCCTGAACCGCCTGACGGTACAGGTAAGGGAAAAAGCCCGGCGCACAGCCGGGCTTTTTTGCAACCCTTTGCCGGAAAAACGCTGAGCTGCCCGAAAAAATGCGGACAAAGCCTCGTAGACACTGGCATCGCGGCTCCATCACACCTAAATCGGAACAGCGTGCCGGCAAACGACGCAACGATGCTTCAAGACGTTGACTATCCGGACTGCGGGAAAACATGAAAGCTGATTTTTACGAAACGCTAGGCGTGCAAAAGGGCGCCGACGAGAAGGAGCTCAAGAGCGCTTTTCGCAAGCTCGCCATGCAGTTCCATCCCGACCGCAACCCAGGCGACCATGCCTGCGAGCACAAGTTCAAGGAAATCAACGAAGCCTACGAGACACTGAAGGACCCGCAGAAGCGCGCCGCCTATGATCGCTTCGGCCACGCCGCCTTCGAGCACGGCGGTATGAATGGCGGGGCGCAAGGCTTTGGCGCCGGCGGCTTCGCCGACATTTTCGAAGACATTTTCGGCGACATGATGGGCGGGCGCCAGCGCCGCTCGTCCGGCGGCCGCGAGCGCGGCGCCGACCTGCGCTACAATATGGAAATTACGCTGGAAGAGGCATTTTCCGGCAAGACCGCGCAGATTCGGGTGCCAGCCTCGATTTCCTGCTCGGAATGCTCGGGCAGCGGCGCCAGGCCTGGCACCCAGCCCGTCACCTGCTCGATGTGCAACGGCCACGGCAAGGTGCGCGCCACGCAAGGCTTCTTCTCGATCGAGCGCACCTGCCCGCAATGCCAGGGGCGCGGCCAGACCATCAAGGATCCGTGCCCGAAATGCGCCGGCCAGGGCCGTGTCACCGAGGAGCGCTCGCTGTCGGTAAACATCCCTGCCGGCATCGAGGATGGCACCCGCATCCGGCTGGCCAATGAGGGCGAGGCCGGCCTGCGCGGCGGCCCGTCGGGCGATCTCTACATCTTCCTCGCGGTCAAGCCGCACGAATTCTTCCAGCGCGACGGGGCCGATCTTTATTGCAAGGTGCCGATCTCGATGACGACGGCAGCGCTTGGCGGCTCGTTCGAGGTGACGACACTGGACGGTACCCAGACGAAGGTGAAGGTGCCGGAAGGCACCCAGAACGGTCGCCAGTTCCGCCTCAAGGGCAAGGGCATGCCTGTGCTGCGCCAGCCCAATATCGGCGACCTCTACATCCAGACCGTGGTTGAGACGCCGCAGAACCTTTCGCGCCATCAGCGCGAATTGCTGGAGGAATTCGAGCAGCTTTCCTCAAAGGACAATTCGCCTCAGTCGAGCGGATTTTTCGCCCGCATGAAAGACTTTTTCGAAACGTTCGGCGAGCACTGAATCTGATCCCTGGAAAACGCTTCCCGAGCGTCATCAACACCTTATCCGGGGATTCGCCTTGTCTTGCACCTCGTAACTGCTAAGTAGCATGCGAGGGAGCGTTGAGGAGGACTTTCGATGACGCGTAGTCCCGGACTGCGAAAGACGCTGGCGGAAAAGTTCGACGACGAGCTGAAGTTCTTCAAGGGCTGGATCGACAAGCCGAAGGCGGTCGGTTCGATCGTCCCGACCAGTTCCATCACCGCAGGCAAGATGGCCTCGATCGTCGATCCGACATCCGGCCTGCCGGTGCTCGAGGTCGGGCCCGGTACAGGCGTCATCACACGCGCCATCCTCGCCCAGGGCATAAAGCCTGAGAATCTCTACGCGGTCGAATATTCCACTGATTTCGTGCGCCATCTGCGCCAGCTTTATCCAGGCGTCAACGTCATCGAGGGCGACGCCTTCAATCTCGACGCGACGCTTGGCGACAAGCGCGACCTGATCTTCGATTCTGTGATATCGGGCGTGCCGCTGCTCAATTTCCCTGTCGCCCAGCGCATCGCCTATGTCGAGAGCCTGCTCGACCGTATCCCGGCGGGCCGGCCGATCGTGCAGCTAACTTACGGGCCGCTGTCGCCGATCCCGCCGGGCCGCGGCGACTATACGGTCGAGCATTTCCATTTCGTCATCCGCAACATTCCGCCGACGCAGCTTTGGATCTACCGGCGCGGGGCCGCATGAATTGAAGCGTTGGGTTTGAATAGCACTTGTCTTATACCCATCGGGTGACAAGGCAGACCCATGGCTGTGATCCCGAAAATTCTCGTCGTCGCCGGTTCGGTGCGCAGCGGCGCCTATAGCGGCAGGACCGCCGACGTGGCACAGAAGGAACTTGCCATGCAGGGCGCCGAGGTGACCCGCATCTCGCTCGCCGACTATCCGCTGCCGATCCTCGACCAGGATTTGGAAAAGGACGAAGGCATTCCCGAAAACGCCGTCAAGCTCGGCCGGATGATCGCCGCCCATGACGGGCTGCTGATCGCGACGCCCGAATATAACGGCTCCATTCCGCCGCTGCTCAAGAACAGCATCGACTGGGTGAGCCAGCTGCGCAAGGATGGCGGCCGGACGTTCAGGCCGCTTGCCGGCAAGGTCGCCGCCCTCTGCTCGTCTTCCAACGGACCCTTCGGCGGGATACGCTGCATCAACCATCTGCGCGCCGTGCTGGTGCGCTGCCGGATGGAGGTGGTGACACCGGAGTGTTCGGTGCCGGAGGGCGGCTACGCCTTCGACGACGAGGGCAACTTCCGGGACGAGAGACTACGCCAATCGATGGAGCACCTATGCCGAACGCTGATCGAAACCTCGCGCATGCTGTCGACGCGGATCGAGGCATGATCCCGGACGCCGCGCATGCCGACACGATGCAGGAAAGGCTGATCGTCGGCCTCGACCTGCCGACGCTGAAGGAAGCCGAGAAAGCGGTGCGCGAGCTCGACGGGATCGTCTCCTTCTACAAGATCGGTTACCAGCTCGCCTTTGCCGGCGGGCTCGACTTCGCCCGCGAGCTGGCCAGCGGCGGCACCAGGATCTTTCTTGACATGAAGCTGCTCGACATCGACAACACGGTGGCCAGGGGCGTCGAAAACATCGCCAGGATGGGCATGAGCATGCTGACCATCCACGCCTATCCGAAGACGATGAAGGCGGCGGTCGAGGCCGCGAGGGGCAGCGACCTTTGCCTGCTCGGGGTCACCGTGCTGACCTCGATGGACGAGCAGGACGTGATCGACGCCGGCTATGAGTATGATCCGCATACACTGGTGCTGAGGCGCTCCGAGCAGGCGCTGCATGCCGGCATGGGCGGCATCGTCTGCTCGGCCGAGGAAGCCGAGGCGGTGCGCCGCATCGTCGGCCCCGACCTGGCGGTCGTGACGCCGGGAATCCGGCCGAAGGGCAGCGACCATGGCGACCAGAAGCGGGTGGTGACGCCGGCGCAGGCGATCCGCAACGGCTCCAGCCATCTCGTCGTCGGCCGGCCGATCGTCGGCGCGGCCGACAGGCGGGCGGCGGCGGAAGCGATCCTCGATGAAATGCGCTCGGCCTGACGCCAGGAATTAACCCGGAGAAAAGCCATGCCCAAAGGATACTGGATCGCTCGCGTCGACGTGCGCGATGCGGAAGGCTACAAGGACTATGTCGCAGCTGCCAAACCGGCCTTCGACCGCTTCGGCGCCAAGTTCCTGGCGCGCGGCGGCGCGCATGAGAAGGCCGAGGGGCCGGGCCGCGACCGCAACGTGATCATCGAGTTTCCGTCGCTTGCGGCGGCGCATGACTGCTACCACTCGCCCGAATACCAGCGCGCCGTCGCGATCCGCCAGAAGGTGGCCGAGGGCGAAATCGTGCTGGTCGAGGGGATTTAGGCGAGAAGCCGGTTCGCCGCTGCCTCCGCCATCGCATCGGCGAGGCTCAAGCCCCATTGCTGGCGACAGTAATCGCGGAAATCGAAGCAGGGCAAGCCGGGGCAGACCTCGAACTCGATGAGGTGGACGCTGTCGTCGGCTTCGACCCGGAAATCGATGGAAAACACATCCCGCAGGCCAAGCCCGACCATCAGGCGTTCGGCGATGCGACGGATTCTTGCATCGGCTTCAGGCTGGCTGCCGGCGACCGGCAGCAGCACCGGCTCGGTATATTTTCCCGCAGCTTTCGCCGCTGCGCCGGTATCGCCGTAAAGCGCCAGGCTGTCCTGCATGGTCTGGAAATCGCCGCCCGAACCGACAAAGGCGATGCCCAGCGCCTCGACGCCGGTATCCGGCCTCAATCCGAGAAAACTGGCGCGCGCGTTGCGGCCGGCGACATAGGGCTGGACGACGACATCGTCGCGATAGGCGGCGAAGACGCGCCGGCTAAGCTCCAGCGCATGGCCGAGATCGCGGCAGCGCGAATCCGGCCAGATACCGATCTTGGCGCCGAGCCGGTTCGGCTTGACGAACCAGCCGGCGGGCGAGGCCGGCGGCGCGACCAGCCAGGCGCCGTCACGGGCAAGGCCCGCCTGCGGCACCGGCAAGCCGAACGCGCCGAGCACGGCGCCTGAACAGAACTTGTCCTGGCAGAGCGCGAAAAGCGCATCGTCGGCGCCGATCGCCTCCAGGCCGTTCAGCCGTGCCAGAGCTGGTGCCGCGCCGCCGCGGAAATAGGCGATGCCGTCGGTCAGCGTCCAGACTAGCGTGGTCTTCGGGTCCTCGCCGGCGAGAACGCTTGAGGCGTCGTCGAGCGTCACCGGCGCAAATGACAAGCCGCGCTTCTGGCAAGCGGCGGCAAGTGCGTCGAATTCAGCAGCGATATCGGTCGATTGCGCCAGATAGGAGGCAATTTCGGCGGCACGCTCCGGCACGTGGTTATCGGCAACCAGCCGATCGAAGCAAGCCTTTTCTGGCTCGTAGACAAGGATCAGCTTCGGCTCGCGGCTTGACATGATCGAAACGATTTCCCGGCAGCACGATTGCTAGAGCAATTCCAGGAAAAGTGTGAAACGGTTTTCCGTCCGGAATTGCGTCAAAACAAAGAGATAGAGCGGTTCAGCGTTCCGCGAAACGATGAACCGTTCTAGCATCGCACGGCGAATGCATTCGGCTTTCGCGGAATCGACGTCAGCCGGACGCCTGCACGACAGCAACGGCGCCATCTTCCTGTTTGACCATGATCTTTTCCGAAAACCGGTTCCCACTTTTCGGGATCATGGTCAGCCAATCAGCACACGCGGCTCGAAGCGACCATTGACTGGAATGTCGAGCATAAATGTCATGCCGGCTTGCGGGTCGAGCAGGCGCTGCTTCTCGCTCTTGCCCGACCAGGCGGAGGTGACCGCCAGCCGGTCGGCATTCCTGCCGACGAAAGCCGGACAGGAAGGCTGCGTCGCCGGCATCGCCACCGAACGGACGAGCTTGCCGTCGGGTCCATAGGCTTCGACGACGCTGCCGCCCCAGCAGGCGTTCCACAATATGCCGTCACGGTCGAGCACCGAACCATCGATATAGCCCTTGGCCGAACGGTGGTCGACGAAGACCTTCGGTTCGCCAACCGGCAGGCCGGTCGCCGGATCGCAGCCGACGCGCATCAACAGCCCGGTGCTGGTGTCGGTGTAATAGGCGATCGTCCCATCCTCGGAAAAGCAGATCGAGTTGGGCACCGTGACGTCGGCATAGAGCCGGCGCAGCTCGCCTTTGAAGAACCAGTAGATCGAACCGGCGGCCTTCTCCTCGCCCTTGCCCATGGTGCCGACCCAGAGGGCGCCGCAAGGGTGAACGCGTGAATCGTTCGAGCGGGTGACCGTATTGTCGGCCTCGATCGGCGTGTGCAGCGTCAGCTTGCCGGTCGCGACGTCGCGGACATGCAGACCGGTCTCGGTGGCGATCAGCTGGCGTTGGTCGTCGATGATGCAGATGGCGCTGGCCATCTGACCGAGCTCGTGGATTTTGACGGCACCGCCCGACAGGCGCTGTTCGAGGAGCTGGCCGTTGACGATGTCGAACCAGTAGAGCGTGTCGGTGGCAGGGTCATAGCTTGGTCCCTCGCCGAGTTGGCAGACATGGTCGGAAAAAACCGAAACGATGGTCTCGCTCATCATGCCGCTCCAAACGCCGCGTCCCAGGCCACGACCGCAGCCTTCGCCCGTGCCGCCACTTCGTCGACGCTCATGCCCGGCTTGAACAGGCTGGAGCCAAGACCGAAGACGCTGACGCCGGCTGCCTTGTAGCCGGCAAAATCCTTATCCGAAACGCCGCCGACCGCGCCGACCAGCACACTGGCCGGCAGCACCGCGCGCATCGCCGAAATGCCTGCCGCGCCAAGCACGCTCGCCGGGAAGAATTTCAATGCCGAGGCGCCGAGCCGGATTGCCCGGAATGCCTCGGTCGGCGTGAACACGCCGGGCATCGTCACCATGCCGTAATGCATGGCACGGCCCATGACGTCGGCGTCGATATTGGGGCTGACCAGCAGCCGCCCGCCGGCCTTGTGCAGGCCGTCGACATCGGCGGCGCTGAGCACCGTGCCGGCACCGACCAAGGCTGTTGGAGGAAGCGCTCCGACAATGCTGGCGATGGAGGCGTAAGGATCGGGCGAGTTGAGCGGCACCTCGATCGCTTCGATACCGGCGCCGAAGATCGCCTGGCCGATCGCCACCGCCTCGCTTGGCTTGAGGCCACGCAGGATGGCGACCAGACCCCGCTCGAGCTTTGGAAAAGGTGCGGTTTCGGTCATGCGGCAACTCCATTTCCGGCGATCATGCCATTTTCGCGCGCGGCTTCGGCAAGACCGGCACGCACCGCCTCGTCGGCGTCGACCACCCTGACCGCGAGCCCGGCAAGGCCGAGCGCGTCGGCATAGAGCTTGCCGAGTGCGCCCGACGCGATCAGCACGACGGGCACGGCACTCGCCCCATAACGGCGATTTGCCGAAGCGATCTCGCCGCCGATCAGCAGGCCGGACAGGCACGCGGCGGCATCCTCGGGCTTCAGATCCTGCAGCAGGCTGGCGGCGCGGATCGAGAACAGTCTTGAACCGATGTCACCACCTTCGGCCAACGCCTTCAGGCACCACTCCCGGAAAAATGGATTTTCGGCGGCAACCGGCTTCGGCGGCTCGCCCAGCGAATGGCGCAGGATCGAGTGCGCGGCCAGCACCGAAAACAGCTCGCCGGTCGGCCAGGTGCCGAAACCGGCAACAGAGCCGTCCTCGACCAGCACCCATTTCGAATGCGTGCCGGGCATGCAGACGAGGTGGCGTCCCTTTGCCGGCAAACCGGCGCCGGCAAGCTGGGTTTCCTCGCCGCGCATGACGTCCGGGGCGTCGGCCAGACGCTGGGCAAGGCCGGGCACGATGCGGATGTCGCGGCGCTGGCCGGGGATGCGGGCAGCGCCGGCGAGAATAGCGCCGATCGGCGCCGGCACGCTGACATAGGGCGCCTCCAGCCAGCCCTGGCGCGAACCGGCCATGCCGCAAATGATGACCGGCAGCGCCTCGGCTGCGCCCAGGGCACCCAGATGCCCTTCAAGAATGGACGAAAATCCTTTAGCCTGGGCGGTGATCAGCCCGTCATCGCCGCGCCGCTCGGCGAGAACCTTGCCGGCGCCGTCGAGCAGCCAGACCCTCATACGGGTGGTGCCCCAGTCGACGGCCGCGACGGAAGCTGCCTTGCTCGATGAGATCACAGGAACCCCCCATCGACGATCAGCATCTGCGCGGTCAGCATGCGTGAGGCATCCGACGCCAGGAACAGCACGGTGCCGACAATGTCTTCCGGCTGCATCACCTCTTTGATGCACTGTTTGGCGACATGAGCGGCGAGCGCTTCTTCGGTGACCCAGAGCTTTCTCTGCCGCTCGGTGATCACCCAGCCGGGCGCGATCGCGTTGACACGGATGCCGTCGACGCCGAGCTTGCCGGCAAGACCCTTGGTGAGACCGACGATGCCGGCCTTGGCGGCGGTGTAGGCCGGCATATCGGGATGGTTGATGAGAAACGACGTCGAGGTGAAGTTGATGATCGAGCCGCCGCCGGCCCGCTTCATGCCCGGCGCCACCGCCTGTGCGCTGAAGAAATGCGGGCGCAGGTTGATGGCATGGTTGTTGTCCCAGAACTCCACCGTGACGTCTTCGACGGCATGACGGTCATCCTGCGCGGCATTGTTGACCAGCACGGTCACGTTGCCATGCGCCTCGGCGGCTTTGGCGATTGATACCCGCAATGCCTCGATGTCGCGTATGTCGGTCTTGAGATAGAACGGCCGCCGGCCGAGCTCCTTGTCTAACCGATCGGCCAGCGCCAGGCTCGGACGGTCGGCGATATCGATGAAGGCGACCTTTGCCCCCTGGCGGACAAAACCTTCGGTCAAGGCAGCACCAATGCCGGAGCCGCCGCCGGTGATCAGCACCGAAGCGCCTTCGAGGTCGGCAAAGCGTGCCGATGGCATCATGAAATTCTCTCCCGGTCCAATGATCTCGGTCGGCCGGCGCGCATCCTATCCAGCCGTGTCGGGCGGGCAAGGGCGAAAGAGTGGATTGTCAGGACTTATGTCCGACAAAAGGCCGCACGGGCCGCCGATCGATCAGCTGCCCAGCCGGACGCGGTACAATTCAACGGCGGCTCCACTGGTCCCGGCAACCGGCTCAAGCCATTCCGGCACGCTGCCGCGCATCAACCCGGCAAGAAAACCTGCCGGCGCCTTGGCGGCGAGGAGCTTGCTTTCGGCGCTGCCGGGGCACAGCGCGACGAGGCCGACGTGATGATCCGCCACGACCGTCCTGGCATCGGCATTGGACCCAAGGAAGGCATCGAGCGCCAGCAGGTTGCCGGCGACGTTGCGATGGTAGGGCCCGGCGAAGACGTGATGTCCGGAATAGGCCAGGATAGGCGATCCGAGATTGGAAATTGCCAGCACGGTGGTGCCGGGCAGGCGGCCGAGTGCCGCAAAGGAGGCCATGCGCTGGCAAGCGACATCGGTGCCGTCGCCATTATCCGCCGTGGTGTTGCTGTCCTCGAAGGCGACCGAGGTTGCCGCGGCAGCCCCAGTCCAGACCGCATTCACCGAAACCAGCCAGACGGCAGCCATGCGCAGCGCCACACCGCGCGACGCGCTGGCCTCGGCCCGTTGACGCCATTTGGCAATCCAGGCGGCAAGCGGGATGACAGCGAAGGCGATCGAGAATGTCGAACCGCGCACCTGCCAAGCGCTGACGATGAAGGCCACGGCAAGCAGCGCGCCGACAAGGCTGTCCTGCCGCCGCCAGCCGCCACGGCCAAGGCGAAGCGCCATCAGCACGAGCGCGATGAGCGGCGTGGCATAGCGCGCCACCACCCCGGCCGGATCTTCAGCGAGCAGCTTGAACAGCGATTGCGCCTCGTCGATGTGATCAAGCCATAGCTCCTTGAGGCGCGGATCGAGGTTGGCATAGGGCGCTGCCAGGCATTGTGGGAACAAAAAGACGATTGCAGCGGCCAATAGAAGGGCAAGCAGGCCAAGCGAGGCGATACGCCATTGGCGCGTGCGGCCGGCGGGCTCGACCGACGCTATCGCCGCAAGGCCGGTTCCGGCGATCGCCGCGACGACGAACTGCACGGTCGAGAAGGCGTCGCATTGCGCCTGACCCCAGGCGGACGGCGCAATGGTGGCGACAAAGACGAGAGCGGACACGCCGGCAAAGCCGAGGCCGAAATCCCTGGCAATCGACCTCTCGCCATTGGCGCCGACGGCGAACAGCATGGCAACAGAGGCGCCGATGGTGGCAAGATAAGGCGCGGTCTCCATGCCGACGGCCAGCATCAATCCGGCGCACAGGCCGGAGAGCAATGCCGCCGGCCTGCGCATTGGCGCTTCAAGCAACAGGCTCAGGCTGGCCATGCTCAGCATCAGCTGGACATTGTGGTGATCGAGCGCGCCAGGCGAAAAAATGCCGAGGAAATGCAGTGCGGCGGCGCCGACGATGACAGCCGGCAGCACGGCGCCGTCACCGGCAAAGCTGCGCGCGGCGCGAGCCGTGAAAAATGCGGTCAGGCAGAAGAGCAGCGCCGGCCACAGCACTTGCGCAACATTCTCGGCAAAGGCCGCGCTGCCCGTCAGGGCCGATACGGCGATGATGATGGCGGCGATCGGCGCATCGACCAGCCGCGACCAATGCATGACGAAACCGCCTTCCAGGCCCATCCTGTACTGGTGCAGATCGAACCAGCCCTGGCTGGCCAGCATGTCGCGAACTTCGACAAGGCGCAGCAGATTGTCGTTGTCGCCGCCGGCATTGGTCAATTCCGGGAAGCCGGCAAGGGCATTGACGGCAAGTGCCAGCAACGTGGCAAGCAGCGCCAGCGCGATATCGGACCTCCAAATGGAGGCGCCATCGTCGGCTGTGCTCATATCAGGACCTTTGGAAGGAATAGGGTGCGGTTTAAACCTAGCCTTAACAGCTTCAATAAATAGTAAAGCCGCCCGAGCGAGGCCGGCGCTTGAGCGGTCAGGGGCCTCACAGGGCATCTGGAGACGAAAATGCCACAAGAAGTGCGCCATGAGCCGAGCATCGCCGTGCTCCTGCCTTGCTACAATGAGGAGCTGACGATCGGCGAAGTGGTGCGGCGCTTTCGCGAAACGCTGCCTGCCGCCGCGATCTATGTCTACGACAACAATTCGCGCGATCTGACGGCGCTCCGAGCCCGCGCCGCCGGCGCCATCGTGGTGCGCGAGCCGCGCCAGGGCAAAGGCAATGTCGTACGCCGCATGTTCGCCGACATCGAGGCTGACATCTACCTGATGGCCGACGGCGACGGCACCTATGCGCCGGAGGACGCGCCGCAACTGATCAACACGCTGCTGACCGAGCGCTCCGACATGGTGGTGGGCACCAGGCGCGGCGTCGCCAACGACGCCGGCAGGACAGGCCACGCCTTCGGCAACCGCATCTTCAACAGCCTCTACAAACGTTTGTTCGGCTCGGACTTTACCGATATCTTCTCGGGTTACCGCGCCTTCACCAGGCGCTTCGTCAAGAGTTTTCCCGCCGTTTCCGGCGGTTTCGAGATCGAGACCGAAATGTCGGTGCACGCCTCGCAGCTCAAATTGCCGGTCAGCGAGATCGGACTCGACTATGGCCGCCGGCCGGAAGGCTCCTCGTCGAAGCTATCGACCTTTCGCGACGGCGCGAAGATCCTGTGGATGTTCGCCATGCTGATGAAGGAGACGCAGCCGCTGCGTTTCTTCGGCGCTTTTTCGGTGTTCTTCCTGGCATCAAGCCTGTTTCTGATGGCGCCGGTGCTGATCGAGTTCGCCGAAACCGGGCTTGTGCCGCGCATGCCGACCTGGGTTCTGTCGGTCGGGCTGCTGCTGCTGTCGATGCTGGCGGCGGTGACCGGGGTGATCCTCGATTCGGTGTCGCGCGGCCGCGCCGAGCAGAAGCGCATCTTCTATCTGTCGATGCCTTCCGGTCGCGTCGAGCGCGAACGTGCAAGCGCGCTCGCGACTTTGAAGGCCGGACCGCGCAAGACGCCGCGGGCGGCCTAGAGCCTAAATGGGACGCCTCGCCCGCTTCATTGTCGCCGGCGGCATCGGCTTCGTCGCCGACGCGGGTGCGCTTTGGCTGGTGCTGGCGACAACGCCGCTTGGGCCCTTGGCGGCCCGCATCATCTCGATCGGTTTTGCCCTGTCCGTCACCTGGCTGATCAACCGCCATCTGACCTTCTCGCCTTCCAGCCGCGGCGTCGCGCAAGAGGGCGCACGCTATGGCGGCGTCGGCATTGCCACCAGCCTCGTCAATTATCTCGTCTATTGCGCCATGCTGTTCGCGCTGCCGATGGTGTCGCCGCTCATAGCCCTTGCGGTCGCCTCGCTGGTCGCCATGGCGCTGTCCTTCCTCGGCTATTCCAAGCTGGTCTTCGACCGCTGAAGGCACATCGCGTTGGGATCTGCGCCAAGCGAAGCGCAGCCTCATCATGACCTTGGCCGATTGGCAGAGGCCGCCGATTTCCTTATATCGCTGTCGTCGATGCATCGGCCCGAAAAATCGGAATCGATTTTCGGAAAGCACGATGCATGGATTCAAAAAATGTTGGAGCGTACTTTGTGCGTCCAAGTGGATCGCTCCAAGTGCGCCGGAGAGCTGCCATGCCCCTGAAAGTCGCCGTCCAGATGGACCACATCTCCAGCGTGTCGGTAGCCGGCGACACGTCGTTTGCGCTGTCGCTGGAAGCGCAGCGGCGCGGCCACCGGCTGTTCCACTACACGCCCGACCGGCTGTCGCTGCGCGACGGCAAGGTGTTTGCCCGTATCGAGGCGATGCAGGTTCGCGACGAGAAGGGCAATCATTATTCGCTGGGCGAAGAAGTCCGCACCGATCTTTCGGAGATGGACGTCATCCTTTTGCGGCAGGATCCGCCCTTCGACATGAACTACATCACCACCACGCATATTCTCGAGCGCATCCATCCGAAGACCCTGGTGGTCAACGACCCGGCCTGGGTGCGCAACAGCCCGGAAAAGATCTTCGTCACCGAATTTTCCGACCTGATGCCGGCGACGCTGATCACCAAGGATCCGCTCGAGGTCGCCGCCTTCCGCAAGGAGTTCGGCGACATCATCGTCAAGCCGCTCTATGGCAATGGCGGCGCCGGCATCTTCCACCTGCACGAGGCCGACCGCAATCTCGCCTCGCTGCTCGAAATGTTCGGCCAGATGTTCCGCGAACCCTACATCGTGCAACGCTATCTGAAAGAGGTGCGGGCCGGGGACAAGCGCATCATCCTGATCGACGGCGAGCCGGTCGGCGCCATCAACCGGGTACCGGCCGAGCATGATTCGCGCTCCAACATGCATGTCGGCGGCCGCGCTGAAAAAACCGAGCTGACGGTGCGCGAACGCGAGATCTGTGCCCGCATCGGCCCCGCGCTGAAGGAGCGCGGCTTCATCCTTGTCGGCATCGACGTGATCGGCGACTACATGACCGAGATCAACGTGACCTCACCGACCGGCATACGCGAAGTGCAGCGCTTCGGCGGCGCCGACATCGCCAGCCTGTTCTGGGATGCCGTGGAGGAGAAGCGCAACTAGCCTCGCTTCGCGAGCGGCCGCGTTGCAAACCATTGCCGCCGTTGCGCTCAGCTGTTCCCCAAATGTTCTTGCCTTCGCCGGGCGATTATATATTTGACAAACCCAACTGGATGAGCGATAACAATTCCAAGGAGTTATCGCCATGTCCGTTCTGTCCCGCCCCTATTTCCATAACGAGGCCGCCGCATTTGAGCATGTAGAGGGTATGCTGTGGCCGCAGGGTCCGGTCTGCCATCACTGCGGATCAATGGACAAGCACTACAAGCTGGCTGGCGTTCGCTCCAAGCCTTCGAAGAAGAACCCGAACGGCGTTGAGCGTCACGGCCTATACAAGTGCTCGGCCTGCCGTGCCCAGTTCACGGTTCGCATGGGCACGATCTTCGAGGAAAGCCATTTGCCGCTGCATAAGTGGTTGCAGGCCATCCACCTCATGTGCTCGTCAAAGAAGGGCATTTCCTCGCACCAGCTCCACCGCGTTCTGGAATGCACCTACAAGACGGCGTGGTTCCTGTCGCACCGCATTCGCGAGGCCATGCGTTCGGATGACTTCACGCCCATGGGCGGCAACGGCAAGTTCGTTGAAGTCGATGAAACCTACATTGGCCGCCTTGCTGGCGTTCCCAAGCAGAGGACCGGCGCGGCTCACAAGAATACCGTGCTTACGTTTGTGGAGCGGGGCGGCATTGCCCGCTCGTTCCATATCGACAGCGCCACGGTTGCCCGCGTCTTGCCGATCGTCAACGCCAACATCCACAAGGAAAGCGTCTTCATGTCGGACGAGGCCCGCGTTTACGACAACATCGGCCCTGAGTTCGCGGCGCACGGCAAAATCAATCACGGTCGCGAGGAATACGTTCGCGGCATGGTCCACACCAACACCGTGGAAGGCTTCTATTCGATCTTCAAGCGCGGCATGAAGGGCGTCTATCAGCATTGCGCCGAGCACCATCTGCACCGCTATCTGGCAGAGTTCGATTTCCGCTATTCGAACCGTTCGGCCATGGGCGTTGAGGACAACGTGCGGTCGCTCATTGCCTTGAAAGGGGCCAAGGGCAAGCGGCTGACGTATCGACAGCCTGCTTGATGCGAAGAAGGATCACTACCGGAAGCCGGTCCAATTGAAGCTACCCCTTTGGAAAGGCGAACCGTTTCGGAAGCGATACAAACGTTGATTTTGCTGTATTTTTAAGGTGTGGATTTCGCAACCCACTTGCCCTATATTATTTGGGCGAGTGACGCGGTGAATCTCCATGCCGTAACCCGTTTGTTTGGAAGCGTGGACGGGGGCTATGTGAGGGATTGCTTTGGAGTCCTCACCTCGCAAAAAAAGGGGCGCTCATGGTGCCCCTTTTTAGTCTTGGACTCGCAACAGTTCCCCGCGCTTCAGGCGGCGTTTGTAGTCGGAATTGTCGATCTTGTGGAACGTCATAACCCATAGTTCATGACGCTCGCCTGTGGTCTTTATGGCAAGGTGGAACAGCTTCCCGAACACCACCTGTTCGTCATAGAAAAAGGATAGGGCGCCGTCTTTGGTGCAAAGCACGGTTCCCAATTCAACGCAAAGAGGAAGTAGCGGCAAATGCATCGGCAACATGCCGTGCTTGAACACCAACTTTGGTGCATACTGCGGATGGATCATGACGCGATCATCGCTGGCGCTCAACATGCGAACCAGGCGAGCGTCAAGGCGACTAACCCTCACCGGGTCAGTGAAATCGCCATAGGCGAACCGGTGCCAGTCAAGAGGACCGAGAATTGTCAAAACAAAACCTGAAAACAGAACCGAAGCAGATCGACAAATTTCGCGAGGCGGCCCGCGAACTACAAACCGACCAATCAGAGGAAGCCTTTGACCGCGTGTTGAAGAAGGTGGCGAAGTCGCCGCCGCCCAAAGATCAGAAGTCGGCTAAGGAAAGCGGCGGGAAGTCGTAACCGCCCGCCGCCTTCTTGCCTTTAGGAGTTCAACCGCCTGACAGCTTCGGCGCGGCTACCGGGATGACGTTTTCCCGTATTTACCTCGGAAACACGCCCGCCATTGGTATCGAACGAAGCCGCAATGCGGCTCTGAAATTCGCCATTCAAGATTCTCATATGAACCAGAACGGCGTCTTCGAATGTGAGCCTGTAGCAAGGCTCGTCTGCTTTGGTAGCCATGATGGCTATTCCTTTCGAAATAGCCGGCAAGGGCTTGACTTGTGCCGCGAACGCGACAATTGTCCCGTCGTGGTCCACAAATTTCCGCCCTCACCGGCGGTTACATCCAAGGCCGGTTCAGTCTGATCACTGAACCGGTCTTATCTATTTGTGACCACGAATCAGACCACAAACAAACAGGTTGAACATCGGTGAGCCCCGGCCTCGAGTCAACGCGGACTCCGGGGCTTGTGAGATGAATCTGTTCGGTTTTCGTTCTTTCTGTGGGAAAAGGCCGTTTATCCACGCGCCCTAGCCATTCCCCTACGGCTGGGTAGGCAGGAGTTCTAGCCCCTTTCGCAGCCTATCCCGTCGTGGTCTCGGTCGAGATCATAGATATCTGCACCTACGACAGTGACCGGTCCCCTTACATATGCTGGGCCATTGCCGCTCCCGGATGAACAATCGACATCGCTGGCTATGGGGACGCAAGCGCCTGTGTAGTTTGGATCGCAGGATTGCTGGGCATGAGCGCAACCAAAGAATGACGTTACGCCAAGAGCGACAACGCACAGACGACGAATGGCCATGACTGCCCCCCGGCTTTAGACCCAAAGAACACCTTAGAGGTGCAGATGGGCCAGCGCAAGTTCGGTTTAATCGTCATCTAGGGATACAAAATATTGCAGCGCACCCTTTTACCATGCGGTGCAACATAGGTCCGCTTCAAAAACATTAGCCAAGAACAGCCGCAAAGCGGACTCTCTGGAGTCTTTCTGCTAGATATCGTTGGGTTAGAAACACAGTCGATTCGGAGAAAGCAATGTCAAAAGTCCTAGCCTTCCATTCAAAACTTGTCGGTACAAGCGTGCACCACGATAACAACCAGTGCACGGAAGGAAACAACATCGAAACGAAGAACCGGGTTTCCGGCACCGGCGGCTTGCCGAAGTGCGATCACTGCAAGCGCTTGTCTTGATCAGGACAGGGCCTTTTTGGAGAACACCATTTCCCAAAGAGGCCCTGTTAGCTCGCCATCGTCAACGGTCCAGATGCGGCGTACGCACGACACCGGCAGGCCATGTGCCGCCGCTATAGCGAAGGCTCTGAAACCTTCCCCTCTTCCGCCAAAGAAGCGAATAGTCGGCTCGGCGAATACGTGACCGTTCCCGCCTTCGCACGATTCTGAGGTCTCAACCCCTTCCCGCCGCAAGACGTGCACGTAGGGCGCTATCCCAGCATCCATGGGCATGTCTAGTTCAAGCCCGAATGACCTGTGCAGGCTTTGGATGTCCTGATCCATCCGCCCCAACGCGGGCGCTTGATCGCGGTTCCTTGGTGCGGAATGAGTTGCCGGCCTGTCGAGGATCATATTCCTACCTTTCTGCCGGGTTTGTCAAATATATAATCGCCCTTCGCCGGAAATCTGTGGTTGTCTCGGGTGACGCCGTTCGCGGCATGATCGCAAAGGCTTGGGGCAAAAGCCTGCATCCGGGGTGAAGACATGGTGGCGCGGGTTCGCACGGTTGCTTTCCAGGGCATCGAGGCCGTGCCGGTCGACGTGCAGGTGATGATCGCGCCGGGCAAGGTCAACATGCACATCGTCGGGCTGGCCGACAAGGCCGTAGCCGAAAGCCGCGAGCGGGTGCAGGCAGCACTTCATGCATCCGGCCTGTCGATGCCGTCGAAGAAGGTCACCGTCAATCTGGCGCCCGCCGACCTGCCCAAGGAAGGCAGCCACTACGATTTGCCGATCGCGCTCGGGCTGATGGCGGCGCTCGGCGCCATTCCGGGCGACATGCTGGCCGGCTATGTCGTGCTTGGCGAATTGTCGCTCGACGGCACCATCGCCGCGGTGGCTGGCGCGCTGCCGGCGGCAATCGGTGCCAATGCCGAAGGCAAGGGCTTGATCTGCCCGTTCGCCTGCGGGCCGGAAGCGGCCTGGGCCGGCAAGGATTTCGACATATTGGCGCCGCGCAGCCTGATCGCCATCGCCAATCATTTTCGCGGCACGCAGGTTCTGTCGCGGCCGGAAGCCGGCATCCATGCCTCGGCGCGCGACCTGCCCGACCTTGCCGACATCAAGGGCCAGGAGACCGCCAAGCGGGCGCTGGAGGTGGCGGCGGCCGGCGGCCACAATCTTCTGATGGTCGGACCGCCGGGGTCGGGAAAGTCGATGCTGGCGCAGCGGCTGCCGTCGATCCTGCCGCCGCTGGCGCCCAGGGAATTGCTCGAAGTCTCGATGATCGCCTCGGTGGCCGGCGAACTCGGCGAAGGAAAACTCACCGACCGGCGGCCGTTCCGCGCGCCACATCATTCGGCCTCGATGGCGGCGATGGTCGGCGGCGGTCTGCGCGTGCGGCCGGGCGAGGCCTCGCTTGCCCATCACGGCGTGCTGTTCCTCGACGAGTTCCCCGAATTCTCGCCGCAGGCGCTCGATGCACTGCGCCAGCCGCTCGAGACCGGCGACTGCATGATCGCGCGCGCCAATCATCGCGTCACCTATCCGGCGCGTATCCAACTGGTCGCGGCGATGAACCCGTGCCGTTGCGGCATGGCCGGCGAGCCGGGCTATCGCTGTCTACGCGGCGATCGCTGCCGCACCGACTACCAGGCGCGCATTTCCGGCCCGCTGCTCGATCGCATCGATCTCAGGATCGAGGTGCCGGCGGTCTCGGCCAGCGATCTGATCCGGCCGGACCGGGCGGAGAAAAGTGCCGCCGTCGCACTACGTGTTGCCCGCGCCCGTACGATCCAGCGCGAGCGCTTCGAGCGGCTCGGCGCGACCGCCACCACCAACGCCCATTGCTCGCCGTCAGTCATCGAGGAGATCGCCATGCCCGATGCCGCCGGCCTGTCTCTGCTCAGGGACGCCAGCGAAAAGCTTGGCTTTTCCGCGCGGGCCTATCACCGCGTCCTGAAGGTGGCGCGGACCCTGGCCGATCTCGAGGCCAGCGAGACGGTCGGCCGCATCCATCTGGCCGAAGCGATTTCCTACCGCATGAGCTCGGAACGGATGGCACAAGCGGCGTGACGTTCCCCTCCCCCTTGGGGGGAGGGTGGCCGCGAAGCGGCCGGGTGGGGTTGCCGGCGACGTGCTCTGCCTTTAACGTCTGCACGATATGCGCAGATCAAGATGGCACCGAGTATTGGTCGCCAAGACAATCCCGTTCTTGTCGCTGGAATGGGAGTCGGCGCAATTCTTGCAGGACCCCTCCCGGCCCTTCGGGCCACCCTCCCCTCAAGGGGGAGGGGGACACCGACTCCCATGCCTTCGCTTCAGGTGCCCTGCTTTGCCTTCAGCTCCAGCCGCCGTGCGTGCAGCACTGGCTCGGTGTAGCCGTTGGGTTGCACGCGGCCTTTGAAGACGAGGTCACAGGCGGCGAGGAAGGCGATGGACTTGTCGAAATCCGGCGCCATCGGCCGGTAGAGCGGATCGCCTTGGTTCTGGCGGTCGACGATCGCCGCCATGCGTTTCATCGTCTCCATGACCTGCTCGGGCGTGCAGACGCCGTGATGCAGCCAGTTGGCGATGTGCTGCGAGGAGATGCGCAGCGTGGCGCGGTCCTCCATCAGACCGACGTCGTTTATGTCCGGCACTTTCGAACAGCCGACGCCCTGGTCGATCCAGCGCACGACATAGCCCAGAATGCCTTGCGCGTTGTTGTCGAGCTCCTTCTGGACGTCTTCAGGCGACCAGTTCGGCCGCCTTGCTACCGGCACCGACAGGATGTCGTCCAGTTTCGCCTTGGGGCGGCTCTTCAGCGCCGCCTGGACGGCGTGGACATCGACCTTGTGGTAGTGCGTGGCGTGCAGGGTTGCCGCCGTCGGCGACGGCACCCAGGCGGTGTTGGCGCCGGCCTTGGGATGCGCGATTTTCTCGGCCAGCATCGCCGCCATCAGGTCGGGCATCGCCCACATGCCCTTGCCTATCTGGGCGTGGCCGGCCAACCCACATTCCAGCCCGATGTCGACGTTCCAGGCTTCGTAGGCGGCAATCCAGGCGGCCTGCTTCATGTCGCCCTTGCGGATCATCGGGCCGGCTTCCATCGAGGTGTGTATCTCGTCGCCGGTGCGATCGAGGAAGCCGGTGTTGATGAAGACGACGCGTTCTTTCGCGGCGCGGATCGCCTCCTTGAGGTTGACGGTGGTGCGCCGCTCCTCGTCCATGATGCCCATCTTGAGGGTGTTTTTGGGCACGCCGAGCAGCGCCTCGACGCGGTCGAAAATCTCGACGGCGAAGGCAACTTCGTCGGGCCCGTGCATCTTGGGCTTTACGATGTACATCGAGCCGGCGCGAGAATTGGCGCGGCGGCCGTTCACGCCGATGTCATGCAGCGCGATCAGCGCCGTCAGCGCCGCATCCATAATGCCTTCCGGCACCTCGTTGCCGTCGCGATCCGATATCGCCGGATTGGTCATAAGGTGGCCGACATTCCTGACCAGCATCAGCGAGCGGCCGGGCAAGGTCAGCATGCCGCCATCGGGCGCGGTGTAGGCGCGGTCGGGGTTGAGCCTCCGGACAAAGCTCTTGCCGGCCTTGGTGATCTCCTCCGCCAAGTCGCCCTTCATCAGGCCGAGCCAGTTGCGGTAGACCAGGACCTTGTCCTGCGCATCCACAGCGGCGACCGAATCCTCGCAGTCCTGGATGGTGGTCAGCGCCGATTCCAGCACGACGTCGGCAATGCCGGCCGGATCGGTGCGGCCGATCTGGTTGTTGCGGTCGATGACGATTTCGATGTGCAGGCCGTTCTTGACCAGCAGGACGGCTTCGGGGTCGGCGGCATCGCCGCGATAGCCGGCAAACTGTCTGAGGTCGGCAAGCGTGGTGGCGCCGGCACCCTCGCCGAGCCGCAACATGCCGTTGGCGACCGAAAGCCCGTTGACGCCGGCCCATTTGCCTGTGGTGAGCGGCACCGCCTCGTCGAAGAAGCTTTTCACCCAGGCGACGACCTTGGCGCCGCGCGCCGGATTGAATTTGTTGCCTCGCTCGGCGCCGTCCGTCTCCGGGATGGCGTCGGTTCCGTAGAGCGCATCGTACAGCGAGCCCCAGCGCGCATTGGCGGCGTTCAGCGCATAACGCGCGTTCATCACCGGCACCACCAGCTGCGGCCCGGCAACCAAAGCGATTTCCGGGTCGACATTTTCGGTGGTCACGCTGAACGCCGGCCCCTCGGGCAGGAGATAGCCGATCTCGCGGAGGAACGTCTTGTAGGCCTCCATGTCGACGGGCGCGCCATTGTCGCGATACCAGCGGTCGAGCTTGTCCTGCATGGCATCGCGCTTTTCGAGCAGCGCCCGGTTTTTTGGCGAGAGATCATGGACGATCGCCGAAAAACCGCTCCAGAATGCCTCCGCCTCGATGCCGGTGCCCGGCAGCGCCTCGTTCACGACAAAATCATGAAGCTCGCGGGCAATCCGCAATCCGGCGATCTCGACGCGATCGGTCATCAGGGCTTCTCCAAGGCGAACGGCTAGGCCGGGCCTTTGGCATGTCACGGTGGCAGGGTCAATTCAGCTTAGGGTGAAGGTAGGGCGTTTTCGCTGCCGATCTCCCCCCTTGAGGGGGAGATGGCCGGCAGGCCAGAGGGGGTCGCCTCGCGTGGAGTGCAACCTCTTCTTTGCACCAAATCGCGTCGCGCTTCATGCGAGGCGACCCCCTCTGTCGCCTTCGGCGACATCTCCCCCTCAAGGGGGGAGATTACGCGCTCACACCGCAATCCTTGGCCGTCCCGACGCCACCGCCACGACATGCGCCTCGATGAACATGCGCTGGCCCTCTACGGTGGAGACTCGGAACTCGCTGGCGATTTCGATCTCGGCACTGTCGGTGCCGGCGTCCTTAGCCCGCCCGGCGGCAATCGCCCGCACATCTTTCTCCGCCGCGGCGATTGCCGCCGCCTCGTCGTTGAAATCGCGCACGCTTTCACCTGAGGCAACGCGGAACAGCCCTTCCTTGGGCTGGCTGACCCGCGCCTCGGCCGATACCCGGACCTGGCCGACGACGGCGCCGAGCGCGTTGGCGACATCGGTATCCTGCGGCACCATGCATCGATTGCCGACCAGCTCGGCCAGGCCGGCATAGTGCAGCGGCGCCGAGGCGCCGAGGCCGATCACCGGACGGTCGAGCGCGACGCTCAAGCGGGCGATGCCAGGATGCGCGTCGACGGCGCGCTGGACCAGGGCATGGGCGACGGTCGCCGCGCCATCCAGCCCGTCCTCGGCGAAGGCGGTTTCGAGGATGACTTCGGCCGACAGGCGGGTCAGCGCGGTCAGCACCCGTTCCGAGATCGCCTCCGGCGAGGCGGCGATGAACTGGCCGCGGCCGTCACGCCTGCGCGCGAACAGCTCGGCACCCAGACGCGCCGCGGCCGCATCCCAATTGGCCTGCCTGCCCAGCACATGCGCCGCGTCCGACGGCGTGAAGCCGGCGACATGCACCAGCCCGCGCGATACCAGCCGGTTCAAGGTGGCGTTCTGGGCGTTCGAGGTCAGCAATCTGTCGAGAGCCTGCGGCACGGCGCCGATCAGCTCGTAAAGCTTGGCTTCGGCGCCGGTCAGTCCGGCCGCAAGCCGCTCCGGCACGCCGGTGCGCACCGCCAGCCGGCCATCCATGCGGCCGGGATTGGGCGCGCGCAGCTGGCGCTCGAGCTCCGCCGTGACGGCCTCGCCATGCATCAAGCCGGCCAGCGCCAGCGGCACCAGGCGGCGCGGGCCGAGCAGGATTCTCGGATTGAGCGCGCCGTCCTCCAGCGCCACTTCGGAATCGCCGCCGAGGCCAAAGGTGCGCATGGCGACGGCCTCGACCATGGTGCGGAACCCGCCGACGGTGGCGCCTTCCGGATCGAGCCGCGGCCGGCCCTTGTCGAGCACGGCGACGTCGGTGGTGGTGCCGCCGATATCGGAGACCACGGCATCGTCGAGGCCGGTCATGTGGCGGGCACCGACGAGGCTGGCGGCGGGGCCGGACAGGATGGTCTCGATCGGCCGCTGGCGGGCAAAGGCGGCCGAGACCAAAGCGCCGTCGCCGCGCACCACCATCAGCGGGGCGGCGATGTTGCGCGCGGCCAAAAAGCCTTCGGTTGCCGCGACCAGCCGGTCGATCATCGAGATCAGCCTGGCGTTGAGCAATGTCGTCAGCGCCCGGCGCGGGCCGCCGAGCTTGGCCGACAGTTCGTGGCTGGCGGTGACCGGCAGGCCGGTCCTGTCGCGGATCAGGTTCCGCGCGTTTAGCTCATGCGCCGGGTTGCGGGTGGCGAAATAGGCGCAGACGGCAAAGCCGGACACCGACTTTTCCAGTTCCGGCAAAGCTGCCTCCAGCCCGGACAGATCGAGCTTTGCCGCATTGCCGTGGACATCGTGGCCGCCGGGGCAGAACACCACGGGATCGGTGCCAAGCGCCGCCTTCAGCCCGTCGCGGGCAAGGTCGCCCTCGGCAAAGCCGATCATCACCAGCGCCACGCGGCCGCCCTGGCCCTCGACCAGCGCATTGGTGGCAAGCGTCGTCGACATCGACACCAGTTTGATCGCTGCCGGGTCGGTGCCGGCCATTTCGAGCACCGCATCGACCGCGCCGGAGATGCCGACCGCCAGATCATGGCGCGTGGTCAGCGCCTTGGCCTTGGCCAGCACCTTTCCGCTTGGCCCGCCGGCCTCCGACCACAGCACGGCGTCGGTATAGGTGCCGCCGGTGTCGATGCCGAGGAATAGGGGTGGCGATTTGGTCTTGGCGGTCATTGGCGGGTCCGGAGAATTCTCTTGCCCCGCCCTTAGCCGATATGAACGGGCCGATAAAGGCACGAGCGCTGGGCCAAGGCAGCGTAATCTCCCCCCTCGAGGGGGAGATGGCCGGCAGGCCAGAGGGGGTCGTCTCGCGTGGAGCCCCGGCATTCTCTGGCCGCGATGGCATTGGCGTCAGGACGTACCGACCCCCCTCTGTCGCCTTCGGCGACATCTCCCCCTCAAGGGGGGAGATCGCTAGGCTACCCCACAAACCCCACGCGCTTATGCGAGCCATCGCAAAACGGCTTGTTGGCGGAGTGGCCGCAGCGGCAGAGGAAGGCGCGTTGCGTACGGTCGACCGTGTGGCCGGTGCCGGTGACGATTTCGACATTGCCTTCGAGCTTGAGCGGGCCGTTGGTCGTCGGTGTGACGGTCAGCGGGCCATTCCGCACCTCCAGCGCCGGCGTGTCCTTCAGCGCCGGCTCGCCGGTGGCGGTGAAGCCCGATTTGGTGTGGCTACCATCGCAGAACGGCTTGTTTTCCGAGGCGCCGCAGCGGCAGAGCGTGGCGCGGTAAAACGTTTCGCCGCCCAAGACGATCTCGGCATGGACCGCCAGCGGACCGTTTTCCCTTATGCGCACAATGTTGACCGCCGGCGGCCTTTCCTGCGGCCCGCCATCCTTGCGGACATAGGTGATGGCGCCGGACGGGCAGGCTTCGGCGAGCGCCACGATCTTCTCGACGCTGGCCGCCTCGGGGTGGATCCACTGGCCGGGCGCGTTGGGCACGAAGACATGCGGATCGCCCAGCACGCAGTTGCGCGAATGGATGCAGCGTTTTCCCGAAAAGCCGATGTCGATGTTCTCGCCTTCGACCACTGCCATGGGTGGGATCTCCTGTCGGACTACGCTATGGCGACAGTCACGACGACGTCAAGGCAGCATTCTCCCCCTCGTGAGGGCCGACCTCGGGCGCGGCGGTAAGGGAATTCCCATTTTTTGCTCGCAGCACCACATTTTGTTCTTGCTTTGTGCCGGCAGCTATGCTACTAATTTGCGTATGGTGCCAATTGGCTCCAACGACCCGCCTGCCGAGGCGGGTTTTTTGTTTCAGCTTTGAAATTCCGGCGTTGCCGGCCTGACGTTGGCGGGACGCCCCTGCCCGCTTTGTGCTGGCTTCTCCCCAAGGATGGAGCAATCGCCTATGAAGTCCCCCGGCCGCGGAGCCTGCCCTCGGGCTGAGGAGGCAGACTCGTGGGCGGCCACCTTCTTCCCGCCGGGGAGAAGAGCCTGGCGCAGCGCAGGCGACCTCCTCTCCCCTCGGGGAGAGGTCGGATTGCCCCGCCTTCGCAATTCGGTTGGCAATCCGGGTGAGGGGGCACTTGCCCATACGCGATTGCCTCCCAACAAGAGGGAGACGGGCAACTCACGGAACCAGATCGATTTCCTCGGTCTCGCCGCCACTGCAGGTGTAGCAGCAATCGTCGCACTTTTCCGTATTGCCGGGGCCGACGCCCCAATAGGTATTCTCGTCACCATCGACCCAGGCGCCGTAGCAGATCGATTCGCCGTCACTGCAGGACAGCGGGATCGCCTTGGTCTCGCCGTCGTTGAGATAGTAATCCTGATTGTTGCCCGGCCAGACATGATCGCGGTCCTGGCTGTAGAGCTCGACGCGCATGGCGTTCGGATGGCTGTTCTTGATCTCGAAGGTGACATCGCCGGCATGCGCGACGGGCGCAAACAGCGTGACAATGAACAGCGACGCGGCGACGCGGCGCGCGAAAGCGTAGGACGACATGATGATTTCCCCCCGGAATGAAGCGGCCTGCCCGGCCGCGAGGGGGAACATGGCATGGCGGCGGGATGGGTGGAAGGGGGTGCGCCATTTGCACATCGCGAAAGGCGCAGCGTTGCCAAGGAAGACCCCTCTCCGGTTTGCTTCGCAAACCACCTCTCCCCACTTCGTGGGGCGAGGAAATGCCAATCGCCGAAGCCTCACAAGACCTGGGGTCCTCGCCCCCAGTGGGAGGTGGCCGCGAAGCGGCCGGAGAGGGGGCGGTCCGACTGGCCTCACCGGCTGGGCTTCAGCAGCGTCCAGATCCAGCCGATGAATGTGAGCACCAGGAAGGGATATCCGGCAGCGGGCAGCGGCGCCGAGGTCGGCAGCAAAGGCGCACCCCACAGGATCAGGCCGGCCGACACGACGAACAGCACAGCCGCCACGACAGCGGTAAGCCGCATCCACAGCGCGAAGGTTTTCGGCGCGCTGACCATGACCAGCGCCGCCGCCCAAAGCGAGATACCGCCGACATAGGAGGGCACGCTGGCCTCAAGCCCCGCCGCATTGCCGGCGAGCAGCAGGCTTTCGCCGGCGAGAAAGGTCAAAAATCCAGCCGCCACGCAGTCATTGCCCTGGCGCTGATATTTCATCGTCAGCAGCGCGGTCGCCACCACGAGCGCTACGCCGTCGATCGTCCAGAGCATTTCGCGGAACTCGGCGCTCGCCACGAAGGTGCCGGCAAGGCCGAAAGCGCCGCCGATGGCGAGGCCGATCGCGGCTACGAGATCCAGAGTGGAGCGCATTTGGTGTCTCCCAAGCCGGGGGGCAGGATATCGCAAGGCGGGGCGTTCTCAAGGGTGGGCTATGTCTACTAGGAGCGTGTTAGCCAACATGTATCGGGATGCTCTCCTTTTGCAAACGACCGGACCCGTCCACAAGATATCGAAACGTCCAGCATCAGCAAATCTCCACAAATAAGATAGCTAGTCTGTCGCCCAGCTCAAATTTTAATCGATAGTTGAACTTTTGCTGCAAGCAAATATCATGAGCAGCGGCAGCCGCTCCAATACCAACCAAAACAAAGGACGCGCTGGGGGATGGGTGTTAACATTAGCTACATGGGCACGAAGCGAGAGCTTGCGCCCACAGTCGCAGGAGTCGTCCAGTTGGCCCAAGGTGGACCAATGCTGGACGCGTTTTCTGGCATGTGCTCAGTCGGAGAAGCGGTGGGCCAATCCCGGCCAGTTTGGATTAATGATATTCAGGCATTTGCATACGAAGTGGGGACAGCTATGTTTGCCGCTGCCGATCCGTCCCTGACTTCCGCTAACATTTCAGATCGACTGTTCCACCACTACGACATCCAGTTCACTCGTCTGCGATCTTCCTTTGTTGACGCTCTCTCAAAAGAAGACTCCCTTCTTCAGGCTTCTGAGTTTGCTGATTTTGTCGAAAAGTATCAGTGCTTCAAGGAATCACTCAATTTCTGTCTCTCTAGCCCCCGTCGCTTGGAATATTCTCTATTTTCCAAAACCTATTCGGATTCATTTTTTGGACTTGGGCAAGCAATGGAATTAGATTCCATACTCTTCAGCGCATTCAAGGCGCACTCTGAGGGATTCCTTAATACTGATCAACATCGATGGGCATTGATTGCTCTCGGGAGAGCGATGCTGCGGGTATCGAATTCTACCGGCCATTTTGCACAGTTCTTGAAGCCAAAGGAGGGATCTTTCCGTGTCTTTCTCCGCCAGAGGCGGCGATCGATATGGCTCGAATTCCTAACTGCGATAGAAGGTTTGCGCCCAGTAGGTACTGCATCCTGGCGCCAGAACAATCGCAGTTTTAATCGAGATAGCGTTTCGCTGATAAGGTCATTTAAAAAGAAAAAAGATCGGCCTTCGGTTATATATGCTGATCCGCCTTACACCGACGATCAATACTCTCGATATTATCACCTTCTTGAGACATTGATAAAGTATGACTACCCCTCTGTCACGGGTGCAGGCCTCTATAGACCGGACAGGTATCGGACACCCTTCTCCGTCAAGTCGTTGGCTCCAAAGGCGATTAAGGGGATAATCAGCGCAGCAGCATCAATAGGCGCGGACCTGGTGCTTAGCTATCCGACAAACGGTCTCGTTTGCAAAGCCGGCTTCGACATCTTGACTATGATGCGTGAGCGCTATCCACGCGCGGAACGCTGCTACGCGATCTCACACGTTCATTCTACACTTGGCGCATCGAAGGGGAGCGCAACCTCTCCTGTTATCGAGCAGATCTTTCTGGGGCGAGTTTAAAAGTGGACAAGCACCCCTCCGGCCACCTCAAGGAATTATCGCCCGATCGAATCAGGCGAAACCCCGAGAATCCACGGCTCTTTTTTCGGTCCGAAGAGATGGACACCCTTATGGCGTCTATAAGGCGCTACGGGATCCAGGTGCCGCTCACGGTTTACGAAGATGGCGGCGACTACATTCTGATAGATGGGGAACGGCGGTGGCGATGTGCTCTTAAGCTAAATCTCAAGCGTGTGCCGGCCTTAGTCCAACCTCGGCCCACGCGATTGAACAACCTCCTGCTTATGTTCAACATACATGCGCTACGGGAACAGTGGGATTACCTCACCATCGCCAACAAACTTCCGAGCGTCATAGAGCTTTTCGCTGGGGAGAACGAGGGGCGAGAGCCGAATGAGATAGAGTTGAGCGAAATAACGGGGCTCACTCGCGGTCAAATACGTCGTTGCCGCCTTCTGTTTGACCTGCCTCCAACGTATAGATCGCAACTGGAGGAGGAGCTTTCTCTTCCAAAGCCTTTGCAACGCCTTTCGGAAGATTTCTTCATTGAGATGGAAAGGGCTCTGAAAACTGTCCAGAACAGGGTGCCCTCTGCACTTCCGAACACCGATGCCGCGCGAGACGCGCTAATCGCCAAGTTTCGTGACGGCACAATAAACAACGTGACTGACTTCCGAAAGCTTTCGAAAATTGCCACGTCCATCAGTAATGTGGGAGTCAAGGAAGATAGTGCGCGCCGGGCCATCCGTGATATCTTCGACGGCCGCAATAATATAGGCATTCATGATGTATATACTAAACACTTCGAGATGCGGTACGATGAAAGAAAGGTAACCCTAAGTGTTGAGTCCGTATACGAGTATCTGGACGCAACCCTTGAGAGCGATGATGTCGCCTCTATCCATAAGCCTCTTCGAGTTAAGCTCGTAAAGCTAAGAGATATTATTGACAAAATTCTCGGGGCAGCGACAGATGTCCTTTGATACGCTGAGCCCTCGCCTTAAAGATGTTGCAACCCGCTCCCTGAATTTCTGCCGCAGCAAATATGGCGTCAACGGCCTTAGAATAGAAGAAGGCATCCACGATTCAATTTTGTGGCGGCCGAGCTTTTTCCTCAAACCTAGTAGAACGAAGATCGTGGCTGTGGAAGTTGACGATAACCTGTATCCGAATAGTTTAAAGGGAGCGGCCCATGAGATTGGCCATTTTGATTTTCCAATATCTGTTTTTCAGGCTTGCAGCCTGGAGGCATACCTGAATGACCCAAACCATAGAAGCGTAAGTGTGCTTAAAAAGCATGGATTCGGCATAATTACCGTAGACAGTAATGGAAATGCTGCAATGCAGCATAATTGCATACCATTGGCCCAGCACATCTCTCCTGATGAATTCGACAGGAGAATCCAAGGTTTGACTCCAAAGCTGAAGGTTCTTTTCCGAACGGCGTATGACGTTTATCAAACGAACGAGGGCCAAGGCTTGCAGGAAGCAGGTCAGATAGTGGAAGCGATAGTGACATCTTTGGCTGAAGAAGCGCATCGCGTCGGCGTCGTGCCAGCCAGTACACTTGCAAAGCCGTTAGCATTCCGAATAGACGACCTTTATGGAAAAAATACTTTTCAAAATTTTAGAGCTGCGCTGGGCGGAGCTCGTCAATTCGTTCAAGACTTTCGAAATACCGCCAGCCATCCAGCCCGTAGCGCGAAGGAAGCAGCCGAAAAAATACGAAAATGCAAAGCTGGGTTTCTTGATGCAATCGGCATCGCGGTAAAACTGCGCCAAGCCACGCACGATCTAGGCTACCATCTTAGAATGCATATCGCATAAGTTTCCGCCTACAGTTCCCGCCTAATCACCCATCTTCAGCGCCTGGATAAACGCCTCCTGCGGGATGTCCACCTTGCCGAACTGGCGCATCCGCTTCTTGCCCTCTTTCTGCTTGTCGAGCAGCTTGCGCTTGCGCGAGACGTCGCCGCCGTAGCATTTGGCGGTGACGTCCTTGCGCAGCGCCGAGATGGTCTCTCGGGCGATGACCTTGCCGCCGATCGCCGCCTGGATCGGGATCTTGAACAGATGATGCGGGATCAGCTCCTTCAGCTTCTCGCACATCTGGCGGCCGCGCTTTTCCGCTGCCGTGCGGTGGACCAGCATCGACAGCGCATCGACCGGCTCTTCGTTGACCAGGATCGACATCTTGACCAGGTCGCCTTCCTTGTAGTCGGTCAAATGATAGTCGAACGAGGCGTAGCCCTTGGAGATCGACTTCAGCCGATCGTAGAAGTCGAAGACCACCTCGTTGAGCGGCAGATCGTAGATCAGCATGGCGCGCTTGCCGACATAGGACAGATCCGCCTGGATGCCGCGCCGGTCCTGGCAGAGCTTCAGGATGCCGCCGAGATAGTCGTCGGGGGTGAGGATGGTGGCGCGGATCCACGGCTCCTCGATGGCCGAAATCTTGACCACGTCGGGCATGTCGGCCGGGTTGTGCAGTTCCTTGACCGAGCCGTCGTTCAACAGCAGGCGGTAGACGACGCTAGGCGCGGTGGCGATGAGATCGAGATTGAACTCGCGCTCCAGCCGCTCCTGGATGATTTCGAGATGCAGCAGCCCGAGGAAGCCGCAGCGATAGCCGAAGCCGAGCGCGGCGCTGGTTTCCATTTCAAAGGAGAAGGAGGCGTCATTGAGGCGCAGCTTGCCGACAGCGGCGCGCAGATCCTCGAAATCGGCGGCGTCGACCGGGAACAGGCCGCAGAACACCACCGGCTGTGCCGGCTTGAAGCCGGGCAGCGCTTGCGCCGTCGGCCGCTTGTCCTCGGTGATGGTGTCGCCGACGCGGGTGTCGGCAACCTCCTTGATCGAGCCGGTGAAGAAACCGAACTCGCCGGGGCCGAGCTCGTCGACATTGATGCGGGCGGGCGTAAAGACGCCGGTGCGCTCGACCAGGTACCTGGCGCCGGTACCCATCATGCGGATGGTCTGGCCCTTCTTCAGCACGCCGTCGATGATGCGGACCAGCACGATGACGCCGAGATAGGCGTCGTACCAGCTGTCGACCAGCATCGCCTTCAGCGGGGCCGTGATGTCGCCCTCGCGCGGCGGCGGCAGATCGTTGACGATGGCTTCCAGCACGTCGGGAATGCCAAGCCCGGTCTTGGCCGAAATCAGCACGGCGTTGGAGGCGTCGATGCCGATCACCTCCTCGACCTGTTCGCGGATGCGCTCGGGCTCGGCGGCGGGCAGGTCGACCTTGTTCAGCACCACGACGATCTCGTGGTTGTTGTCGATCGCCTGGTAGACATTGGCCAGCGTCTGCGCCTCGACGCCTTGCGAGGCGTCGACGACCAGCAGCGAACCTTCGCAGGCGGCGAGCGAGCGCGACACTTCATAGGCGAAGTCGACATGGCCGGGCGTGTCGATCAGGTTGAGGACATAGTCCTGTCCATTGTTGGCGCGGTATTTCAGCCGCACCGTCTGCGCCTTGATGGTGATGCCGCGCTCGCGCTCGATGTCCATCGAGTCCAGCACCTGCTCCTTCATGTCGCGCAGCTCCAGCCCGCCGGTCGACTGGATCAGCCGGTCGGCAAGCGTGGATTTGCCATGGTCGATATGGGCAACGATGGAGAAGTTGCGGATGTTTTTGATCGGCGTGGTCATGCGGCGCGCTTTAGCAGGGGCACGCTACATCGGCAAGCGGCGGGGCGCGGGTGCGGCGGCGGGGCGGCAAAGTCGTTAAACTTTGATCCATGAGATTAGAGCATAGTTCGCGCCCGGCGTGATAGCCACTGGCCATCGCCGTTTCGGGGGGATCGGAATGCCGTTGTCAGCACGCAAATTTCTCAAATCGGTGAGCGGCTCGTTCGCGCCATTGCTCGCCATCTTGCTTATCCCGATGGTTGCCGCATTGGGTTTTTCCATCGACTATACCTCTGCGGTTTCAACCAGGGCATCGATGCAGAACGCCCTCGATGCAGCGTCGCTGTCGATCACGACGCTTTCGACGGACACCTCACTGGCGGACCGCCAGGTAAAACTGCAGGAGGCATACCTGGCCAATGGCGGGCAAGGCACGGCCAAGCTCGACAGCTTCGTCGTCGCCACCGACGGCGCCGCCAGCATCAAGGCTTCGGCCGGCTTTGCCATGCCGACGAATTTCATGCAGATCGCCAGGATCAACACCGTGCAGGTCGGCGTTGCGTCGGCAGTGACAAAGCGGCCGGCATTGGTGCAAGCCACGTTCAAGGTCGACAAGATCTCTGGCTGGTGGGACAAGACGGTGACGCTCTACGGCACCAAACCCGGTGACGCGGCGGCCAACAAGCTGATGAGGATCTCCTACGCGTACAACAGGTTTGGCGATCCCAAAGGCTACGGGACGTCCTCTGTTTACACGATCAACGGAACGACGGAGACGCTGGTCCAGAAACAAGTATGCACGACCGTCACGGTGACCAGCTTCTATGGCTTGCCCACCGGCACAATCACTCAGATCAGCGGTACCAGGAAATACGCAACCACCTGCGTCAACACGATGTATCCCGCGACCGGCGCCGGTGCGGTGATCGACGTGAAGGACATGGATAACCTGTCTCTGGAGATGAAGATTCCGAATCCCAATCCTGGTCTTGGCGGCGGCTATCTGGCCTCGGGCACGAAAGAAACCCTGCGATCGGACGATCCGGCCACGTCCGACCGATTGTTTATCGACAAGGTCAAGACGCTGGCCAATACGACTGTCGACATCTTTGAGGCCGTGCCGTGCGGCATCACCAGCAGTCAAGCGTGGGAAGATGGCGGATCACTTACCAACAACACCATAGACGATGCCGATTTTTCCTATTTTGTGACCGGCAAGTGCGCGTTCAACAAGCGGCCTTCGGAAACCGTGCTCACACAATAGGGGCGACTTGAGTGCCGATCTCCCCCTTGTGGGTCCTCAAGGGGGGAGATCGGACATCCCCTCGGCTCTCGCTAATGCTCTAGGAACTCGGACTTCTCCTCAATCACGAAGCGGTGATGCTGTAACGAACCGTGTGTCGGCGGCGAAGTGTGGACATGGAACCGCACAGGAGAACAGCGATGACCGGATCGGAACGAAGCACAGCCCTGATGGGGCTCGCCGCGGCACTGTTTTCCGCGACTGTGCTGTCGGCAACCAGCGCGGCCGCCGGCCAGACGCTGACCGTCGTAGAGCTGTTCACCAGCCAGGGCTGCTCGTCCTGTCCGCCGGCCAACGCCAATCTGATCAGGGTCAAGGACCGGCCCGGCGTGCTGGCGCTGTCCTTCAACGTCACCTACTGGGACTATCTCGGCTGGAAGGACACATTCGGCAAAGAAGAATTCACGCAGCGCCAGGTCCGCTATGAACCGTCGCTCGGCCGTTCCGGCCCGTTCACGCCGCAAGTGGTGGTCAACGGCAGGGCCGATGCCGTCGGCGCCAGGCCGGGCGAGATCGAGCAGCTGATTTCGAGTGGCGGCCACGGTGACGGACCTTCGTTGTCGCTCGCCGGCGGGAAGGTCAGCATCGGCGCCGGTCCGGTGCCCGGCGGCAGGGCCGATGTCTGGCTGGTGCGTTACGACAAGGGCGTCGTCGAGGTGCCGGTGGCGCGCGGAGAAAACACCGGCCGCACGCTGCCGCACGCCAATGTCGTGCATTCGCTGACCAGGCTGGGCAGTTGGACCGGCGACGCCACCGCACTGCCGCTGCCGGCGGCGACGGGCGGCCTCAGCACAGCGGTGCTGGTGCAGGTGCCGGGCGGCGGGCCGATCCTCGCTGCCGCAGCGAATTAGAACCCGTTCCGAAATTTGCGCAACGCCGCAGCGGCGCCGCTGCATGCCGTCAACCCCTGCCAAACCCTAGGAGATCATCATGACCAATCCTTTGACCAATCGCCCGACCCTGGCGGCACTCGCCTTCGCACTTTGCTCGACGGCGCTGTTCGCAGGAGGCGCGGCGCGGGCCGAAGATGCGATGAAGCCGGCGAACGCCATGGCAACAAACGCCATGAAACCGGCAACGGACGCCATGAAGCCAGCCGGCGCCATGGCGGCTGACGCGATGGCCACGACCGCGATGAAGGCGGGCGATCCGATGAAGGCCGACTGCATGGCCAAGGCCGCCGCCGAGACGGACGCCATGAAGAAAGCCGAAGCGACCAAGGCCTGCGATGCCATGGCTCCGGCCAAATAGGCGATGCGCACAGCAATGTGAGAGCCCGGCGGACCTATCCGTCGTATAATCCACACCAGCATCATGGGAGATCAGACATGACCGGAGCCCTGAAACGATCGTCGATTTTCGCAAAAGCAGCACTTGCCGCGCTCATCCTCACGGCCGCCGCGGCCGTGTTCTGGCAGACGCCGGCAGTTTCGGCCGAAGACGCGGTGGTGATCCCGCCGCCGGCAATGGACGAGAAGGCCACCGCCGGCACCGAAAAGGCGGTCTTTGCCGGCGGCTGCTTCTGGGGCGTGCAAGGCGTGTTCCAGCACATCAAGGGCGTCACCAGCGCCGTTTCCGGCTATGCCGGCGGCGACAAGGACACGGCCGTCTATGAAATGGTCGGCACCAGCCGGACGGGCCATGCCGAATCCGTCGAGATCACCTACGAGCCGTCCAAGGTGACCTACGGCCAGCTGCTGCAGGTGTATTTCTCGGTGGCGCACAACCCGACGCAACTGAACTACCAGGGCCCGGACACGGGCACCCAGTACCGTTCGACGATCTTTGCCGAAAACGACGCACAGAAAAAGATCGCCGAAAGCTACATCGCCCAGCTCGACAAGGCCAAGGTGTTTCCCAAGCCGATCGTGACGACGCTGGAGACCGGCAAGACCTTCTATCCGGCCGAGGACTATCACCAGGATTTTCTGACGCTCAACCCGACGTATCCCTATATCGTCTACAACGATTTGCCCAAGGTCGAGAACCTGAAGCGGCTGTTCCCCAACCTCTACAGCGAAAAGCCGGTGCTGGTGCTGGCCGCCAACAAGAGCTGAGCTTTTGCGGGGGGCCTGCTGATCTCCCCCCTTGAGGGGGAGATGGCCGGCAGGCCAGAGGGGGTCGGTTCGGTTGGCGCGACGCGGTCCGGCATATCGAGGAAGACGAAGTTGGCACTCCACGCGCGGCGACCCCCTCTGTCGCTTTCAGCGACATCTCCCCCTCAAGGGGGGAGATCAGCAGTTTCCGCGCTTCGCACTACTCCCCCTTTTTCCAGGGCAGGCTCCAGCGCACCTTCTCCAGCGTCGCCTTTGCCTCGGCCGAGTCCGGGTCGGGCTCTGTCTCGCGATAATGCGCCGAGCCCTCAGGCGGGTAGGCAAGTGTGTTGTTGAGGGCGAATTTGTCGATCTGGCTGAAGTCGGGGAAAGGCAGGTTTTGCGCCTCGCGCCAATCGCTGACCCTTTTCTCCGCGGCGATGCGTTTTTCGTCGTCGACCGGAAGGTCGGTGGCTCTGTATTCCAGTGACGAAGGGAAGGCGAACTGCGCGCCGGCATCATCCATGATGTTGATCATGGACAACAGGATGTCCTCGCGGATGGCTTGAAAATCGGCCACGTCGGCGGTTTTGATATAAGTGAACACGTCGATATCGAGCGAATAGGCGCCGAAGCCGGCAAAGCGCACGCGGCAGGGCTCATCGGTGACGCGCGGATGGGCAATCAGCAGCTTGCGCAGCTCGGCCAGGACGTAACGTAGCTGATCGGGCGTCGTTTCGTAGCGCAGCTGCAGCGTCGTCGCGAACCGGGTGCGATCGCGATGCGCGTAGTTCTCGATCTGCATGCCGGCGAAATCCGAGTTTGGCACCGAGATGATCGTGCGGTCGAGCGACCGGATGCGGGTGGAGCGCATGCCGATATGCTCGATCGTGCCGGACTGGTCGCCGAACTTGCAGAAGTCGCCGACGCTGACCGGCCGATCGGCATAGAGCGTCAGGCCGGAGAGGAAGTTCTGCAGCGTCGGCTGCGCGGCCAGCGCCACCGCCAGACCGCCGATGCCGAGACCGGCGATGACGCCTTCGTAGGGGATGGCGAGCACTTCGGCCAGCAGCAGGAAGGCGACGACCAGCACGGCGACGCGCGCCACGCCGGTGGACAGCGAAATCAGCGTGTCGTGATAGCCGGGCACCTGCCACAGTCCACGGTAATGGTCGGCGACCTTGCCGATCAGGTGCCAGACCACCGGCACGGCGCCGATCACGACCAGGCTCCAGGCGATTGCCTTGACCGGGGCGGCGACCACTTGCGGCAGACCGAGCGGGCGCAGCGTCAACAGCAGGAAGAAGCCAAGCACGATCGAGCGCACCGCCCATTCGACAATGCGGAAGAAGGCCGGGCTGTCCGTCCTTCGCACAAACAAGGAAATCAGCGCATTGGCGATGAAGCCGAAGACGATGCCGGCCAGTGCGGCAAGGCCGAGCATCGACCATTGCCAGCGCTCCATCGGGCCGGCGCGGGTGAGCAGGCCGGGGCTGATCTCGCGGGCGAGGCCACGGGCGATGAAGAACGGGTCGGTGCTGGCGAAGGCGGCGAATTCCGGCGCCACCGGCACGTCTTCGACATCGGCGTAGAGCGCGCGGATGTGGGCGAGCGTCTCGGGCGTGAACTGCCAGATCTTGCCCTTCTCAGTCTCGACCGGGCCGATGACGATGTTGCCGACGGGATGCTCGAAATAGACGAAGGGGGTGTTGCTCTTCGGATCGTCGGGGATCTCCTGCCAATAGACGTAGCCGATGCGGTCGATGACCTTTTTGAGATAGCGCTCGAGCAGGAACGCCTCGTCGCCACGCACCGCCTGACTGTAGTTGCGCAGGTCGAGCGCCGCCTGGGCCGGGTCGCCGGCTTCGGTGAGGCCGCTCAACAATACCTTGAACGTGTCGCGCGGCGAGGCGAGCCTGCTCGGATCGTCGACCATGTCGACGGCTTCGCCACGCGCTTCCTGGAATTCGGCGAGCTTGGCCTGGAGCTGGGCAAGTGGCGGCCCGACGATGAACCAGTCGCCATTCTTGCGACGAAAAGTGACGTCGAAGGAGATCCTGGTGCCGTATTGCGGCAGCGTCGCCGTCACCTCGTCTCCGGAAATCGCATCATGCGGCATGCTCCACAGACGGAACGTCGCGTTGTCGATGACGGTGAACAGAAGCTTGGTGTAATCGGGCATGTTGAGGCCGCCGCGGTCGGCCTCGGTGACGTCGACGAGACCCGCTGCCAGACCGGCAAGACCCATGCCGCCACCGGTGGCGCGCGGCACATTGTCGGCGCCGCTCTCGTTCATTGTCTGCAGGAACGAGCGCATGGTGCTCATCGGGCTCGACTGGTCGACACGGACGTCCTCGACGGCGCTGACGCGCACACCTGTCCACCATTCGGCGGTGGCGGCATCGAAGCGGCCCATGAAGCTGCCGCCGTCAGGCGATTGGACGAAGGTGAAGGCGCCCTGGCGGTCGCCTTCGAACCAGTGGCCGACAAGCTTGTCGCCTTCGGCCTTGGCCTCGATACGGCCGTTATAAAGCGGGTACACGCCCTTTACGTCAGTGCCCGTCTGCTCGAACTTGATCTGGGCGCCGCCGCCGCGCCACTTCGTGTCCCACACGCCCGTCCAGTTGGCCGCGTCCTGGGCATGCGCCTGCGGCATGGCCGGCAGCAGGCCGGCAAGCGCGAGTGCGCCGATCAGCGCGACCGTCCGGATCAGCAAAAGCAGCAGCCGATCCTGTCCTGCCGCAGAAAAGGGGTTCATTCTGTTGCCCTTCTTCTTGCCGGCGATTCTGCTGGGCCGGCCAGAGAAGGTTATTCCGCTTGAAGATGAATATTCTGTTTCAGGCGACGGCGATACCGGTCAGTCATAGGTCAGATCCGTCGCCTTGCCGGCGAACACCCGGTAGGCAAAGAACGAATAGAAGATGATGATCGGCAGCACGACGACCGTCCCGACCAGGATGACGGCCAGGCTTTCGGGTGCCGAAGCAGCCTGCCAGATGGTCAGCCGGTCGGGCACCACGAAGGGGTAGAACGACCAGGCGAGGCCGGCAAAGCCGAGCGTGAAGATCGCGGCCAATGTCAGGAACGGGAGCAGCGCGTGGCGGTCGTCGGGCTTCGGCAGATGGAAGGTCTGGCGCCACAGCCACAGGAACAGCACTGCCGACAGGATCGGCAGCGGCGACAAATAGAGCATGGCCGGCCAGACGAACCATTTGTCGAAGATGCGCGCGCTGGCAAAGGGCGTGGCCAGCGATACCGCGACCATGCCGAGCGCGGTCAGCACCAACGCCGTGCGCAGCCACAGCACCGCCTTCTTCTGCAGATCGCCTTCGGTCTTATAGATGACCCAGGCCGCGCCCATCGCCGCGTAGGCCGCGGCAAGGCAGAGCGCCACCAGCGCGCCGAACGCCATGCCGCCAGGGCCGACGTCGAGGCCGAGCACATAGACGCCGAGCATATAACCTTGCGCCAGCGAAGCGATGACCGAGCCGAGGAAGAAGATGCGGTTCCAGCGGTGCTTCCTGCCGGCCGGCACCTTGGCGCGGAAATCGAAGGCGACGCCGCGCAGGATCAAGCCGACCAGCAGCACGAAGACCGGAATGTAGAGCGCCGTCAGAATGGTGCCGTGCGCCAATGGAAAGGCGACCAGCAGCAAGCCCACCGCCAGCACCAGCCAGGTCTCGTTAGCGTCCCAGAACGGGCCGATGGCGGCGATCATCGTATCCTGTTCGGTGTCTTCGGCTGCGGCGAACAGGATGCCGATGCCGAGATCGAAGCCGTCGAGGATGACGTAGATCAGGATAGCGAGGCCCATCAGGCCGGCGAAGATCAGAGGCAGCAGGGTCGGCCAGTCGAAGCTCATGATGTTTCTCCTGGTTGCGCAACCGGCTGCGACAGCGGCCTGTTCATGACGCCCGGTAGCGGCGAGGTGTCACCATCCTTCGCCGCCTTCAATGCCAGATGCACCAACACGCCGAGATAGGCGATCAAGAGCAGCACATAGAGGATGAGATAGACCGCGAGCGACAGCGCGACATGGCTGCCGGCGACCGGCCCGACAGCATCGGCGGTACGCAGCACGCCGGTGACCAGCCAGGGCTGGCGGCCGATCTCGGTGGTGTACCAGCCGGCCAGCGTCGCCAGCCAGCCGGACAGCGCCATCGGCACCATGACAAGCGCCAGCGGCTTGGGCAGGCCGTGGCGGCGCTTGAGGAAGAAGGCCGCCGACCAGGAGACGGCGAGCATCAGGAGGCCGGTGCCGACCATGATGCGAAAGCCCCAGAACACCGGAAATACCGGGGGATGGTTGCCGGCATAATCGTTCAGCCCCGGTACGACGCCGCCGGCGCTGTGCCTGAGGATGAGGCTGGCGCCATCGGGAATGGTGAGCTCGAACCTGTTCTCCTTGGCCGCTTCATCGGGAAGCGCAAACAGCACCAGCGGCACGTTGGGACCGGTGTTCCAGTTGGCCTCCATCGCGGCGATCTTCTGCGGCTGGTGTTCCAGCGTGTTGAGGCCGTGCTGGTCGCCGGCAAAGATCTGGATGGGGATCAGGATCGCGGCGGTGAAGACGCCGGTGCGCAGCGCCTTCCACATCGATTCCGAGCGATCGCCGTAGAGATAGCGCAGCGCCGACAGGCCGGCGACCAGGAACGAGACGGTCAGGCCCGAAGCAAGCAGCATATGGACGAGCCGGTAGGGCATGGACGGATTGAAGACAACGGCCCACCAGTCGGTGGCGTGCGCAACACCATCGCGCATTTCGAAGCCGGCCGGCGTCTGCATCCACGAATTGAGCGCGATGATCCAGAAGGCGGACAAGGTGGTGCCGCCGGCCACCAGCACCGTCGCCAGCGTGTGGACGCGGTTCGAGACACGGCGGAAGCCGAACAGCATGATGCCGAGGAACGCCGCCTCGAGGAAGAAGGCGGTCAAGATTTCGTAGGCCAGCAGCGGGCCGGCAATGTTGCCGACCGTCTCCATATAGCCCGGCCAGTTGGTGCCGAACTGAAAACTCATGGTGACGCCGGAAACCACGCCCATGGCGAAGGACAGCGCGAATACCTTAACCCAGGTGAAATAAGCGCGCATCCAGGCGGAATCGTTTGTCGCGTTGTAGCGGAGCTTGAAGAACAGCAGCACCCAGCCGAGCGCGATGGTGATCGCCGGGAACAGGATGTGGAACGAGATGTTCGCGCCGAACTGTATGCGCGACAGAATGAGCGGGTCCATGGCGGCTCCGGCTGCTGCTTGTTTGTTGAAGGATAGGCTTGATGCACCGGACGGTCAAAGCGGCGTCCCGCCGCGAGGCGGAACGCCGCAGTGCGGTTAATCTGCTTTTGCGTGGAATTTGGCTGGACGACCGGGCAGGTGTTGCCTATTCCGGCGAACCTCGATGGTCCAGAACTGTCAGGAGCGCCATTGACATCCGGATTTGCGAACCGACATTCAGCGGATTAAATCAACAACTCTGTTTCAAGCAGTCGTTTTCAGCCATGCAGCCGATCATCTCGATTTCCGGGGTCACCAAGACCTACGCCACCGGCTTCAAGGCGCTGAAGGAGATCAATCTCGACATCGTGCGCGGCGAGATCTTTGCGCTGCTCGGGCCGAATGGCGCCGGCAAGACAACGCTGATCTCGATCGTCTGCGGCATCGTCAACCGCTCGTCGGGTTCCGTCACCGTCGACGGCCATGACATCAACCGCGACTACCGCGCCGCGCGCAGTCTGATCGGGCTGGTGCCGCAGGAACTGACCATCGACGCCTTCGAGAGCGTGTGGGCGACGGTTAACTACAGCCGCGGCCTGTTCGGCAAGCCGGCGGACAGGGCGTTCGTCGAAAAGGTGCTGCGCGACCTGTCGCTCTGGGACAAGAAGGACGCCAAGGCGATCACGCTGTCCGGCGGCATGAAGCGCCGGCTGATGATTGCCAAGGCGCTGTCGCACGAGCCGCGCATCCTGTTCCTCGACGAACCGACGGCAGGCGTCGATGTCGAACTGCGCCAGGACATGTGGGCGATGGTGCGCCGGCTGCGCGAAGACGGCGTCACCATCATCCTGACCACGCATTACATCGAAGAAGCCGAGGCGATGGCCGACCGCGTCGGCGTCATCAACCGCGGCGAGATCGTGCTGGTGGAGGACAAGGCCGAGCTGATGCGCAAGCTTGGCCGCAAACGGCTTGTGCTGGAACTGCGCAGTCCCCTGGCCACCGTTCCCGATGCTTTTTCGCACTACGCGCTGGAGCTTTCGCCGGATGGCGGACAGCTGACCTATACTTATGACAACCAGAGCGAACGGCCGGGCGTCGCCTCGCTGATCCGCGAGCTCGAGGCGGCCGGCATCCAGTTCCGCGACATCGATACGGAAAACAGCTCGCTCGAGGAGATCTTCGTCAATCTGGTGAGGAAACCGGCATGAACCCGCGCGCGGCCATGAATCTTCATGCGGTATGGGCGATCTATCGGGTGGAGATGGCGCGCGCCCTTCGCACTGTGCTGCAGAGCATCGTTTCGCCGGTCATTTCGACGTCGCTCTATTTCGTCGTCTTCGGTTCGGCCATCGGCTCGCGCATCACCGAGATCGACGGCATCAGCTACGGCGCCTTCATCGTACCGGGGCTGATCATGCTGTCGCTGCTGACGCAATCGATCTCCAACGCCTCCTTCGCCATCTATTTTCCGAAATTCGTCGGCTCGATCTACGAATTGCTGTCCGCGCCGGTGTCCTATCTGGAGATCGTCATCGCCTATGTCGGGGGCGCGGCGACAAAGTCGATCGTGCTTGGCCTGATCATCCTGGCGACGGCCTCGCTGTTCGTGCCGCTGACGATCGAGCATCCGTTCTGGATGCTCGCCTTCCTGGTGCTGACGGCGGTGACCTTCAGCCTGTTCGGCTTTATCATCGGCATCTGGGCGAAGAGCTTCGAGCAGCTGCAGCTGGTGCCGCTGCTGATCATCACGCCGCTGACCTTCCTCGGCGGCAGCTTCTATTCGATCAACATGCTGCCCGGCATCTGGCGCACGGTGACGCTGTTCAACCCGGTGGTCTACCTGGTCAGTGGGTTCCGCTGGAGCTTCTACGGCAAGTCCGACGTTTCGGTCGGCGTCAGCCTCGGCATGACGGTGGTCTTCCTGCTCATCTGCATAGCGATCGTCGCCTGGATCTTCAGGACCGGCTACCGGCTGCGCAACTGATCGAACGGGCCTCGTCCAGGCGAATCAGCCTTATCGATCGACCTTTCCTTGCCGAAGGCGACATACGCCCGATGCCTGGAACCCGCGCTTGAATGCCTCGATCTTGCTTTTCATGCATTGTTATATATCATGTTATCGATGTTCATGGGATGAATTGACCTATGGAAGACGTCATACGATCGCTTGGCTTCCTGTGCCTGGGCAGCAGGCTGAAGCGTATAGGCGAGCAACTGCAAGCGGAGGCGCAGCGCCTGCTCGACAGGCTGGATGTCCCGGTTCAGGCGAGCCAATACCCGCTGCTGGCCGCGCTCGACAGACTGGGTCCGCTGTCGGTCGGGGAACTGGCGCAATCCCTTGGCATCGCGCAGCCAGGCGTAACGCGAAGCGTCTCGCTTCTGGCCGGATTGGGACTGCTCGAGGTCAGTCCGTCGACCGATGACCAGCGGCGCAGGATCGTCTCGCTTACTCGGGACGGCCGGCGGCTGGTCGATGTCGCAAAGCGCGACGTCTGGCCTTGCATCGAGAACGTGGTCGCGGATTTGTGCGCAGGTTTTTCGGGGCCACTTCTTGAGCAGCTGGCTGCCATCGAGGACGGCCTCGCCGCTGCCCCTCTCGACCGTCGTGTAAATAAGCCTGAGGGTGCCGCGCAATGAGACATCTGCTCGACCGCCCTATCTGGAGCGCGCTTCAGACGCGACATCGGGCCTTCGCGGAGGGTGACAACCTCGCCATGCGATATCGGCCGTCGATCGTCCCTTTCGCCGCCACTGGCGCGGACGACCCGGAAAGCCTGCGGGCGCTCGAAAAGCTTGTCTCCCCGGGCGAGAGTGTGATCCTGCTTCAAGCGGACGCGATTGCTCTGCCCACCGGGCTTTCCGCGACTTCGACCGCAGCCGGGGTTCAGATGATCGCCGAGCAGCCATTGCAGATCGTCTCCGACCCGCGCGTGCATCGTCTGACCCGAGACGATGCTGCTGAGATGCTCGCCCTGGCATTGCTCACCAAGCCTGGCCCATTCACGCTCGAAGCCTTGAGCCTGGGCGATTTTTGGGGTGTGAAAATCGAGGGCAGGCTTGCGGCAATGGCCGGCGAGCGCATGAAGCAACCTGGCTATACCGAACTCAGCGGGGTGTGCTCACATCCGGAATTTCGCGGCGGTGGCCTGGGCAAGCTGCTGTCCCTATTCGTGGCAAACCGGATAGTGGCGCGCGGCGAAGTTCCCTATCTCCACGCCTATGCCAGCAACGCCGCGGCCATAGCGTTATACGAGTCCATCGGCTTCAGGTTGCGAAGCACAATGAATGTCGCCGTGGCTCAGCGCAGCGAATGATTAGTCGGCGCCTGATGCGCAGCATGGATGCATCCCGTATCGGAAGGAAGGATTTCGTATGGCCGAAATCCTTCCTTGAGACTGCAAGACCTTGCTGCGTGTCAGACCGCGATCTTGCCGCCGCCTTGCCTGGTGATGGCAACGACCGCCGGGCGCACCGGCATGTCCGGCTTGAAGTCGGGCCAGCGCGTCGACAAATCCTCATAGTAGGACGGACGGCCGAAAGCCTCCCAGTCCTCGCCGCCGTCGCCCGGATGCTGGACGGCAACGAAGGCGGTCTGGTCGTCCGGCGCAAACAGGGGACCGCACATTTCGGCGCCGATCGGCACGCGGAAGAACAGCTTTGATGTCGCCCGTGCCGTCCCCTCCGTATCGACAGCCCACAGACCATCGGTGCGGCCGGTGGCTTTCGGGCCTTGGCCGTCGGTGGCGACCCAGAGGCGACCAGCCGAATCTACCGTGCAATTGTCCGGCATGCCGAACCAGCCATTGGCGGTGGTTGCGGTCGAGAAGGTGGCGCCGACGTCGGTCACAGCGGGATCGCCGCATTTCAGCAGGATTTCCCACCTGCCCTTTGTCGCGGTGAAATCACCGCCGTCCTCGACGATCTCGATGATGTGGCCAAAGGCATTTTCGGCACGCGGATTGGCAGCGTCGACCTGGTCGGCCTCGCGCTTCGAATTGTTGGTCAGCATGACATAGACCTTGCCGTTGGCGGCATTGGGCTGGATGTCTTCCGGGCGGTCCATCTTGGTGGCGCCGAGCAGGTCGGCGGCGCGGCGCGTCTCGATCAGCACGTCGGCCTGGCTGGCAAAGCCGTTCTCCGCCGTCAGCGGCCCTTGGCCGAAGACGATCGGCAGCCATTCGACCGAACCGTCGTCGGCAAACTTGGCGACATGCAAGGTGCCGTCGTCGAGCAAATCCATGTTCGCGGGGCGGTTGTCCGGATTGAACTTGCCTGTGGTGACGAACTTATAGACATAGTCGAAGCGCTCGTCGTCGCCGAGATAGAAGACGACACGGCCATCCTGGGCGACGATCGATTCGGCGCCCTCATGCTTGAAGCGCCCCATCGCGGTGCGCTTCCTCGGCACCGAAGTCGGATCCAGGACGTCGACCTCGACGATCCAGCCGAAGCGGTTCGGCTCGTTAGGCTCCTTGCCGATGTCGAAACGGCCGTAATGCGCTGCCCATTCATAGGCACCTTCGGGAATGCCGAGGCGCTTGTAATTGGCCGCCTCCTTGTGGCCCTGCGGCAGCTCGCCCGAGAAATAGCCGTGGATGTTCTCCTCGGCCATGACATAGGTGCCCCACGGCGTGACGCCGCCGGCGCAATTGTTGATGGTGCCGATGACCTTCGTGCCGGTCGGATCGGCGCTGGTCTTGACGCGGTCGTGGCCGGCGACCGGGCCGGAGAGCGCGATCTCGGTGTTGGAGGTGATGCGGCGGTTGAGCTTGCCGTCGCGAACGACCTGCCATTTGCCTGATACCTTGCGTATCTCGACGATAGTGCCGCCATGCGCGGCCATCTCGACATCCACTTGCTCCTTGCTGAGGGGTGCTTGCTTGGCTTTGCCATCGATGATGGTGACGAGGCCCGGAAACATCAGGTGCGGATTGGTGTATTCGTGATTGACGACCAGCAGGCCGTGCTCGGCCGAGCCGTCGATCGGGATATAACCGACATAGTCGTTGTTGTAGCCGAATTGTCTGGCCTGGGCTTCCGCCGACTGTTTTGTCGGATCGAATTCCGGCGAATCGGCGAACAGCGGATCGCCCCAGCGCAGCAGTACATCGGCGTCATAGCCGGGTGCGATGTGATGCTTGTCGTCGATGCCGGCCTCGAGCTCGTCAAAAGCGAAGGCGGAGCCTTCGGCGGCGCGGGCATTGTCGGCGGTGATCAGCGCCAGCGGGCTGACGGTAGCGGCTATGGCCGAGACGGCAAGCGAGCCCTTGAGGAAGCCGCGGCGCGAGAACCGCGCGGCGATGATCTCACCCATGGTGCGGTTGTCGGTGGGATTGGCTCCTGGCCCATCGTTTTCCTCGAGCAGGCTGGTGCGAAAATGGGCGTCAGGGGAGCGATGTTCGGTCATTGGGCCTGCCTCTGGCTGGATGGATTGCTGGAGCGTGTTGCCTGGCCAATCCGGTATCGCCGGCAGGTCACAGTTTGATGACATGCCGGCTAATTGCCGCCTGCGATTTCGTATCCAACATCGGCCCCGCTTGACCGCGACCGGCGCTTCGGAAACAAGAGCTGCGGCAGGCGCGTAGGGACCGCATCGGGAGGAACAAAAGTGAGTTTCTGGGGACTTGGGCAGCTCTGCGTTTCGACGGTGATCTTCCTGCTGGCGGCGATGGCCGCAAAACAGTGGGGGCTGGCGCCGAGCCTCGGCAAGATTGTGCTGACGTTGGCGCTCTATTCGCTGGGCAATCTGATCATGCTGAGGCTGATCCGTGAATTCGGCATGTCGGTGTCGTTCAGCCTGTCGGCGGTGATCCAGCTGGTGTCGGTGAATGTGGTGGCGCTGGTCTTCTTCGGCGAGCGCGTCAATGCCTTACAGGCAACCGGCATCGTGCTTGCCATCGCAGCTGTGGCGCTGATCACGCTCGGGCCCTATCTGCAAAGGCTGTAACTGCGATCGGGCCGATGAAGAAGATTGCAAGCAGACTGCGCAACTGGCTGGAGTTCCCGGTTCTGCTGGCCGGGCTGGTCATTGCCGGCGGGCTGTGGGGGTTCGAGGAGCTGATGGAGCTGGCGCGGGCCACCACGCCGCATGCCTTCGACACCGAAATCCTGCTTGCCTTCCGCGAGGCCGGGCAGCCCGACAATCCGATCGGACCGGCGTGGCTGGAAGGGGCGATGCGCGATATCACCAGCCTCGGCAGCGCCAGCGTACTGGTGCTGATCACGGCAGCAATGATCGTCTATCTGCTCCTTATCCGCAGGCCAGGCGCGGCGCTTCTCATGTTCGTCGCGGTAGCGGGCGGCCAGCTCCTGTCAAGCGTGCTGAAATTCGATATCGACCGACCGCGCCCTGATCTGGTCTCGCATCTCGCCGATGTGGCATCGCTTTCGTTTCCGAGCGGCCACGCCATGCTGTCGGCGGTGACATATTTGACGCTGGGCAGCATGGCGGCGCGGTTTTTGCCCGGGCGGACAACGAAGATCTATGTACTCGGGCTGGCGGTGCTGACGACGGTGGTGGTCGGCATCAGCCGCATCTATCTCGGCGTCCACTGGCCGTCCGACGTATTGGCCGGCTGGTGCGCCGGCTTTGCCTGGGCGATGCTGTGCTGGCTTGCGGCACGGTTCCTGCAGCGATGGCTTGGGCGGGCCGACGGCACCTGACTCAAATCAGCCTATTGATCAGGCCATGACCGCAGCCTGCCAGCAGGAAAACCATCGACAGCAAGGCTGTCGAGGTCGCCAACGCTTTGAATATCTTCACCCGCTCATCCTTTTGAAGTCGTGCCTGTGCATTCGGGATCGCAGTGGATGTCCCGCCAAACGATGCCGAGGTTTGTAGCATGACTGCGCATCGGCTGGCAAAGAGTGCTGCATGTTTGGAGGCAGACCATCAATCCTTGGTGCAGGAAGACGTCGCCGACCGCGCCAGCGCCGGAACTTCATCCTCGACTGTTCGGCGGTGCCGTTCTTCGATTCGACGGCAGCCAATGTCATCGAGGGTGCGGCCCACAAGGCGAGCCGCGCCGGCGTTCGCTTCATTATATCAGGCGCTTCACCGCAGGAGTACGCCGCATGCTGATCAACCACGGTGTCAAGCGGCCGCTGGTGACTTATGCCGCCTCGATCACGGATGCGCGGGCGCAGCTGAGGAAAGCCGCGCCCGCCGCCTGAGCCGGCAACTGCCGGCTTAGTCGAGGCCCAACGCTGAGACCTCGCCCTCGTTCATCAGCGGCACGAAGATTGTCGACCTGCCGTCGGTGCCGATGTCGGCGCTGCCCGGTTTGAACGTCGCAACCACTTGCGGCGTACCGCCGGCTTTGTAGCGGTAGAGCGTGCCGGTCATATAGGCAGTGGCGTAGATGCTGCCGCCGATGGCAACGACGCCATCGAGGTTGGCAAACTTTTCCGCGCCAGCCAGTGGCGAAACGGCCTTGGTAGCAAGATCGACCGAGAGCAGGCCGCCCGGCTCCGCGGTGCTGAAGTCGGGCTTGATGCCCCTGCCCCACGAAGCGACGATCAGCCGGCCGCCATCGGCGAAGATACCATTCGGCGAAGCAAGCGCCGCATCCCTGACGAACAGTTCGGGCCGGTCGCCGTCGATGCGATAGATCGTATCGGCAAGCATATCCGTGACGTAGATCTTGCCGGACGCGTCGGCGGTCACGTCGTTGAGGAAGACCGCGTTCGGCACGTCGATCGTCGATGTTAGCTTGCCGCTTGCGAGATCGACGACGCGCACATGGGTGAGGTCGGCGACGTAGAGTTTGCCGCCGACAATCGCCATGCCCTTGGGCGCGTCCATGCCGTCGGTCCAGCGTTGCGTGACTAGCTTGCCGTCCATCGACAGGATCGACAGATAGCCGTTGCCGTCGGCTTCGCCGGGATTGCCGACGATGTTCGAGACGATAACGCGCTGGCCGGCGGCGTCGAACAGCGCCGATTCAGGCTGCTCGAGGCCGCCGGTGCGCCAGAGTTCAGCGGCCTGAACTGCCGGCGCGGCCGCGATGCCGACCAAGGCGAGAAGTATCGAGGTGAAGAGGCTCTTCATGGCTAGTCTCCTGTAATGGACTGGCGGAGAGCTAAGCCTTTCGATACTTTTCGGGAAGATCTATCAGGACTAGTACCGAAGGCTGATACCAAATCGTGCAAAAGAGGTGCATCCCATGAACGGCCTGATCTTCGAAGCGCTGAAGCGGACGCTTAAGGCAAAGGGCATCACCTATCGCGTCCTTGCCGAGCGGATGGGTGTTTCCGAGCCTACGGTGAAGCGCATCTTCCACGAGCGCAACTGCAAGCTCGACCGGCTGATGGAGATCTGCATTGCCGCCGGCGTAGAGTTGGAGAACGTGCTCGGCTCTATGAACAGAGGACCAGGACCCGCCAACCAGATCGCGCCGGAGATCGAGCGCAAGCTCGCCGGGCGGCCGGCACTGCTGTTCGTCTTTGTCATGCTTTCCGAGAAATTCACGCCGGAAGGCATCATGCGCTCACAAGGATTGAGCGAGGCTTCGATGTTCCTCTATTTGCGCGACCTCGAGGAACTCGGCCTTATCGCGCTCGGTCGCGGCCTGTCGGCGAGGCTGCTGGTCGAGGCGCCGATCCAGTGGAATTTCGACGGGCCATTGCGGCCGCTGTTCGAGATGACCAACAAGACTTTTATCGGCTGGGCCATTACCCATCTTGAGCGCGAGGCGACGTTCGTCAGCTTCTCCAGGCGGATGCGGCCGGAAACGGCGGAAATGATCAAGCGCGAGGCTGAGGAATTGGCGGAGCGCGCCAAATTGCTTGCCCATCACGATCAGCACACGACGCCCGAAGACGGGCTGGTCGGTTACAAATGGACGTTCGCGTTCGGCGCAACGCCGTTCCCGGTGATCATGCCGATCGGGCCGCATCCGCGCGACGCAGGCGCGCGGACACCCGGCCGGGCCGCCGCAAAGCTACCGGCCTAGCCGCCACCCTGAGCCCTTGTCTCGGCATCGGCAATCCTGGGCTTGTCATCCCAGACCATCTGCCGGTAGTCGAAGCCGTATTCCAGCGTCGGCTTGACGATACGGAAATAGGGCGACAGGTCGAAATCGCGCGGCGTGTAGAGCGAGTGATGGCGGATGTGCAGGATTTCCCTGCGCGAATAGCTCGACTGGGCCGAGGCACGGCCAGGCGCCCGGGTAATCTCCGGCAGGATCGGGTAGCGGATCAGGCCATAGGCCTCGGCATCAGCGACGAGCAGATGGCGCGCGTCGGGTCGCCGGAACCGAAAGCCAGCATGCGGCGGCGCCAGCGCACCGGCACCGGCGGCGTCGGCAAGAAGTAGCGCAGCATGTCGAATATGTTCTTGAGATCGTATCTGAGACCGAGCCTGCCGATCATGAACGCGACGACCGCTTCGCGGTCATCCGGAGCCAGGCCACTCGCACGGCAGATGCGGGTGTTGTAGCTGCGATAGCGCGACAGCGGCACGGCGATGCAGCCATCGCCGAGCGTGACCTCGATCAGGCGCCGCCGCTCCGATCCGTCCTCCGGCTCCGGTAATGCATCGCCGACATAGAAGGCGGCATGCGACCAGGTCGACCGGGTGAGGTATTTGATCGCCGCCGAGATCTTCTGGTTACCTTCGATGAGCAGGATGTCGCCGGGCTCAAGCGTGCGGCGCAGCGTTTCGGCATCCGACGGCGTGTAAGGCTCGTAGCCGGACGATTCCTCCTGCAGCCGGCCTGCAAGCCAGCGGCCAAGTCGGTCAGAAGCGTGTCGCCGGGCTCGGTCATGCCAGACGGCGATTACCACAGGGCGGCAAATTAGACCATGATCAGCCCACGCCAGGCGCGCCGGCGTCTTCGTGCTGCGGTGCCGCTGTGAGATCTTCGCGCACCTTGCGGGCGAGCTTCCTCGTCGAGCGCTTCGGACTGTCGCCGAAAAGCTCGGCCGCCTCGGCGAGGCAGGTCTTTTTCAGGCCCTTTTCCGAGCGCTTCAGCAGCTTGGCAAGCAACCGCGTCTCCTCAGGGGGGCCGAGCGGTTGGTCCTCGGCATCTATAAGCGCGCGCATGACGAACACATCGTGGAGCTCGCCAAGCCGCTCGCCCAATTCGTCGACGGCCTTGCGCCGCGTCTTGATCGGCGTCGGCCACAGCCTGCCAAGCAGCGACAGGTGCATGCCATGCGTCTTGGCCGCCTTGCGCAGATCGTGAAAGTCATCGGCTTGGCCGCGCGAAGCCGCCTTGTCCAGCGCTTTCCTGGCGCGGCGCAAAGTGGTGCGCGCGCCTTCGGCGAGCACGTCGGCAGCCTGCTCCGGCTGGTCGGGCAGAGCGAGCTTGTCGATCCGGGCGACACCTTCCTCGCAAGCGGAAATCGCCGCGCCTATCGCAGCATCGAGGCCTGCTCCGCCATGCAGTTCATGCTGGCGCGCGACGACCCTGTCACGCACGGCACCGAGGCCATCGCCGGCACTTTGCTCGGGAAAGCTTGCCGCCAGCCGGTCGATTGTTTCCACCAGTGCGGTCGCCTCGCGCGGGCCGGCAAGCAGGGCCGCCACCTGGCGGTAGCATTGATTCTCCGTCACGCAGAATGTTTCGTCTCCGGAACGGACAAGGCGCAGCAAGGCGCGGACGTTCTTCAGCCGTTTGCGGCATTTGTGCAGCCCCTGTTCGGGCCTGTCACGCGCGGCGTCCAGATGGACAAGCGCCTTACCGATCTCCTCGGCGAAGATGCGCCTGACCTCTCCGGTCAGCGACATGCGCGGATCGATACGAAAGCTCATGCGACGATCTCCGGAATCCCCCCAAGGGCGAGCGACGCGTTGTAAAATCTCGGCTCGCCGGTGACTTCACGGCCGAGCCAATGTGGCAGCATTTCGTCCTGTACATCATCCGGCGTCTCGAGCTCGGCGATCACCAACCCCGCAAGCATCCCGCCGAAGACATCGACTTCGTAGCGATAGCCGCGGTGTCTAACATGGTGGCGTGTCTTCTCGATGACATGTCCGATGGCAAAGGCCTGCATCTCCTGCGCCTCCGCCAAAGGTATCGGATATTCGAATTCATCGCGCTCGCGTGCCTGGCTGCCGAACTTGAGCGTCAGCTTGGCGGCCGCATCGTTGCTGATGCGCACACGCACCGTGCGGCTGGGTTCGGCGACTAGATAGAATTGACGGATATGAATGTCCGCCTCGACCATTGCCCGCCATTCCTCACCTGAGACCAGGAACTTACGCTCGATTTCCTTGCCCATGGCCAGGCACTAAAGCGCGCACGGCCAGAGTTGGCAAGCCGCTTGACCGCACTTGACTTTAATCATTCGATTGATTAAATTGTTGGCCATGATCAAATCGCCCAGCGCCAGCGGCCTTCCTCATGAGGCGCCCAAGACCGCCGCGGATATGACGCGGACGGCACTCGTGCGCGCGGCGCTGAAGCTGTTCGGACGCCAGGGTTTCGACGGCACGTCAACGCGCCAGATCGCGGCTGAGGCCAAGGCCAATATCGGCTCGATCGCCTATCATTTCGGCGGCAAGGAAGGGCTCCGCAACGCGGCGGCCGACTACATCGTCGACGCCATCCAGACCGTTGCCGGCCAGGCGATCGGCAATCTGCAAGCGCCGGCCGCGACATTGGCGGACGCCGAGGCCGCGCGGGCACATTTGGCCGTCGCACTGGAGCGGATGGTCGCCTTCATCGCGGCAAGGCCGGAAGCCGGCGAGATTGTACAGTTCGTCCTGCGTGAGCTGTCTCATCCAACCGCCGCGCTCGACCGTATCTATGATGGCGTGTTCGAACCGGCGCATCACCGACTCTGCCTGATCTGGGAACAGGCGACGGGCGAGCCGGCCGAGAGCGAGCGCACTAAACTCACCGTATTCACGCTGATCGGCCAGGTCGTCTATTTCCGCATCGGCCGCGAGGCAGTTATGCGCCGGATGGGCTGGCGCGAGATCGGCGACGACGAGGCCGGCAAGATCGCGGCAACAATAACCGACAATCTCAGCGCGATTTTAGCTCGGCGCGATTTGGCTGTCCGGAAGGATCGTGGATCATGAGCCTGCTCTGTTCTTTGCCGCTTGCCGCCCAGCTTTTCAGCGCCTGCGCGCCGGCAGCACCGCTCGCCGTCGGCTACGTCGAGGGCGATTATGTCCTGCTGGCGCCGATCGAGGTGGCGCAGGTCGAGACGATTGCGGTCAAGCGCGGCGACCGCGTCGCGCCCGGCACGCCGGTGGTGACGCTGGAAAACGCCGACGCCAAGATCGCCATCGCACAAGCCGAGGCGGCCCTTGCGCAGGCCCAGGCGCAACTTGCCGACCTACAGGTCGGCAAGCGGCCGGAAGAGATTGCGGTGCTCAAGGCGCAGGTCGACATAGCCAAGGCGCAAGCCGCCGACGCCAAACGCCGTTACATCCGCGCCAGCGATCTGTTCAAACGCGGCACCGGCACACAGGCCGACTACGACACGGCTTCCGCGACGCTGGAGACGGCCAACGCGCAGGTCGGCCAGGCGGAGGCCAATCTCGCGGTCGGCGGCCTGCCGGCACGGCCCGAGACTATCAAGGCCGCCGACAATCAGGTCAGGCAGGCGCAATCGGCGCTGGAGCAAGCGCAATGGCGGCTGTCGAAGCGCGTGCTGACGGCGCCTTCGCCCGGCCGGGTCAACGACGTGATCCGCAATCCCGGCGATACGGCCGGGCCGACGGCACCGGTTATCTCGATACTGCCGGACGGCGCGGTGAAGCTCAGCGTCTATGTGCCGGAAAGCGCGTTCTCCTCGGTCGACGTCGGCACGCTGCTCAACGTCCATTGCGACGGCTGCGGGTCGGGCGTGAAGGCACGCGTCAGCTATGTGTCGCCCGATCCGGAATTCACGCCGCCGGTGATCTACTCGCTCGAGACCCGGCAAAAGCTGGTCTATCTGGTCGAAGCGCGGCCGGAGGGCGACGCCAGCGCCTTGCAGCCCGGGCAGATCGTCGACGTCGATCTGGCGGACATCGGAAAATGAACGTCATCGACGTGCACGGCCTGGTCAAACGCTTTGGCGACAAGACCGTCGTCGATCATGTGACTATGGCTGTGGCCGAGGGCGAGATCGTCGGCTTCCTCGGGCCGAACGGCTCGGGCAAGACGACGACCATCCGCATCATGTGCGGCTTGCTGACGCCGGATGAGGGCGAAGGCACGGTTCTGGGCTTCGACATCCGCACCGACAGCCTGCGGATCAAACGCGAAGTCGGCTACATGACGCAGAGATTCTCGTTCTACGAAGATCTGACGATCGGCGAGAATCTCGAATTCGTGGCTCGGCTGTACCGGCTGAAGCCGCTCGACGAGCACGTGGCTAAGACGCTTGAGGAGCTCGGCCTGACATCGCGCAGGAACCAGTTGGCCGGTACCCTGTCCGGCGGCTGGAAGCAGCGGCTGGCGCTGGCCGCCTGCATCATGCACAAGCCGAAACTGCTGCTGCTCGATGAACCGACGGCGGGCGTCGACCCGAAAGCGCGACGCGAATTCTGGGACGAGATCCACCGGCTGGCGAGCGGCGGCCTGACCGTGCTGGTCTCCACCCATTACATGGATGAGGCCGAGCGCTGCCATCGCATCAGCTACATCTCCTACGGCAAGATGCTGGCCACCGGCACGGTCGAGGACGTGGTGAGGAATGCCGGGCTGACCACCTTCGTCCTGCAAGGGCCGCGGCTCGATCAGGTCGCTGCCGCACTTCATGGCCGCCCCGGCGTCGACCAGGTGGCGCCGTTCGGCGCGACGCTGCATGTCGTCGGCTCCGACAGGACGGCACTTCAGGCAGCGCTCGCCGATGTCGAGAAAGAGCACGAGGGCGTTACGGTGACGCCCGGCGAGACCAGCCTGGAGGATGTGTTCATCCAGTTCATGTCCGGTTCGAAGGACAACATGGGATGAAAAATGGGATAAACAGCATCTTTTCGTTCGCCAGGCTAGGCGCGCTGCTGATCAAGGAGTTCATCCAGATGCGGCGCGACCGCATCACCTTCGCCATGATGCTCGGCGTGCCGTTGATGCAGCTGGTGCTGTTCGGCTATGCCATCAACAACGATCCGAAGAGCCTGCCGGCAGCGCTGGTGGCGATGAGCAGCGATCCTTACACACGAGCCATGGTTTCGGCGCTGCAGACCACCGGCTATTACCGCTTCGACCACGTCGCGCAAAGTGCCGCCGAAGCCGAATTCCTGATGGCGCGCGGCGACGTCGCCTTCGTCGTCACCATTCCCGCCGATTTTGCCCGGCGGGTCGAGCGCGGCGACAGCCCGCAGATTCTGATCGAGGCGGATGCGACCGATCCGGCCGTCGCCAGCGGCGCCATCTCGACGCTCGGCACCGTCGCCAACCAGGCGCTGCTCAGGGCACGCGGCATGCAGGAAACGGCGGCCGAGGCTGCCCGGGGCCAGCTCCAGGTGGTGGTGCACCGGCGCTACAATCCGGAAGCCGTCTCGCAATACAACATCGTGCCCGGCCTGCTCGGCGTCATCCTGCAGATGACGATGGTGATGATGACCTCGATCGCGCTGACGCGCGAGACCGAGCGCGGCACGATGGAGAACCTTCTGGCGATGCCGTCAAGCCCGCTCGAGATCATGCTGGGCAAGGTGCTGCCCTATCTGGCGGTCGGCGCCGTGCAGGTGCTGGTGGTGCTGGCAGCCTCGAAGCTTCTGTTTGCCATCCCCTTCACCGGGTCGATGTCGCTGCTGTTGACGGCGGTCCTGATCTTCGTCTTGGCGCTGGTGCTGCTCGGCTACACGATCTCGACGATCGCCCGCACGCAAATGCAGGCCCTGCAGCTCACTTTCTTCTTCTTCTTGCCGTCGATCATGCTGTCCGGCTTCATGTTCCCCTATCGCGGCATGCCGGACTGGGCGCAGGTCTTTGGCGAGGTGCTGCCGCTGACGCACTTCCTGCGCATCATCCGCGCGGTGATGCTGAAGGGCGCCGAACTGCCGGCGGTGGCAACGGAAATCGGTTGGCTGGTGGTGTTCGTGGCGCTGTTCGCCGGTATTGCGCTGGTGCGGTTCCGCCGGACGCTGGATTAGGGTCGAACTCGATCCGCTTGTGCAAATGATCGAGATTCACACGGACTCGGCCTGGCCCGGGACCGGTGTCAATTCAGGCGCATTGAGCCCTTCGAAGGGATCGCGCCAGGCGTCGATTTCTTCGAGTTGAAGATACCAGCGACTGACAGAGGGATAGTCATCGAGCGGCAATCGGGCGACATCGTTGAAGGGCAGAAACGTCGCCATTCGAAAGTCGGCGTAGGAAACCGAATTGCCGACCAGCCAGTCGCGCTCAGAAAGCTCGGCATCAAGTATTGCAGCGGCGGTACTGAAGTCCCTCAGGCCCTCCTCAACCCGCGCCTGATCTATCGGGCCGAGCCCATAGCGCTGTTTGGTCCCGCGTTCGAAATGCACGACATCGCAGGCTCGTGCGAAGTTCTCTTTCCCCCAACTCAGCCATCGGATCATCTCGGGCTCGTCGTCGCCAGCGCGCCAGAAATCCGAATGCATATCGCGCGAAAGCCGACAGGCTATGGCGTCGGCCTCCCAGAGGCTTTTTCCCGAACCTATAAGGATGGGCAATGAAAGATTAGGATTGAGCGGCCGAAATCGCTCGGCCTGGCCCGGAGCGAAGGGAGAGGCGAATTCAAACTCGACCTTGGCGTTGAGATACCGTGCCACCGCGACCGCGAGGCGAGGATTGGGATTGCGGCTGAAGAACAGTTTCATTGATCTCAGTCTTTGAAGGGTACCGGTTCGACCGGGTGCAACGGACGCTTGAGCACCTCGAATCGGCACATGAGCTGGAACTGGTTGCTATCCTAGCCGGCAGCAATGATCTCGGCATAGGTGCTGAGATCGACATTGCCGCCGGAGAGCACCACGGCAATGCATTTGCCGGCAAGGTCGATTTCGCCTGACGACAGCGCGGCCAAGCCGACGCAACCGCCAGGTTCGACCACCAGCTTCAGACAAGCCATCGCGTCGCGCATCGCCTGTGTCACCGCGCTGTCGGAAACGGCGATGGCGCCGGCGAGATTCTTGCGGTTGATTTCGAAAGTGATCGCGCCGGGCTCGGCGACGAGAAGGGCATCGCAGATCGAGGTGTGGCCGGGCGCGTTCGACACCCTGGCGCCTTTGATCAGCGAGCGGCGTGTGTCGTCGAAATGCTCGGGTTCCACGGCCAAGACGGCGGTGCCCGGCGAGGCGTCCTTGACCGCGATCGAAATGCCGCTGCTCAACCCGCCGCCGCCGCAGGGAACCACTACCGCATCGAGGCTGACGCCAAGCGCTCTTGCTTGGCGCATCAATTCGAGGCCGATCGTGCCCTGGCCGGCGATGATGGCCGGATCGTCGTAGGGCGGCACCAGGACCATGCCCTTTTCCACGTAAGAACGGACGACGGCAGTGCGATCGTCGCGGACCCGGTCGAAGGTGATCACTTCGGCGCCCATCTTCCTGACATTGCCGACCTTCATCGCCGGCGCGTCGGTAGGCATGGCGATTACGGCCTTGACGCCGAACATCGCCGCCGCGGCGGCGACGCCTTGCGCGTGATTACCCGACGAGAAGGCGACGACGCCGCGGGCGCGTTCTTCCGCCGAGAGCGAGGAGAGCTTGTTGTATGCACCGCGGAACTTGAACGAGCCGGTGCGCTGCAACGTCTCGGGCTTGAACAGGATCCTGGCGCCGAAGCGCTTGTTCAACTCCGGCGATTCGATCAGCGGCGTTTCGACGATCAGTCCGGACAATCGCGCTGCTGCGCTGTGAATATCGGCGATGCCGGGAGGGGTGGTCATGGCTAGGGTCCTGCAAGAGATGAGACCGCCTATGCTGCACGGAAAGGGAGGCGGCGCACCAATGAAAAAATGTGACCGTTACAATTCGTCCTTGGAGGCAGGAGAGTGGGGCGTGACTGTCCCCACCGCCTCCTCGGCCCTCTGCCATGCATTCGTCGCTTCAGTCGACAAATCGTTGTCGATTGACCGGCATAGCCTGCCGCTCCTCACCCCAACAGCGTCTTTTGCCGTTTGGGGCCGCCCATCTTGCGCCAGGTGTTGAAGCGGTGGGTGGCGGCGGCGAAGGAGATCTTCATCTGTTGGGCGACCGAATAGCGCGACTTGCCCTCGTCGAACAGCCGATAGCAGCACTCGACGCCCTCCTCGGTCAACTTGCCGTCGGGAGCCTTGTTGTGCGGATTGGCGGGATCGAATTTTTCGACCTGCTGCTCGACTAGGCCTTTCAGGCGCTGCAGATCCGCCTCAATATTAGCGATAAGGTCGAGAACCGGTTTGGGATCAAACAGCTGCTGTTTTTCCGGCATCTGCGGCGTTCCTTTCTCTTGGTTGAGATTCGGTTATATAAGTGAACGTTTGCCGATAGCAACGGCGATGTGTTCGGGATTTTGAAGCCTGTACCTTTTGAGCATGAGTGGAGCGCACACGATTGACCGGCGACGTGCGAGGTCATAGTTTAGAACTATTCTAAACTAGGGTGAATTTCTCATGCTTTCCCGCGTTTTCGGCTTCGGCCGCCGTCCCTTTGAATCGCTCTCGGAACAGGAGATCCTGGCGCTCGCCATCTCCTCCGAGGAGGATGACGGGCGCATCTATCGCGCCTATGCCGACGGGCTGGCGGAGAGCTTTCCGCAATCGGCCAAGGTGTTCGAGGAGATGGCGGAGGAGGAGGACGGCCATCGCGATTCGCTGATCGAGCTTTACCGCAAGCGTTTCGGCGAGCGCATACCGCTGATCCGGCGCGAACATGTGAAGGGCTATTACGAACGCAAGCCGGACTGGCTGGTGAGGCCGCTCGGCATCGATCATGTGCGCAGCCAAGCCGAGGCCATGGAGCGGCAGGCCTACCTGTTCTATATCGAGGCGGCCAAACGCACAGGCGATGCGTCGACGCGAAAGCTGCTCGACGACCTGGCGATCGCAGAACAGGGCCACGAGACACTGGCGCAGCGGCTGGAGCAAAAGCATGTGCCGGGCGCGGTCAAGGACGAAGAAACGGCAGCCGAGCAGCGCCAGTTCATCCTGACCTATGTCCAACCGGGGCTGGCCGGGCTGATGGATGGCTCGGTGTCGACGCTGGCGCCGATCTTTGCCGCCGCCTTTGCCACGCATGATACGTTCCAGACCTTTCTGGTCGGGCTTGCCGCCTCGATCGGCGCTGGCATCTCGATGGGTTTCACCGAGGTGGCTTCCGACGACGGCAAATTATCGGGCCGCGGCTCGCCGGCAAAACGCGGGCTGACCGTCGGCGTCATGACGACGCTGGGCGGGCTCGGCCATGCGCTGCCCTATCTAATCCCGCTTTTTTGGACGGCGACCATTGTCGCCGCCGTGGTGGTTTTCTTCGAGCTGTGGGCGATCGCCTTCGTGCAGAACCGCTACATGCAGACGCCATTCTGGCGCGCCGCCTTCCAGGTGGTGCTGGGTGGCGCGCTGGTGTTTGCGGCAGGGGTGCTGATCGGGAATGCCTAACAGTCCTTAACCATTTACCGCCTGGCTGTCCTGAGGCGCCTCGGCGCGTTCGGTCAGGCCGTAATCGCGCACGACATGGGCGATGCGCAAACGATAGTCCGCAAAGATACCGCCGCGCCCGGCCTTCTGCGCCTGCCGATGTTCCTGCGTGTTGTGCCAGGTCTTCACCGCGTCCTCGTCGCGCCAGAAGGACAGCGACAGGATGCGGTTCGGATCGGCAAGGCTCTGGAAGCGCTCGATCGACAGGAAACCGTCGATGCCGTCGAGCAGTGGGCGCAGGTCGGCGGCGATGCCGAGATAGGCATCGCGCTTGCCCGCCGCCGGCTCGACCTCGAAGATGACGGCGATCATGGCTTCACCGAAGGAGCATGCGGCCCGGAGGCCAGCTTGAGGAAGATGCGGTCCTCCTTCAGAATGAATTTTTCCCGTCGGGCGAACTCGTAGTTCGCCTTGCCGGCGGGATCGGCGGCGAGCCGGGCGCGGTAGGCTTCGTAGGCCGCAAGACTGTCGATGTTGTAGGCGGCATAAGCCGTGGTGGCCGAGCCTTCGTGCGGCGCGAAATAGCCGATCAGATCGGCGCCGCAGCGCGGGATCGCCTGCCCCCAATTGCGTGCATATTCCTCGAATGCCGCCTTGCCGAACGGATCGATCTCGTAGCGGATGAAGCAGGTGATGGTCATTTTCGCCTCCTTGGCGGTGGATGTTTTCTGGCGGTCACAGTTCGAGCCGGGTCGAAACGTTCCGAAGATCGATATGCTAGGCAAATTCGCTGGCCGGTCAGGTTTGCCAGAAGGATTTCGCGCACTCGCGACGGACGTCTTCGGGTGTCAGGCCAAGGTCACGCAGCAGATGATCGTCGATCTCGGCGAGGTCGAGACGCTGCAAATGACGGTCGTACCACCGCTTCAGGAGCCGCAGCCGCAAGCGGCGCAAGACGATGAACGGGAACGGCCGGCGAGCAGGCGCGGCGCTGAGAATGGTCCTTGCAGGCATCGTTGTCTCCTTGATTTGCATCGAGACTAATGCTTTATCTGACGAGGATGCTTCGATGAGGAACGAACTATGCGCGAAGGACCTGACATAGCCCGCATTGCCAGCCTGGTGGGCGATCCGGCGCGGGCAAACATGCTGTCCGCACTGATGGGCGGCACGGCACTGACGGCGAGCGAACTGGCACTCGAAGCCGGGGTGTCGCTTCCGACAGCGAGCTCGCATCTGTCGAAGCTGATGGAAGGCGGGCTGCTGACACTGGCGAGCCAGGGGCGGCACCGCTATTACGGCCTCGCCGGCCCGCAGGTGGCGGGAATGATCGAAGCCATCACCGGCGTTGCCGCTGCGGTCGGACCGCAGAGGGTGCGACCCGGCCCTCGCGACGCGGCCATGCGCGTGGCGCGGGTCTGCTACGATCACCTCGCCGGCGAGCAGGCGGTGGCGATGCTGGACCGTCTTGTGGCTCGACAAGTGCTCCTGCGCGACGACGAGGTGATCCAGCTTGGGCCGTCGGCCGCCTCGCATTTCGCCGCGATCGGCATCGACATCCATACCAAAGCGCGGCGACCGGTGTGCCGCGCCTGCCTCGACTGGAGCGTGAGGCGTTCGCATCTTGCCGGCGCGCTGGGCGCCGCCATTCTCGACAAGGTCCTCGCCGAGAAATGGGCACGGCGCGAGAAGGACAGCCGTGCCGTGATCTTTTCACCGGTAGGCAAGCAGGCCTTCGAGAAGACGTTTCTCGCCTGACGGCGCGCTTCGATGCGCGTTCGGCGTTTCACGGGAACGCCGAACCACTCTATCTTTTTGTTTTGACGCAATTCCGGACGGAAAACCGTTTCACACTTTCCTGAAATTGCTCTAGCCGCGCTTGAGCGGCTTTGCCTGCTTGAAAAAATCCGCCCAGGGATCGGCTTGCCCGAGCCGCTTCAGCGTCGTCTTGTCGCCGATCGGAAAGGCGTTCGGCGGCAATCCGGCCTCGATCTCCGCCCAGGTCACCGGCATCGATACCGTGGCTCCCTTTTTGGCGCGCGACGAATAGGGCGCAACCGTGGTGGCGCCGCGGCCGTTGCGCAGATAATCGACGAAAATCTTGCCGGTGCGCGCCCTCTTCGACAGCGTCGCCGTGTAGCGGTCGGGCGCGGCCTGTTCGAGCGCTCGGGCGAACTCATGGGCGAAGCCTTTGACCTCGTCCCAATCCGCCGACGGCTTCAGCGGCACGACGACATGATAGCCCTTGCCGCCCGAGGTCTTGACGAAATTCGGCAGGGACAGTTCGTCGAGCCGGCCGCGGATATCGAGCGCCGCGGCACGCACCGCCTTCACGTCGACGCCCTCGTCCGGATCGAGATCGAAGATGATCTGGTCGGGTTTTTCCAGCTCGTTGGTGGTCGAGCCCCAGATGTGGATCTCGACGACGCCCAGTTGCACCAGCGCCGCGACGCCGTCGAAATCGCGGATGAACAGGATTTCCTCGCCGTCCGTCGGATCCTTCATCACGGCTATTTTTTCACTCATGCCGGCCGAGGCATGTTTTTGGAAGAACCGTTGGCCGCCAACGCCGTCCGGCGCCCGCACGAGGCTGAGCGGCCGGTTGATGACGAATTGCTTCATGCGCGGCCAGACCAGCGCGTAGTGATCAACCAGATCCTGCTTCGATACGTTCTCCTCGGGCCACAGAAGCTTGTCGGGGCGGGACAGTGTAACCGAGGTTTTCGCCGCGCCGGCGGGTTCGGCGGGCTTTGGCCTCGGCTCGGCCGTGGCTGAGCGTGCTTTCGGTTTCTCCTGCACGACTTCCTCCGCCGGCTTGTCCTCGCGCAATCCCTGGAACGACGCGTGGCGTATTATACGGTCCGACGTCCAACTGCGAAACTCCACTTCGCCGACAAGTTCGGGCTTGACCCAGACCAGCCCCTTGCCCCTTGGCACCGCCCTGTCGAAGGGCGAGGTTGTCGTCTTCAGCGCATCAAGCCTCTTCTTCAGCTCGTTGGTGCTTTTGGCCGTGAAGCCGGTGCCGACGCGGCCGGCATAGCGCAGCTTGCCGCCCTCGTGATAGCCAACCAGCAGCGAGCGCAGGCCGCGCCCGGTCTTGTCCGACGGCATATAGCCGCCGATGACGAATTCCTGGCGCGCCGTGCATTTCGACTTCACCCACGAGGGAACACGACCGCTGCGGTAGGGCGCATCGGCACGCTTGGAGACGACGCCTTCGAGCCCCAGCCGGCAAGCATGCTCCAGCATGATCTTGCCGGGCTCGGCAAAGTGGTCGCTGAAGCGCACGGCCTGATCCTCGGCCTGTCCGGCGAGCAAAGTGCGCAGCCTTTCCTTGCGCTCGACCAGCGGCTCGGAACGGATATCCTCACCGTTGAGACGCAACAGGTCGAAAACGTAGTAGATGAAACGATCCGTGCGGCCCGCCGACAGATCTTGCTGCAGCAGCGAGAATGACGAGACGCCGTTATCCGCCAGCACGACGATTTCGCCGTCGATGATCGCATCGGTGCATTTCAGGCCGCCAAGTGCCGCGACAATTGCGCCACCGAATTTGTCGGTCCAGTCGAGGCCGGCGCGTGTCAAAAGCCGCACCTCGGTGCCGGCAAGCTGCGACTGCATGCGATAGCCGTCGAACTTCACCTCATGCAGCCAGTCCTTGCCGGGCGGCGCGTCCCGCTCCAGCGTTGCGAGCGCCGGTTCGATGAATTCGAGCCGCCTTGCCGCGACTGCCTTCTTGCCGGTAGCCGGCCTGTCGGACTGCCAGACCCTTGGCTTCTTGCCGTCGGCGGTCTTGCCTTCGCCGACCTCCTCGATGGTCAGGCCGGATTTCACCGATTGCGGCGCCTCCTGCAAAATGTCCTCGCCTGGACGCGCGGCGGCATCGTCGGATTTGATCAGCAACCAGTTGTCACGCTTTTCGCCCGGACGCGGCTTCAGCCGCACCAGATGCCATGCGCCATGCAATTTGTGGCCATGCAGTTCGAAACTGATATGGCCTTTCTTCATCGCCTTTGCCGGGTCGCCATCGGGGACCCAAGTTCCCTCATCCCAGACAATGACCGAGCCGCCGCCATATTGGTCCTTCGGGATGGTGCCTTCAAACGGCGCATAGTCGATCGGGTGGTCCTCGACATGCACGGCGAGCCGCTTTTCGTGCGGGTCGAGGCTCGGGCCTCGCGTCACCGCCCAGCTCCACAGCACGCCGCCGTGCTCGAGACGAAGGTCGTAGTGAAGCCTGGTGGCGGCATGCTTGTGGATGACGAAGATGCCACCCGGCACGGCTTTCTTGCCGCGCGAAACCTTGCCGGCTGGTTCGGCCGTCTTCTTGAAATTGCGCTTGGCGTGATACTGCTCGAGGCTGGCCATGGGCGGATCCTAAGCAGATTTGCGCCGGGCGGCTTTGGACTTGGCGCCTTTTGCCGGGCGTCCGGTCTTTGCCGGCGCACCGGCTTCCGACGAAAGGCTCTTCTTCAGCGCATCGAAGAGGTTGACGACGTTGGAGGGCCGTGGTTCCGCCTTGGTCTTCGGTGCCTTCTTGCCGGCCTTCTTGGCGCGGACCAGCTCGATCAGGGCGTTTTCGTATTTGTCCTCGAATTCGGAAGGATCGAACTTCGCCTGTTTGTCATCGACGATGTGTTCGGCCAGCCTGATCATCTCGGCGTCGGTCTTCACCGGCTTGATGTCGCCGAACACCATCTCGGGCCTGCGAACCGTATCGCCATAGCGCAGGGTCGTCAGCAGCAGACCCTTGCCCAACGGCTCAATGACCACCGGACGTTCGCGGCGATAGAGCACAATGCGGGCTAGCCCCGCCGTCTTCTTGGCGGCCATGGCGTCGCGGATGACGGCGAAGGCCTCTTCCGAGACCTCGTCCGCAGGCGTCACATAATAGGGCGCATCGAGATAGATCTGCTGGATCGAGGATTTTTCGATGAAACCATCGAGGCTCATCGTATGCGAGGAGTCGATCAGCACGGCTTCGATCTCCTCCTCCTCGATTTGGACGAAGTCGCCGTCGCCGATCTCGTAGCCCTTGATCTCGTCGCCTTCATCGAGCGGCTTGCCGCTTGCCGAATCGACATAGACGCGCTTGACGGTATTGCCGGTCTTGCGGTTGAGCACGCGGAACGAGACTTTCTCGGCCTGGGTGACGACATTGGTCAGTTCGACGGCGCAAGTGACCAGCGAAAGCTTGAGATACCCTCTCCAGGCCGGGCGCGGCGCCATGACAAACTCCCTGCGCGACAATGTTCAACCGAGAACGGGCAAAGTCCGTTCCGGTTCCGGCGGCGCAAAAGGCAAGTCCGGGCTTTCAACCCAGCCTTGCCTTGTTCTCGCTCACTGCCCTACTCGGCGGCTTGCAGGTTGACCTTGCTTTCCGCTATTTCGGTAAGCTTGCGGTCGGTTGCCTGCTCCTCCTTGAGGTTGTTGGCCAACACATTGGCGCAGTCGCTGCGGCCCAGTTGCTTGGCCCAAGCAATCAGGGTGCCGTAACGGGTCATCTCATAATGCTCGACCGCCTGGGCGGAGGCGATCAGCGCAGCGTCGAGGACCTCCTTGTCGGCGATGTCGCCGCTGACGTCGTCGGCTTCTTCGAGAATGCCGTCGATGGCCGGGCAGTCGACCTGCTTGGCCTTCACGCCGTGCAGTTCGAACACCTGCTCGACACGCTGGATATGACCCTTGGTCTGAGCGAGATGTTTCTCAAAGCCGGCTTTCAGCTGCGGATCACTCGCCTTGTCGATCATCTTCGGCAGCGATTTTTCGATCTGTTTTTCAGCGTAATAGATGTCGCGCAGCGTGTGCACGAAGAGGTCGTCGAGGGTTTTGATATCCTTCGAAAAGAAACCCATGGCCTTTGCCTTTCCATTGCTCTTGCAGTTTCGGATTTTTTGGCTGCGGCCCACCCGAGCACCACAGCCTGCGGAGCCAGTTCGTCCCGGCACTGGGAAATCAACGTGCGGCTGACGGGCCGGTTCCTGGTTTTCCGGCCGCGTGCACGGAAATTTCGCGGTCCGGCAAAACCTGAAACAAAACCGCGCCTCTGCGACATTCAGGCGAAACATATGTGATGCAAAAGTCACACTGGACGAAATGCCGACGGACTGCATGGAAACACCGCGAATCAGCCGCATTCCAGCCATGAACAAAGGCATTTTCGACCAGAGATTAACATCGCGTTCACCGACTATTCACGCCTGGACGCTATGATCCCCGCAATTCGGAAGGGACATCCGAAACGGGACAGGGACCGAGTAAAATGAGCTTCTGGAATCAAATCGCCGGCTATGCCGCCGCCATCCGCGAATTCGTCGCGCCGACCTATCGGCCTGAGCGCTATTATATGCGCGGCCCAGGCCCCGCCTGCGCGCGCCGTGGCAACACGCTTGGGATCAGCGTGCGCTGATGATGAGCATGGAGAGCCGTCACGACAGCCGTATCTGCCGGCCCGACGCCGACAATCGGTCAACGACTTATCGCGCCGAGCGCCCTGCGCTGACCGACAGACGGCGTGCGACAACGCCAAGCCTTCAGCATTCCGGGCTTTGATCCAGCCGCCGGCAGGCCTAGTGTCGCCTGACACCAGCTGCCGGGCGTCACGTGATCGTCAAGCCGAACCATTCTCCTGAGCCGCCAGAATTCGAATCAAGTCGCCCGTTGATCGTGTTCGACGGTATTTGCGTGTTGTGCTCGGGCTTTGTGCGCATGGTGGTGAAGCTCGACCGCAAGGGCCGCTTTCATTTCGTAACGGCGCAGTCGCCCTTCGGCGAGATGCTGTTCAAGAAATACGGGCTGCGGACGGATCGCTACGAGACCAATCTCGTCATCGTCGATGGCGCGGCTTTCACCCGCCTGGACAGTTTCGTTGCCGTCATGGCCGAACTCGGCTGGCCGTGGCGGGCGGCGCGGATCCTGCTGCTGTTGCCGCGCCCGCTTCGCGACTGGCTCTACGACCGCATCGCAAAGAACCGCTACGCCCTGTTCGGCAAGAAGGACAATTGCGAAATCCCTTCCGCTGAGGTGAGGGCAAGATTGATCGGCTAGGTTCGTTGCCGTGGCCGGGAGCGGGCGGGGCATTTTGGGGGAACTGCGGATGAAGGTTCTTGTCGTCGGCGGCTATGGCACCTTTGGCGGTCGCACCGTCGAGCTTTTGGAGGGCGAGCCGCATCTGATCCTCTTTGTCGCCGGGCGCTCGCTCGCCAAGGCTGACGCGTATTGCAAGAAGCGCGCCCCGACAGCAGCCCAGCTGGTGCCGGCACTGTTCGACCGTGACGGCGATCTCGCCGCGCAACTCGCTGCATTTGAGCCTGATATTGTAGTCGACGCGAGCGGTCCGTTCCAGGCCTATGGCGAGGGACGCTATCGCCTGATCGAGGCCTGCATCGCCCGGCGCATCAACTATCTCGATCTAGCCGACGGCTCGGATTTCGTCGCCGGGGTCTCTGCGTTCGACGAGGCGGCGCGAAACGCCGGCGTCTTCGTGCTGTCCGGCGTCTCGAGCTTTCCGGTGCTGACGGCGGCGGTGGTGCGTCGCCTGTCTTCGGACCTGACGCGGGTCGACGGCATTCGCGGCGGCATCGCGCCTTCGCCCTTTGCCGGCGTCGGCGGGAACGTCATCCGGGCTATCGCCGGTTATGCCGGTCGGCCGGTGCGGCTTGTTCGCAATGGCCGTCCCGAACAAGGCCGTCCGTTTACCGAGCAGCTGCGCTACACTATCGCGCCGCCGGGCCGGCTGCCGCTTCGAAACACGCTGTTTTCTCTGGTCGACGTTCCAGACCTGCGCGCCTTGGCCGCGCTTTGGCCGGAGGCGAGGACCATCTGGATGGGAGCCGGGCCGGTACCCGAGGTGCTGCACCGCGCCCTGATCGGCCTCGCCTGGCTGGTGCGCGCCGGATTGATCGGTTCGCTTTCGCCGCTGGCGCCGCTGATGCATGAGGCAACGAACCGGCTGCGCTGGGGCGAGCATCGCGGCGGCATGTTCGTCGAGGTCGAGGGATCGGACCGGGCGGGCGCCATCGTCAAGCGCTCGTGGCATCTCTTGGCCGAGGGCAATGACGGGCCGCTGATCCCGTCGATGGCGGTCGAAGCACTGGCCCGCAAAGCGCTGGCCGGACATCAGCCCGCGCCGGGCGCACGGGCGGGGGTGCGCGATTTGGAGCTCCGGGATTATGAAGCCCTGTTCGCCGGGCGGACAATCTACACCGGCTTCAGGAACGGGGCGGCGGACGAGGACAAGCCGCTTTATGCCGAGCTGCTCGGTGCCGCCTGGCAAGGCCTTCCCGAGGCAATTCGGTCAATGCATGACCGTACGATCACGGCCGCAGGCCGCGCGCGCGTCGAACGCGGGCGCAATGTTCTTGGCCGGCTAATGGCCTGGACGGTCGGCTTCCCCGGGGCAAGCGAGGACATCCCGGTTCATGTCCGCTTCGACACCGACAAGGACGGCGAGACCTGGACCCGGACATTCGGCAAGCACAGTTTTTCGAGCCTACAGTCCGCAGGCCGGGGTCGATCGCAGCGCTTGCTGTGCGAACGCTTCGGCCCGCTGACCTTCGCGATGGCGCTGGTTGCCGAAGACGGCCGGCTGGCGCTGGTCTTGCGCCGCTGGAGTTTTTTTGGCCTGCCGCTTCCGATGTGGCTCGGTCCACGCTCGACTTCCTACGAAACGGTGAAGGATGGCCGCTTCCGCTTCCATGTCGAGATCTCGCATCCGCTTGCCGGCATGATCGCCCGCTACCGCGGCTGGCTGGAGCCCTCCGGCCCGCACGGCTCCAACGAGATCGGGCCGCCTGCCAGCTTGCCCAGTTCGCGACAGTCCTGCGCCGTGCACAGCGTCCAGCCCTGACCCGTGGCGCCCGAGGCGGCGAGCGCGAGGCGCCGCTGTGGCCCGACCTTGGGCGCATAGACCCACCAGCCGTTTCTCAGCACCGAGCCTTGCGGCGGCTCCACCCCGGCGCCCGATCCCTTGATGCGGGCCTCGACCAGCTGCAGGCCGGACGGCAGCACCTTCCAGTCTTCCTGCCACTGGGTCTTCTCCACCGAATGCACCCAGGAGAGCGTGAAGGCAGCAACGGCGAGCGTCACCGTCTTGCCGGCCGCGACGATGCAGAGGCTCATGCTGAATTAGCCAGCGAAGCCTGCCGCGCGCGCCAGCAGTGCCAGCCGATCCAGGCAAGGGACAGCGCCCAGCCCGCCTCGTCGGTGAGCGGCAGCGCCGCAACCAGCAGCACGCCGGCGGCGAAGGCGACGAGGCGTTCCCACCACGCCATGCGCCGGGCGAGAAATCCGACGGCCGCGGCGCCCCACAGGACGATACCCATGCAGGCTTTGATGACGATATAGGCGACCTCGACGGGATAGCCGAACTGGGCGGCGATCGGGCCGGGGTCCTGCAGCATCAGCGCCGGGGTATAGACCGCCATGAACGGCACAACGAAGCCGGCAATGGCAAGCTTGGTGGCCTGGATGCCGATCTTGAGGCCGCTTTCCTTGGCCATGGGCGCGGCGGCGAAGGCGGCCAGCGCCACAGGCGGGGTGAGATCGGCCATGATGCCGAAATAGAAGACGAACATATGGCTGACCACCAACGGCACGCCGAGCGACAGCAGCGCTGGCCCGGCCAGCGACGAAGTGATGATGTAGTTGGGAATTGTCGGTATGCCCATGCCGAGCACCAAGCAGGTGAGCATGGTCAAAAGCAGCGACAGGAACAGATTGTTCTCGCCGATCGAGATGATCCAGCCGATGAAGGTCGAGGCGATGCCGGTAAGCGTCAACGTGCCGATGACGATGCCGACAATGGCGCAGGCAATGCCGACCGGCAGCGCGTTCTTCGCTCCTTCGGCAAGGGAATCCACGCATATGCGCAGCGTCTCGCGCCCGCCCTTGAAGGTGAGGCAGGCGGCGACCAGCACGGCGATGACCAGGCTGAGGATGTTGACGCCGAATTTCATGAAGGAAGCCGCGGCAAGCCCGAGCGCCAGCCAGAAGACGATGCGGAAGGCGAGCGGCCCGATCGATGCTGCCAGCGGCGTGCCGAGGATAAGCACAATGGTCAACGCCAGGCCCATGGTGCCGGCGAAGACCGGCGTATAGCCGGCAAACAGCAGGTAGATCAGCGCTGCCAGCGGCAGCACCAGCGGCCAGTGTTGTTTCACCGCATCCCACGGATTGGGCAGGTCGGCCTTGGCCATGCCGTGCAGGCCGGCCTTGCCAGCTTCCAGGTGCACCTGCCAGAAACAGGCGCCGAAATAGAGCAGCGCCGGAATGATCGCCGCCTTGACCACCGCGGCATAGGGGATGTTCAGGGTCTCGGCCATGATAAAGGCAACCGCTCCCATCACCGGCGGCATGATCTGGCCGCCCATCGACGAGGTCGCCTCGACGGCGCCAGCGAAAGCCGAGCGGAAACCGAAGCGTTTCATCAGCGGGATGGTGAACTGGCCGCTGGCCACCACATTGGCGACGCCGGAGCCGGAAATGGTGCCCATCAGCGCCGAGGACAGCACGCAGACTTGCGCCGGGCCGCCGCGCCATGAGCCGACCAGGCCAAGCGCAAAATCGTTGAACAGCGCGATCATGCCGGCGCGCTCAAGAAAGGCGGCGAAAACGACGAAGATGAAGATGTAGGCGGCCGAGACATAGATCGGCGTGCCGTAGATGCCTTCGGTGCCATAGGCGAAGGTGTCGACGAGCTGGGCGAAATCATAACCGCGATGGATGAACGGCGGCGGCAGATGATTGCCGGCAAATGCGTAGGCGAGAAAGATGAAGGCAATGACGGCGAGCGGCAGCCCCATTAACCGCCGCGCCGCCTCGAAGACCAGCACGACCAGCACCGCGCCGACGATCAGGTCAGGCGTGGTGAGAAAGCCGGAGCGGCGGATGAGGTCGGCATAGAACACCCAATTGTACAGACCGGTGGCGAAACCAAGCAGGCCGAGCGTCCAGAACACTGCTTTCGCCGGGACGCTTTTGGCGCGCAGATTGGCGATTAGGGCAAAGCCGAGCAGCAGCAGGAAGCCGACATGCATGGCGCGTATGACCTGGCTCGGCAGGCTGCCATAGGCGGCGATGTAGATTTGGAAGATGGAGAAGGCGATGGCGATAAAAAAAGCCGCCTTGCCGGCGATGCCTTCGCCGAAGCCAGGCGGCAATCCTTCGACAGGAGCTTCCGCTGTGGGGGAAAGAACGGTCGGGGTTACGGTCATTAGCGGGGTTCCTGGCGGGGCGGTCCCCTCCTCGAGGGGAGGGTGCCGAGCGAAGCGAGGCGGGTGAGGTCGGTGCGGCAGTGCGCGGCCTCAACCGACCCTACCCGTCCATTCGCCTTCGGCAGCTGTTCACCTTCTCCTCAAGGGGGAGGGATGGCTCCTTACTTCACCAATCCCTTTTCCTTGTAATACCTCTCGGCGCCTGGATGCAGCGGCACCGGCATGCCGTCGAGCGCCTTGGCCGGGTCGATCGCCTTGGCGGCGGCGTGGGCAGCGGTGAGCTGGTCGAGATGCTCGAACAGCAGTTTCGTCATCTGGTAGGCGGTCTCGTCGGAGACATCGGCGCTGGTGATCAGGAAATTGCCGACGGCGGCGGTCGCAACATCCTCGGTCTGGCCCTCGTAGGTGCCCTTGGGGATGACCACGGAAAGATAGGGCGAGCCGATCTTGGCGACGTCCTCCGCCGGCACGGCAACGACGTTTACCGGCACTGAGGTGGCGAGGTCACGGATCGACGCGACCCCAAGGCCAGCCGACTGCAGCGTGGCGTCGAGCTGGCGGTTCTTGATCAGCTCCACCGATTCGGCGAAGGGCAGATATTCGATCCGCCCGAGGTCTTCGTATTTCAGCCCGGCAGCGGCAAATATCGTGCGGGCGTTGAGCTCGGTGCCTGAGGCCGGCGCGCCGACCGAAAGGCTCTTGCCCTTGAGATCGGCGAGCGTCTTGATGCCGGATTCCTTGCTGGCGACGATCTGGATGTAATTGGGATAGATGGCGGCAATGCCGCGCAGCTTGTCGAGCTTGCCTGGGAAGCCTGCTTCGGTATTGCCTTCGGCGGCCAGCTTGACGGAATCGCCAAGCGCGAAAGCAATCTCGCCCTTGCCCTGCTGCAAGAGATTGAGGTTTTCGACCGACGCTTTCGTCGCCTGCACCTGGGTGCGCGCGCCTTCGATGCCCTTGCCGTAGATTTCCGACAGGGCGACGCCGAGCGGATAGTAGACGCCGGACGTGCCGCCGGTCAGCACGTTGATGAATTCCTGTGCCTTGACCGATACCGCGCCAAGGCCAAGCGACAGCGCCAGCACGCCGGCTGCAACAAATTTCGTCCTGAAATTGAGCATGCGATTTCCTCCCTGAAAATTCGCCGCCGTGCCCTCCTCGGCGGCACGAAGCGAAGCGAGTTTAGACAGCGGGCGGGAAATGCCAACCCGCAATAGCAGCGATTAGACGAACGGCTAAGCAGTGCCGCAACACGTTGGCGCTTGCGCGAGGTCGCATCGCGGCAGAAAGATTTTTCCAGCGCTTGTCGAAATCCGGCAGGGCCGCGCGACATAAGTCCGGCTCGCAACGATGCGGCCTTCGAGAAACGGGAGAAGACCATGCGATACATGCTTTTGATCTATGGAAACGAAGCGGGGATGGCAGCCGCGCCAGCAGATGCGGTGACACAGATGTCGAGCGCGTACGTCGCCTACACCGAAGCGTTGAAGAAATCCGGCGCCTGGCTCGCCGGCGACCGGCTGAAGCCGACGCAATCCGCTACCTCGGTGCGGATGGCCAATGGCAAGACCAACGTGCTCGACGGCCCCTATGCCGACACCAAGGAGCAGCTTGCCGGCTTCTATATGATCGAAGCGGAGGACGTCGACGCCGCCATTGCCTGGGCGGCGCGCTGCCCGGGCGCCAGCACCGGCACGGTAGAGGTGCGGCCGATCTGGGAACTCACCATGTGATGCCGGAATTGCCCGATACTGCGCGGGCGGCGGCGGAAGCGGCCGCCCGGCAAAGCTACGGCAAGCTGGTCGCCTATCTCGCCGCACGCACGCGCGACGTGGCCGCTGCAGAGGACGCATTGGCCGATGCCTTTGCAGCGGCGCTCGAGCGTTGGCCACAGGCGGGCGTGCCCGACAAGCCGGAAGCCTGGCTGCTGGCGGTGGCACGCAAGCGCCGCGTCGACGCGGTCAGACGGCGGCTGACACGCGAGGCGGGCCGCGACCACCTGAGACTGATCGCCGAGGAGATGGAGGCGCGCATGGCCGAGGAAGACCTGCCGGACGAGCGGCTCAGGCTCATGTTTGCCTGCGCCCATCCCGCGATTGAGGCCGGCGTGCGAGCACCGCTGATCCTGCAGACGGTCCTGGGCTTCGACGCAGCGACCATCGCCTCGGCTTTTCTTGTCTCGCCAGCCACGATGAGCCAGCGGCTGGTGCGCGCCAAGACGCGAATTCGCGAGACAGGCATTCCGTTCCGCGTGCCGGAGCGGGCCGAGCTCGGCGAGCGGCTGGGCACCGTTCTGGAAGCGATCTACGCGGCGTTTGCCGAAGGTTGGTCCGACCCGGCCGGCACCGAAACGCGGCGCCGCAATCTCGCGACCGAAGGCATCTGGCTCGGCCGTCTGATCGCCTCGCTGATGCCGGATGAGCCGGAAGCACTCGGCCTGCTGGCGCTGATGCTGTTCGCCGAGGCGCGGCGTGCAGCCCGGCGCAATGCGGCGGGTGACTATGTGCCGCTGGCCGAGCAGGATCTTGCATTGTGGGACGACACCCTGATCGATGAAGCGGAGGCGCTGCTCGGGCGCGCGGCCGCCGAGGGTGTTGTCGGCCGCTACCAGCTCGAGGCCGCCGTGCAATCCGCCCATACGACACGGCGGCTGACCGGTTGTACCGACTGGGTCGCGATCAAGGAGCTCTACGACGCGCTGTCGGTGATTGCCGGCTCGCCGGTGGTGTCGATCAACCGTGCGGTGGCGATTGCCGAGGCCGAAGGTGCTTCAGCAGGATTGGGCGCGCTTGATCAACTCAGCGGCGACAAGCGGCTGTATGACTATCAACCTTACTGGGCCGCCCGCGCGGGCCTGCTGGCCAGACTCGGCAAAGTTCCGCAAGCGAGCGAGGCCTATGACCGGGCTATCGGCCTCGAACGCGATCCGGCCGTGCGCCGGTTCCTGCAGGAACGACGGGCATGGCTCGGCCACGCGGAAAGACACTGAGACAAGGCGGAGTGCTTAGGCCGGCCACATGTCGTGGGAAGCATTCAGCCTCTTTATCACTCGATGTTCCCGCAAATTGGCCCACAGGCGTTCGATATTCGGCCAAGCGGTTGGAACCTTCGCGACCTCCGGATGCCAGGCCACCAACATGACGAGATAGATGTCGGCCAGCGAGAGCCGGTCGCCGGCCAGCCAGTCATGGCCTGCGAGGGCGGCATCGAGAATGGCGAAGCTGCGATCCATTTCCGAGACCGCCGCCCGTTTGACAGCGTCCACGCCGCGGGGATCGGTCGTGTAGCGATGAGCGTAGAAGAACCGCAGGTCAGCCGAATAGATGACGGAGGACATGAAAAACATCCAGCGCAGGAAGTCGGCACGGTCAGCCGAACTTGCTGCGGGCGCCAGTCCTGCTTCCGGGTGGCGCTCGGCCAGCAGGATGCAGATCGCCGCCGATTCGGTCATCGAGCGTCCGTCCGGCAAGATCAGGACCGGCACCTGGTTCAAGGGGCTGATATCTAAAAAGGCCTGGTCGGGTCGGCCCTTCGGAACGTCGATCTGGTCGAAAGGCACGCCCGCCAAAGCGAGCGCCGCCTCGATGACAAAGCCGCCGGTATTGGCACGCGTATAGAGCTTGTACATGAAGTCCTCCACCTGCCGGGCAGCGACGATTTGATACGGAAGGGACCCGCCGCTCAAGCGAACGACGCCCGCCACAGGTGGTTTTTCAGCGGTCCACGCCGACGCGTGATACAGAGTATTTGATGTCGGAGGGCATCGCGAAGGATCGCTACTGACCGGTCAAAAACGCTCGTGTCTAAGCGCCCAATCCCTCGAACAGGATCGTCGAGAGATAGCGCTCGGCGAAAGAGGGGATGACGACGACGAGGTTCTTGCCCTTGTTCTCGGCCCGCGAGCCGACGACGATCGCCGCTTGCAGGGCGGCACCCGACGAGATGCCGACCGGCACACCTTCGAGCCGAGCGACGAGCCGTGCATTGGCAACCGAATCCTCGTTCGAGACCTTGACGATTTCGTCATAGATCGTCGTGTCGAGGATTTTTGGCGCGAAGCCGGCGCCAATGCCCTGGATCTTGTGCGGGCCTGGCTGGCCGCCCGACAGCACCGGCGAGGCTTCCGGTTCGACGGCGACGACATGCACCGAGGGCTTACGCTTCTTCAGCACCTGGCCGACGCCGGTGATGGTGCCGCCGGTCCCGATGCCGGCAACGAAGATATCGACTTCGCCATGGGTGTCGTTCCAGATTTCCTCGGCCGTGGTGCGGCGATGGATTTCCGGATTGGCCGGGTTTTCGAATTGCTGCGGAATGACAGCGTCGGGCAGCGTTGCCGCCAGCTCGTCCGCCTTGGCGATGGCGCCCTTCATGCCTTTCGGCCCTTCGGTCAGCACCAGTTCGGCACCGAGCAGAGCCAGCATCTTGCGGCGTTCGACGGACATGGTTTCCGGCATGGTCAGGATCAGCTTGTAGCCCTTGGCAGCGGCGGCAAAGGCGAGCGCGATGCCGGTATTGCCCGAGGTCGGCTCGATCAGGGTGGTCTTGCCGGGCGTAATCCTGCCCGAAGCCTCCAATGCCTCGATCATCGACACGCCGATGCGGTCCTTGACCGAGGCGATCGGGTTGAAGAATTCGAGCTTGGCCAGCAGATTGGCGACGACGCCCTTCTCCCTGGCGAATTTATCAAGCCGCACCAGCGGCGTGTCGCCGATCGTCTCGGTGATCGAATTGTAGATGCGGCCGCGGCCGGGCACGTGTGCGGGGGTGGCGGGCTTGTTCATTGATTTCCTCCCAGAGGTCAAGCGGCAAGAGTCGGGCGGGGCCTAGGATAGAGCCATCCGCCGCGCAAGATAGGCTGTCGATCGAAAAATATCCGAGTGAAGTTCGTGCTGAGTACCCCCGCCCTTGCAAGGCGTGGCAATCCTTGGGCGGATTGGCGAAGGAGATCTATTGGCGGGCGGCAATTGCCGCCGCCGCACCGACCATGAAGCCCGCGGCGGTGCGGTTGAGTGCCCTCAGCGCCCGCGGCGACTTCAGGAACCAGCGCGCCTTGGCCGCCAGCGCCAGATAGGGCACCAGCACGACGAGCAGGACGACGATGGTGAGCGCAACGAGGATGCCGTAATCGGCCAGCGTGATCGTCTTCAGATCGACGATGGTCGGGGTGATGGCAAGATAGAAGATCATCGTCTTCGGATTGCCGAGCGTGACGGCGAGGCCGGCTACAAAGCTGGATGCCAAGCCGCCCTTGCCTTTCTTCGCCTCCACCGTCTCCGGCGTGATGCCGCTCGTCCAGAAACGCCAGCCAAGAAAGGCGAGGTAGGCGACGCCCAGCCATTTGATGGCCAGGAAGACCATGCCGAAAGTTTGCGCGACGAAAGCCAGGCCGAGCACCACGGCAGTGAGATAGGTCAGGTCGCCGAGCATCAGCCCGAACGACATGGCCAGCGACGAGCGGAAGCCGGAACCCAGCGCACGCGCAACGAGCGCGGTGACGCCGGGGCCGGGGATGGCCGCGGCGATGCCGAGGGCGGCGCTATAGGCGAGGAACCCGGTGAGTGTCATGATTGGCGCTTGTCGCACAATGTTGAAGTTGGGTGAATTCCCTCGGGCCGAATTCGATTGCGCCAGCGCAGCAGGCGACACCGCCGTTCAGGAGCGGCCGTCTTCGTAGGTAATGCGCCAGATGGTGCCGTTGCCGTCCTCGGTGACGATCAGCGAGCCGTCCTTGGCCATCGCGACACCGACCGGTCGGCCCCAGACGGCGTCGTTCGAGATGACGAAGCCGGTCATGAAGTCCTCATATTCGCCTGTCGGCTTGCCATCCCTGAATTTGAGCCTCACCACCTTGTAGCCGGTCCTGGCGCCACGGTTCCACGAACCATGCATGGCGACGAAGGCGTCACCCTGATAATCCGCCGGGAAGTTCTTGCCGTCGTAGAAGGCTATATTCATCGGCGCCGAATGCGCCTGCATCAATACATCGGGGACAGTGGCCTTGCCGGCGAGGTCTGGCCGCTCGCCCTGATGGCGCGGATCCTCGTTATTGCCGATGTAGTACCAAGGCCAACCATAGAATCCGCCGTCCTTGACCGCTGTTGCAAATTCGAACGGCACATTGTCGCCGAGTTCGTCGCGCTCATTGACGACGCACCACAATGCGCCGGTGGCGGGCTGCACGGTCATGCCCGTACAGTTGCGCAGGCCGGTGGCGACAGTTCGGGGATTTTTCCCATCCGGGTCAAAGGCGAGCACATCGGCACGGCCGTCCTCGGAGCCCCAGGCCGCCCCGAGCGGCTTTGATTTGGCCCAGGCGTCGAGGCCGCTATCCGGCTCCTTACCTATATCCTCGGCGACGTTCGAGGCGGAGCCAACCGACAAATAAAGCGTTTTGCCGTCCTGCGAGAAGGCGATGTCGCGGGTCGTGTGACCACCCGACGGGATTTGGGCGACAATGGTTTCTGGTTTGCCGGATGTCTTCAGGTCGCCATCGCGATAGGGGAAGCGGACGATGCTGTCGCTGTTCGCGACATAAACCCATTGCGGTTTGTCTCCTGGCGGATAGAAGGCGATGCCGTAGGGATAATTGAGCCCCTTGGCGAAGATCGCTTTCTCGATGGGCTTGGCGCTGCCCTCGGCGAGACGATAGACGCGTATTTGGTCGGCATGGCTGTTGGCAACAAACAGGTCGCCATTCGGAGCGACGCGCACGACACGTGGATTGACGATGCCGGATGCGATCATTTCAGCCGAAAAGCCCGACGGCAATTCTGGCTTGGCGCGTTCGGGCCGTTCCGCCACGCCGGCGCCGTTCGAAGCGGATTGGGCGGGGTCGGCTGCCGGCATGTCTCGCGGCCCAATCAGGCGTCGGACGCCAGGCCTGTCGGCGTGCCAATCGCCAAACGCGGCTTCGCCTTTGAGCACATTCTGGTCCGCCTGCTGGGCGGCTGCCGGTGTCGCAACAAGGAGGGCAGCGGCAACAGCCGCAAAGCCGCCAGATCGGATCATCAACGTCCTCCGGGATTCGCCTCGAACAGGGCAAACGGCATCAGGTATTGATCGTTCCAAGCGGCCGTCCAGCACACGAGGATTTGAAGCCGAACCCGTTCAGTTGCCAGAGGCGTAAAAGTCGTCGTCGAGGCGCTTTTCCAGCGCGACCAGATCGGCCGGCAGCGGCAGACCCATCGCCCGCATCTCTTGCAGCTTCTCGCGCAACTGCTCTTGCACCTCGTGCTGATCCTCTGGCTGGTTGATCATTTCTTCGAGCAGCAGACTGATCTGGGCCTTGAACGATTCCAGCGCCATTCTTTTCTCCTCCTTGCGGCAGGCCCGCGGCGGCTCCTAGCTCAGCATGCGCGAAATCAGCTGCGCGGTATAGTCGACCATCGGTACTATGCGCGCATAATTCAGCCGCGTCGGCCCGATGACGCCGAGCGCACCGACGACGCGCGCGTCCTTGTCGCGATAGGGTGCCACCACCAGCGAGGAGCCAGACAGCGAAAACAGCTTGTTTTCCGAACCGATGAATATGCGCACGCCTGGGCCTGCCTCGGCGAGGTCGAGAAGCTGGATCAGCCCATCCTGCGTCTCCAGATCCTCAAACAGATGCCGCAGCAATTCTATGTCGGCCTGGGCAGTGACGTTTTCCAGGAGATTGGCGCGGCCGCGCACGATAAGCCGCCCAGGCACGCCGCTTTCAGCGCCTGCCCAGACCGCCAGGCCCTTCTCGACCAGATCCTGCGACAGCGTGTCGAGGGCTGCCCTGGTCTCTTCCTTGATGCGGGCGATCTCGACCCGCGCCTCGGCCAGGGTGCGGCCGCGGATATGGGCGTTGAGGAAGTTGGAGGCTTCGTGCAATTGCGAGATGGTGATGCCGGCGGGCAGATCGATGACGCGATTTTCGACGTCGCCGTTCTGCGAGACCAGCACGGCCAGCGCCTTGGTCGGCTCGAGCTGGATGAATTCGATGTGCTTAAGCGCCACCTCATTCTTGGCGGCGAGCACGAGGCCGGCGCCGCGCGACATGCCGGACAGCATCTGGCTGGCCTCGGTCAGCATATGCTCCAGCGTCGCGCCCGAGCCGGAGGCGCGCACCTGGGCCTCGATGGTACGGCGCTCCTCGTCGGAGAGGTCACCAAGTTCCATGAAAGCATCGACGAAGAAGCGCAGGCCTGCCTGGGTCGGCAGCCGGCCAGCCGAAATGTGCGGCGCATAGATCAGGCCGAGATGCTCAAGGTCGCTCATCACGTTGCGGATGGTGGCCGGCGACAGCGACGACGGCAGGATGCGCGACAGGCTGCGCGAACCGACCGGCTCGCCATCCCTCAAATAGGAATCGACGATGCGCCGGAAGATGTCGCGCGAACGCATGTCGAGCGATTGAAGCGCGGGCGATTGCAGCGCGTGCGACGGGAGCACGTGCGACTGCAAACCGGGATCGACTGCCTTTGTCATTTCGAGCCAAAAACCTCCGCCCCGAAGATATAGACTTCCGCGGTGTCGGCGCAACCGGTCCATTTTCCTTTGCGCCTCACGCCCCGTGCGGCTACAAGCCGGCCAAGATTCCCCGGCCAAGATTCCGAAGAAAGAAAGAAGCCTGAATGCGCCCTTCCAAACGCCAATTCGACGAAATGCGCCCCATCTCCTTCGAGCGCGGCGTCTCCAAGCATGCGGAAGGCTCGTGCCTGGTGAAGTTCGGCGACACGCATGTGCTGTGTACGGCCAGCCTGGAGGAAAAGGTGCCGGGCTGGATGCGCAACTCCGGCAAGGGCTGGGTGACGGCGGAATACGGCATGCTGCCGCGTTCGACCGGCGAGCGCATGCGCCGCGAGGCTTCGGCCGGCAAACAAGGCGGCCGCACGCTGGAAATCCAGCGGCTGATCGGCCGCTCCCTGCGCGCCGTGGTCGATCTGCAGGCGCTCGGCGAGCAGCAGATCACCGTCGACTGCGACGTGATCCAGGCCGACGGCGGCACGCGCACCGCTTCGATCACCGGCGGCTGGGTGGCGCTCTACGACTGCCTGCGCTGGATGGAAACCCGCCAGATGGCGAGCCTGGGCAAGGTGCTGAAGGATCACGTTGCGGCGATCTCCTGCGGCATCCATGATGGCCAGCCGGTCATCGACCTCGACTATATCGAGGATTCCTCGGCCAGTACCGACGCCAATTTCGTCATGACCGGCAAGGGCGGCATCGTCGAGATCCAAGGCACGGCCGAGGGCGAGCCGTTCTCGGAAGAGCAGTTCGCGGCGCTGATGGGGCTCGCCAAGAAAGGTATTCAGCGCCTGGTCAGCTTGCAGCAAATGGCGGTGGCTTAGCTGCGGTCAATATTGATGAGATTGGCGATCCTGTGACCCCTTCTGCAATCCTGGAATCAGCACTCTACGTGACGGACCTTGCTGCCGCGGAACGGTTCTATTCGGGCGTGCTCGGGCTCGATCTGCTCGGCAAGGTCGATGGCAGGCATCTCTTCTTCCGCTGCGGCGACAGCGTGCTGCTTATGTTCAATGCCGAGGCGACCAAAGTGCCGCCGCCGGCCGACGCCAAGCTCAAAGTACCGCCGCATGGCGCGGTCGGCCAGGGCCATCTTTGCTTCGCCGCAAGCGCGGATGAAATCCCACGCTGGAAAGCGCATCTTGAGGCGAAGAAAATTGCCATCGAAAGCGAGTTCGAATGGCCGCAGGGCGGCCGCTCGATCTATATTCGCGACCCGTCGGGCAATTCGATCGAATTCGCCGAGCCAAGAATCTGGGGCATCTGATGCATTCGCCAACTGTTCATTCGCTTGACGGGCATAAGATCGTCGTCGCCAGCCATAACGCCGGTAAATTGCGGGAATTCGCCGATCTGATGGCGCCATTCGGCATTGAAGCGAAGTCCGCAAAGGAATACGGCCTGCCGGAACCGGACGAGACCGGCACCACTTTCGAGGAGAACGCCCTCATAAAAGCCTTGGCTGCCGCCAAGGCCACTGGACTGCCGGCGCTGTCGGACGATTCCGGCCTGTGTGTCGATGCGCTCGACGGCGCACCCGGCGTCTACACCGCCAACTGGGCTGAGACGCCGGACGGCTCCCGCGACTTCGGCATGGCCATGCAGCGCACGGAAGTGGCCTTGCAAGAAGTTGGCGCGATCACGCCTGCCCAGCGCAAGGGCCGCTTTGTCGCGGTCATCTGCCTGGCCTTTCCCGATGGCCAGGCGGAATATTTTCGCGGTGAGGTCGAGGGCACGCTGGTATGGCCACCGCGCGGCGAGCTCGGCTTCGGCTACGATCCGGTGTTCTTGCCCAACGGGTTCGAAAAGACCTTCGGCGAGATGAGCGCGAAGGAAAAGCATGGCTGGAAGCCCGGCCAGCCAACCACATTGTCGCACCGTGCCCGCGCCTTCCAGAAATTCGCGCAAGCCCGATTGGCCGGCGTATGACCATGCTGCTCGACCGCAGGCCTGGTTTCGGCGTCTACGTCCACTGGCCGTTCTGCGCGGCCAAATGCCCGTATTGCGACTTCAACAGCCATGTCCGCCACCAGCCGGTCGACCAGGAGCGTTTTGCCCGCGCCTTCGAGACCGAGCTGGCGACGATGCGCGGCCGCACCGGACCGCGCGAGGTGACCAGCATCTTTCTTGGCGGCGGCACGCCATCGCTGATGAAGCCGCAGACCGTGGCGGCGGTGCTGGATGCAGTGGCGAAGAACTGGACGGTGCCTGATGGCATCGAGGTGACGCTGGAGGCCAATCCTTCCTCGGTCGAGGCCGAGCGCTTTCGCGGCTATCGCGCGGCCGGCGTCAACCGGGTATCGCTTGGCGTGCAGGCGCTGCACGACAAGGATCTGCGCTTCCTCGGCCGTTTGCACAATGTCGATGAGGCCCTGCATGCGATCGGCCTGGCGCGCGAGATATTCCCACGGCTGTCGTTCGACCTGATCTACGCGCGGCCGGGCCAGACGCTTAAAGCGTGGCAGACGGAGCTCGAGCAGGCGATCGGCCACGCCGCAGACCATCTGTCGCTCTATCAGCTGACCATCGAGGAAGGCACGCCGTTCCATGCACTGCATGCGGCAAGGAAATTCATCATTCCAGACAATGAGCTTGCCGCCGATCTCTACGCGTTGACACAGGAGATCACCACCGCGCGCGGACTGCCGGCCTACGAGATTTCCAACCACGCCAGGCCCGGCGCCGAAAGCCGGCACAATCTCACCTATTGGCGTTATGGCGAATATGTCGGCGTCGGTCCCGGCGCGCATGGCCGGTTCGTCGAAAATGGCCGCCGCGTGGTGACGATCGCCGAGAAAATGCCGGAGACCTGGGCCAATCTGGTCGAGGCCAAGGGTCATGGCGTTACCGGCGGCGAGGTCCTGACGCGGTCGGAAGAGGCCGACGAGTTCCTGCTGATGGGGCTGAGGCTGGCGGAAGGCATCGACCTTTCCCGCTACGAGGCATTTTCAGGGCGCGGCCTGTCGACGGCACGGCTGTCGGTGCTGCAGGACGAAGGCCTGGTGGCGCCGATCGGCAATGCCCGCCTGCGCGCCACGCCGGCCGGCATGATCGTGCTCGATGCGGTCGTGGCGGATTTGGCCAGATAGCACGTTGAAGAACGTTCTCTTCATCTGCAGCCAGAATCGCTTGCGCAGCCCGACGGCGGAGCAGGTGTTTTCCAAGCGGCGGGACATCGAGGTCGCTTCGGCCGGCACTAATCACGATGCCGACATACCGTTGACGCATGAACTCGTCGCCTGGGCCGACATCATCTTCGTGATGGAAAAAACGCACCGCGCCAAACTGCAGCAGAAATTCAAGACAAGCCTGAAAAAGGCTCGAGTAATCTGCCTCGATATTCCCGACGACTATGCATTCATGGACCCGGCTCTGGTGGGCCTGCTGGAGGCGCGTGTCTCGAAGTATCTGGGTTGAATGATACATCGCGGAGCATTCGCAACCGCGCTTCGAGAACTGTCTCGACCGATCGCTAAGGTTTGCGGGGTCAAGCCTCGTGCTTGTGGCGGTGTTTGGCGCGATCTTTTTCGCTGGTCTCTCCGGAACGGGCCGGCTTGATCTCGCTTTTGTCGCGTGAGGCATGGTGCTGGTCGTCTGTGGAATGTGACGCTGCGCCATCGCGGGCGCTTTTTGTTTCGAGGCGGGTGATGAAAATGTCGAAGCGATTGGGCATCGTCCGGTCAGTGCTCCATCGTGCGGTCGGTTTCGTTTGCGGGCTTGCTCTCTGCCGATCGCTGGCGTGCAAGCGGCTTCTTGGCTCTGCCATCTGCGGCTTCGGCAGGCAGGCTCTTGTCGCATGGCGCGGCGAAGCGTTTGCGGCCGGCATAGTAGGGTTCGAAAACGTCCTGTATCGTCAGGCTGTTCATCCTGCTCCTCCCGAGATCAGGGGTAAAATTCGCCGGCAACGGTTTCGTTCCCTACTGTGGCGAAGGCATGGCGGCCGGTTCACGTCGGCATCCCTTTTGGAACCAGGGCCTTTGCAACCCAGGCTTTTGCAACCAAGCGTGAGCCGTGCCAAACAGGGTCGAACGGAGTTGTGCAGGTGACCGGCGAATCGGCCAAACGCAGTTATGTGGTCGGGCAGACCGAAATCGCCGCCCGGCCGCTCGAGCCGGCGCTCTACCTGGTGGCGACGCCTATCGGCAATCTCGCCGACATCACGCTGCGCGCGCTGGAAACGCTCGCCGCCGCCGATATCGTCGCTTGCGAGGACACACGTGTCAGCCGCGTGCTGCTCGACCGCTACGGCATCCGCCGCCGCACCACCGCCTACCACGAGCACAATGCCGGCGAGGCCGGACCGAAGCTGATCGCGGCGCTGCTGGCCGGCCAAAGCGTAGCGCTGCTCTCGGATGCCGGCACGCCGCTCATCTCCGACCCCGGCTACCGGCTGGTCGGTGAGGCGCTGGAACGCGGCATTCGTGTCGTGCCGATCCCCGGCCCATCAGCAGCACTTGCCGCTTTGACGGCATCCGGCCTGCCCTCGGACGCGTTTCTGTTTGCCGGCTTCCTGCCGGTGAAGACCGGGCAGCGGCTGACGCGGCTGGAAGCGCTGAAGGCGGTGCCGGCAACGTTGATCTTCTTCGAATCGCCGCGCCGGCTGGCCGAGACGCTCAGTGCCATGGTCGAGGTGCTGGGCGGTGCCCGCAAGGCGGCCATCGGCCGCGAGCTGACCAAGACCTTCGAGGAGATGCGGACCGGCACCCTGCAGTCGCTCGCCAGCCATTACGCCGCAGCTGATACGCCGAAAGGCGAAATCGTCATCTGCGTCGGCCTGGCGGATGTTGTCGCTGATGAGCCTGAAGACATCGACCGGCTGCTGCTTTCGCTCGCCGCCGAGATGCCGGCCTCCAAGGCAGCGGCGGAAGCCGCCAAGATGACGGGTGGCCAGAAGCAGACGCTCTATCGTCGGCTGCTCGACCTCAAGAATGCCGGAAGAGACGGGACCGGCGGAGACGGCGATGGCTGAACGGCCGAGCGCCAGCCGGCAAAAGGCCTACCGGCGCGGCCATCACGGCGAATGGCTGGCGGCGGCGGCGCTGATGCTGAAAGGCTACCGAATTCTGGCCCGCCGCCACCGCACCAGGTTCGGCGAGATCGACCTGATCGCGCGGCGTGGCGATCTGGTGCTGATCGTCGAGGTCAAGGCGCGCCGCACGCTGATGGAGGCAATGGAAGCCGTCGGTCGCGAATCGGAGCACCGCATCGAAGGCGCCGCCGATTTCTGGCTGTCGCGCCAATCCGACTACGGAAAATTATCGGTGCGCTTCGACATGGTGGCGGTGCTGCCGTGGCGCTGGCCGGTGCATGTCGAGAATGTGTTTTACGGGCGAAACTAGGCCATTCTCGACGTGGGGCCGTTTTGCTGCGCCTGCGGTTCAGATCATGGTTTGCCGATCTGTCAAGCATCCGCCCAGCGCTGACTGGAACAAAAGCGTTCCTGCGTTGTTCCCCAATCGTCCTGATGTTCGACGGGCTGGTTCAAATGCCGGCCAGGGCAGTCCGCGTGGCAGCTATGCGAGGACAAAGGGATGGCGAGGCAAATGGATCCCGACGATCTCAACCCGGAACGGATCGTCACCGTGTTCGGCGGAACTGGCTTTCTCGGGCGCAGGATCGTGAAGCGGCTCCTGGAAAGAGGTTTCACGGTGCGCGCCGCATCTCGCCATCCGGCTCGCGTGGCCCTGGTCTTTTCCTCGGTTACAAGGATGCCCGAAGCAGTCGAGGCGGATATATTGGATGCGTCCTCGATCGGGTCGGCCATTACCGGATCACAGGCGGTCGTGAATGCCGTCAGTCTTTACGTCGAGCAGGGCGTCCAGACCTTTGAACGCGTGCATGTGAAAGCCGCGGCCGATCTCGCTGCCGCGTCGCGCGACCGCGAGATCGACCAGTTCGTCCAGATTTCAGGGATCGGCTCCGATCCTCAATCGGATTCGAATTACATAAGGGCGCGTGGGCGCGGAGAAGGTGCCGTGGAAAGCGCATTTCCCGGCGCTTTCATTGTGCGTCCCGCCGTCATGACAGGACCTGACGACGCTTTCCTCACGACCATTGTGAGGATGATACGCCTCCTGCCGGTCTATCCGCTGTTCGGCGATGGTGGCACACGGCTTCAGCCGGTCTATGTGGCAGACGTCGCAGAAGCAGTGAGCCGGCTGATCGACGGGCGAACCCAGGGTTCATCCATATTCGAATTCGGTGGCCCGCGTATCTATACCTATAAGGAACTGCTTCGGGAGATCGCCCGACAGCTCGATACGCACGTCAAGCTGATGCCGGTGCCGTTTGCGGTATGGAACGCCTTGGCTGGCGTCGCGGAACTCCTCCCGGCTGCCCCCATAACGCGCAACCAGATCGATCTTATGCGTCAGGACAATGTGGCAGCAATCGACGCGCCTGGCCTGAAGGAACTCGACATCGAGCCGCGGGATATCGACGAGGTGATCCGTGCGATCGAACAGCGCCGTCGCGTAGGCTCGCTCTCGTCTCCGGCTTAGGACGGCCCCCTGATCCTGGCGGGAACCTATCGCCGCGCGACAGGTTGGTCGAGCTTGAAGCCAGTGAAAGAAGGAGAAGAACTATGGCCAGATGCGATCAATGCGGGAATGACTACGACAAGGCTTTCAACGTGACGATGGCCGACGAGACCTACACATTCGACAGCTTCGAATGCGCGGTCCAGAAACTTGCTCCGACGTGTCCGCATTGCGGATGCCGGATCATCGGACATGGCGTCGAACAGGATGACATCATCTACTGCTGCGCACATTGCGCCGCGGAGGAAGGCGCGAGCGCGCTGACCGATCGTGCGCCTTGACGCACCTCCTTTGGCGTCTCCAGGTCGACCATTCCGAACGACTGCGCCGGCTCATCCCATATGGCCAGTGCTGTCAGCACGACGACGACCAGCCGAGGTCAAAGCCGCCGCACGCTGATGGAGGCAATGGATGCAGTCGGCCGCGAATCGGAGCGCCGTATCGAAGGTGCTCGCGATTTCTGGCTGTCGCACCAATGGACTACGGAAAATTGTCGGTGCGCTTCGACAAAAGGCAGCGTGCGTCGTCTTGATCGCGCCAGAGCTGTCATGTTCTTGCACGTTCAAGAACCCGCGTTCGACGGTTAGACGCCGTTCCGTGGCAAGTCGGCTCCCGCTTGGACAAGTCGCTCCACGACGGCGGCCGCCTCCTCTGGAATGGCCGGTATGGTGCCCGACTTCCGCGTCGATCCGAAATCGAGGCCGGCGAAAAAGAGACCTGGAACAGCGCCGACGCCATCCTCGTGGACGGGCTGGCCGGCTGCATCGAGGGCGCCGGGGAGCCGGACCCATGAGAAATCGCCGGTGAAGCCCGTGCACCAGATCACTGATCTGATGCCGCTTGCCGTCCAGTCGAGGGAGCGGATCGGAGGATCGGGCAAGCGCGGGTCAACCGTCTCGGCCGGATCATCCTCGGCCAGTGGCGCATCGAGCCCGGCGCGCTCAATGTACCCGTCGACCAGGCGCTTGGTATTCGCGGAGACCTCGTCGGCAAATCGCATGTGGTCGTCGAGCTCGTCGCCGAAGACGAGGCTGCCATTCTCCACTCCCCTGAAGCGGCCGAGCAGCACCACGCCTTGCGCACTCAGCGATTGCAAACTGATCGTGTGCGTCGCGCCGACCAGCGCGCGGGCCTGCAGCTTGCCGGAAGGGAGGACGAGTTCCTTGCGCGGAACGTCGAGAAAACCGGACAGCGTCAGCCATTTAAGTATGTTGCCCCCGCGGTAGCGCCGCACCCAACGGCCGTTGCGGCTGGTCGCCAAAAAGACCACACGTCCTGCCAACGCCAGATCCTCGGCGATCTGGCCGCCCGACTGGCCGCTGCCGACCACCAGCACCGCGCCACTCTCGAACTCGGCCGGGTTGCGATAAGCCGAGGAATCGACTTGGCCAATTGCGGTTGGCAAATCCGCCGACCCTGCTGGCCGGACCTGCCGATTCTGGTCGCCGGTGGCGATCACCACGTTGCGCGCCAGAAATGCCCCGTCCGTCGTGGTGATGCGAAAGATCCCGTCGTCTCTCGTCAGCTCTTGCACCGGAGTTTGGGTGCTTACCGGCAGGCGGTGCCGCTCGGCATAGCCTTCGAGATACGCGACAAATTCGTGGTGGCTTATCGCGCCCCACGGCTCGGGCCCCTCGTAGGAATCACCGGGTAAGATGGAGCGAATGGTCGGCGAATTCAGTCGAAACGAGTTCCACCGCTGCGTTCGCCACGTCTCGCCGATCCGGCCTCGATCGAGCACGCGGTGGTCGCGGTCCTGCCGTTTCAAGAAGTAACTGACGCCGAGTCCCGCCGGACCGGCGCCAATAACGAGGGCGTCAAGAACTTCGCTCATGCATTCCCCCTGCCAACCATACGTCCACAAGATCGTATGGCTCGGCTTCGGGCAAGAATAGAGTTCCGGCTGGGATTGCGCTATCCGCGCCGGCTCACCCCCAGATTGCCAGCCCCGCCAGCCCGACGATGCCGACGACCAGCCGCCACCAGCCGAACAGCGCATAGCCGTGGCGCGAGACGTAGTCGAGCAGGAAGCGCACGACGATCAATGCCGTGACGAAGGCGGCGACGAAACCGACGGTGATGATGGGCAGGTCGGCGCTGCTCAGCACATTGCGATTCTTGAACAGGTCGAAGGCGAAGGCGCCGACCATCGTCGGTATGGCGAGGAAGAAGGAGAATTCCGCCGCCGCCCGTTTGTCGACCCCGAGCAGCAGCGCGCCGACGATGGTCGAACCCGAGCGCGACGTGCCGGGGATCAGCGACAAGCACTGGAACAGCCCGATCTGCAGATAAAGCCTGGTCGGGAACCGCTCGACATCGTGGTAATACGGCTTCGGCTTCATGCGATCGACCAGCAGCAGGATGACACCGCCGATGATCAGCATGATGCAGATCAGCCGCGGCGATTCGAACAGCACCGTCTTGATGAAGTCATGCGCCAGTGCGCCGATAATGGCCGCCGGCAGGAATGCGATGAGAATGCCAAGGACGAAATGCCGCGTCAGCCGATCGTAGGGTAGCTCGAGCAGCATCTTCCAGAGACGGCGGAAGTAGACGCTGAGGATCGCCAATATGGCGCCGAGCTGGATCAGGATCTCGAAGGCCTTGCCGGTCGAATGAAAGCCGAGGAAATGGCCGGCGAGAAGGATGTGACCGGTCGAAGATACCGGAATGAACTCGGTCAGGCCCTCGAGCAGGCCGAGCAGCAGCGCTTCGACGACGGTCTGGCTTTCCATGGCAACCTCGGCGTTGGAGTGAGGGCTTGAGAAAAGGGCTTGCTTGTCACGGCGCGGAACTCCCCCTATAGGTCGCAGCACCCTGACAGCCCGCTGAATCGGGCGGCCAAGACTTACCGGCGCAGCCGGCGATTTGCCAGTGCGCTCTATTATCGCGGGACCATGCTGACGCTTTTCCACCATCCGATGTTCGCCAGCTGCCGCTTCGTCCGCCTCGCCTTTGGTGAGTATGGCGAGGAACTAGCGCTGATCGAGGAGAAGCCGTGGACGCGGCGCAAGGAGTTCCTGGCGCTGAACCCGGCCGGCACGCTGCCGATCCTGCTCGCCGAAGGCGACGTGCCGATCGTCGGCGCGATGGTCATTGCCGAATATCTCGACGAGACGCGCGGCGTACTCAAGCGCGACAAGCGGCTATTCGCCGAGGATCCGATGGAGCGCGCCGAAATCCGCCGGCTGACCGACTGGTACCTCAACAAGGCGGAAAGCGAGGTTACCCGGCATCTGGTGCGCGAACGCGTTCTGAAGCCGGTCATGCCGGAAACGGCAGGCGGCGGCTCGCCCGATTCGGCGGCGATCCGCGCCGCCCGCGCCAATATCCGCCAGCACATGAAATACACCAACTGGCTGGCCGGCACCCGTCATTGGCTGGCCGGCAACAAGGTCACCTATGCCGATCTCGCGGCGGCGGCAGCACTGTCGGTGCTCGACTATCTCGGCGAGATCGACTGGCGCGAACACAGCGCTGCGCGCGAATGGTATACAAGGGTGAAATCACGGCCTTCGTTCCGGCCGCTTCTGTCCGACCGGGTGCGCGGCCTGTCGCCGGTGTCACATTATGCGGACCTCGATTTCTGATACGGCAAAGCTGCGCGCGCTGATCGACCGCGAGGCGCGGAATGCCGGCTTCGACGCCGTTGCCGTCACCACGCCCGATGCGATTCCGCAGGCGCCGGAACGGCTGGCCGAATTCGTTGCCGACGGCTTTCACGGCTCGATGGGCTGGATTGCCGAAACGCTCGAGCGGCGAGGCAAACCGACGACGCTTTGGCCAGAGGTCCGCTCGATCATCGTGCTGGCGATGAATTACGGCCCCGACCACGACCCACGCGACATCCTGGCAAAGCGCGACCGCGGCGCGATCTCGGCCTATGCGCAGAACCGCGACTATCATGACGTGATGAAAGGCCGGCTGAAGGAGATCGCCGGCAAGATCGTGGCACGCGCCGGCGGGGACGTGAAAGTGTTTGTCGACACCGCGCCGGTGATGGAAAAGCCGCTGGCCGAGGCGGCCGGCCTCGGCTGGCAAGGCAAGCACACCAACCTGGTCAGCCGAACGCATGGCTCCTGGCTGTTCCTCGGCACAATCTTCACGACGGCCGAACTGGTGCCGGACGCGCCTGAGGACGACCATTGCGGCTCCTGCCGGGCCTGCCTCGACGTTTGCCCGACGGATGCCTTTCCGGCGCCTTACCGGCTCGATGCGCGGCGCTGCATTTCATACCTCACCATCGAGAACAAAGGACCGATCCCGCATGAGTTCCGGGAAAAGATCGGCAATCGTATCTATGGCTGCGACGACTGCCTGGCCGCCTGCCCGTGGAACAAGTTCGCCCAAGCCGCTTCGGAGGCAAAGCTTGCCGCCCGCGCGGACTTGCGCGAACCGCCGATCGCCGAGCTGCTGCGCCTCGACGACGCTGCCTTCCGCGTGCTTTTTTCGGGCTCGCCGGTCAAGCGTATCGGCCGCGCCCGTTTTATCCGCAACGTGCTGATAGCGGCCGGCAATTCCCAGGACTTGTCGCTGGCCGGCGCCGTTCGCGCGCTGCTCGACGACGCCTCGCCCCTGGTTCGCGGACCTGCGGTATGGGCGCTGTCGCGGCTGGTGCCGGGTCGGGAATTTGCCGAACGTGCCGCAGCCGCTTTGCAAGCAGAAGATGACGAGGCGGTGAGAGGCGAATGGCTTCTGGCCCTGCCAAAGCCGATCGAGGCGCATACATGACAAAAAAGCAGATTTTCATCTTCGGCGCCGGTTATTCGGGCAAGGCCTTCGCCCGCGCCAACAGGGATGCCGACACAGCGATCTTCGGTACAACACGGTTGCTGGAAAAATTCGCGGCGCTGCGGCAAGCCGGTATCGTGCCGCTGCGTTTCGATGGCACGCTGACCTCCGAAATCGGCGATGCGCTTGGGAAGACAACCCATCTCGTCGTCTCGGTCGCGCCGGACGAGGCCGGCGACCCGGTGCTGGGCGCGGCACGCGAGGAGATCGCGGCCAACATGCCGGAGCTCGAATGGATCGCCTATCTCTCCACCGTCGGCGTCTATGGCGACCATGGCGGCAATTGGGTGGACGAGGCCGCCGAATGCCGGCCAGTATCGAAGCGATCAGCGATGAGGGTTGCCGCCGAGCAGGATTGGCTGAAACTGGGCCACGACGTCGGCCGGCCGGCGGCGATCCTGCGGCTTTCCGGCATTTATGGGCCAGGCCGCAACGCCTTGGTCAATCTGGAAAACGGCACCGCCCGGCGGTTGGTCAAGCCTGGCCAGGTGTTCAACCGCATCCATTGCGACGACATTGCCGGCGCGCTCTGGCATCTGGCCGAAGGCAATCGCGGCGGCATCTTCAACGTCACCGACGACCTGCCGGCGCCGCCGCAGGACGTCGTCGCCTATGCCGCCCAATTGATGGGCATCGAGCCGCCGCCCGAAATTCCGTTCGAGACCGCCCAACTTTCGCCCATGGCGCGGTCCTTTTACGGCGAGAACAAGCGTGTCGCCAACGCGGCGATCAAGGCGGCCGGCTATGGGTTTCGCTTCCCCGACTATCGCTCGGCGCTCGATGCCATGTGGGCGAGCGGCGACTGGCGCGACGGCGAGGCGCGCAGCCCGATGAAACGGTCATGATCGATACGCTGCGCGGGGCGTGGTATGATGCGGTTCAAATCGCGGAGGGGTCCAGCTTGGGAAAGACGTTAAAGCGAGCCTTGCCGGGCAAAACACTGCTGCTGACGGCAGCTCTGGCCGTCGCCGGCCTGACGCTTGCAGCGCAGACGGCGAGCGCCGAGCAACGGGCAAAAGACCTGTTTGGCGCCAAAGAGCTGCCGGCAATCGCAACAGCGCAATCGATCGGCTTTTATTCCAAAGGCTGTTTTTCCGGCGGCGTCGCCCTGCCCATGGACGGCCGGCACTGGGAGGTGATGCGACCGTCGCGCAATCGCCGCTGGGGCCATCCGGCAATGATCGCGCTGATCGAGAAACTGTCGCGCGACGCCGCTGCCGACGGCTGGCCGGGCCTGTTGATCGGCGACATTTCGCAGCCGCGCGGCGGGCCGATGCTGACCGGCCATGCCTCGCACCAGATCGGCCTCGACGCCGACATCTGGCTGACGCCGATGCCCGACCGCAAGCTCTCGGCCGAAGAGCGCGAAAACATCAGCGCTACCTTGATGGTCGATGAAAAAACCCATCTGGTGAAGGACGGCCTGTGGACGCCGATGCACACGCGGCTGTTGAAGCGCGCCGCGAGCTATCCCGAAGTCGAGCGCATCCTGGTCAATCCAGGGATCAAGAAGAAGCTCTGCGACACGGTCAAAGGCGACCGCAGCTGGTTGCGCAAGGTCAGGCCGTTCTGGGGCCACGACTACCACTTCCACATTCGCATCGGCTGCCAGGCTGGATCACCCGACTGCAAGGCGCAGGAAGCGACGGCGCCGGGCGATGGCTGCGACCAGGCGCTGGCCTGGTGGTTCACCGAGGGGCCGTGGCGCCCCAACAAGAACCCGGACAAGCCGAAGGCACGCGACGTGATGACGATGGCGAACCTGCCCAGGCAATGCCAGTTCGTGCTCGACGCGCCGGCTCCGGCCACGGCCGAAGCAGTCACCTACTATGGCGACGGCGTACCGATCGCGGCAGAACCCGCTCTCGCGGCAGAACCTTCGCCGCCGCCGACGGTCGCAGCCGGCGCGGCAGCGCTTCCGGCCTCGGCGAACGCCTTTGTGGCGACCCCCGAGATCGGCATTCCGCTGCCGCGGCCACGACCGGGGCACTGATGCGGGCAGCGTGTTTGCTGTCTGCATCCGTGCATCTCCACTTCGAAAACCGATTTCCCTTTTTGCGGTCATGCGCTAGTCAACGAGAGAACGGCGATACGCGTCGGGAACGGACGAGAGCATGCCAGGCGTAAGCGACGACGACACTCTGTTGCGATTTCCGATCCTGATCGGCGACATAGGCGGCACCAATGCGCGCTTCTCGATTGTGCTCGACGCGAATTCCGAGGCCGGCGAGCCGACGATCGTCCAGACCGCCAACTTCAATACGATAGACGAGGCGATCCAGTCGGCCGTGCTCGACCGCTCGTCGGTCCGGCCGAATTCAGCTGTGCTGGCGGTAGCCGGTCCTGTCGAAAGCGACGAGATCCCGCTTACCAATTGCCCATGGATCGTCAAGCCGAGACAGATGTTCGCCAGTCTCGGTCTCAGCGACGTCGTGGTGCTCAACGACTTCGAGGCGCAGGCGCTGGCTGTCGTCGCGCTCGGCGAAGAGCACATGGAAAAGATCGGCGGCGACGAGCCGGAACCGAATTCCGGGCGGGTGGTGCTCGGCCCGGGAACTGGGCTCGGTGTCGCCGGGCTGGTTTATGCGCTGCATCACTGGATACCGGTACCCGGCGAGGGCGGCCATATGGATATCGGCCCGCGCTCGCCGCGCGATTTCCAGGTGTTTCCGCATATCGAGAAGCTCGAGGGCCGCATCTCCGGCGAACAGATCCTGTCCGGACGCGGCCTGGTCAATGCCTACCGGGCGGTGGCCAAGGCGGACGGCAAGCCGTCGCCCTTTACAACGCCTGCCGAGGTCACCGCCGCGGCACTGGCAAAGAACGATCCGGTGGCCGAAGAGGCGCTGTCGATCTTCGTCACTTGCCTGGGGCGCACCGCCGGCGATCTCGCTCTAGCGTTCATGAGCCGCGGCGGCGTGTTTCTCACCGGCGGCATCGCGCAAAAAATCCTGCCGGCGCTGCGCACCGGCAATTTCCGCGCCGCCTTCGAGGACAAGGCGCCGCACAGCGCCCTGATGCGCAGCATGCCGGTCTATGTCATCACTCATCCGCTGGCGGCGCTTTTAGGGCTGGCCGCCTATGCCAGAAATCCGTCGCTGTTCGGCGTGCAGACGGCGGGGCGGCGCTGGCGGGTCTAGGATACAAGCTGCGCCGCGACGAAGTTTCGCCGTCCTCGGCCATAGGCAAGCCGCCATCGGGGCGTTAAGAGGTTGCCGAATTGCAGCCGGCCGAAGCCAAAACCACAAAGCGCTCCAACTTGACACTTCCAGCACCAACCAAAGGGAAAGCCCGGCCCAGCGAGATCGTGGCGGTGATCCGCCGCATCGTCGCCGAAAACAGCCGCGATTATCGCTGGTACTATGTTCTTGCCGTGCTGTGCCTGGTGACGATCGCGGCAACGACCGCCTTCACCGCCTGGATCATGAAGGATGTCGTCGACCAGATCTTCTATAAGCAGCGCGGCGATCTTATCGCGCTGATCAGCGTGTCGATCCTGGCCGCCTTCATGCTGCGCGGGCTGGCCAGCTACGGCCAGGCAGTGACGCTGGCCAAGATCGGCAACAATCTGGTGGCGCGCTACCAGCGCCGCATTTTCGACCACCTGATGAAGCTCGGCGTCGGCTTCTTCAACGACACCCGCTCGGGCCGGCTCGCCGCGCAGATCAACGAGAACGTCAACGGCATCCGCGATCTCCTGTCGATGACGCTGACATCGCTGGCGCGCGATGCCGTATCGCTTGTCGCGCTGGTTGGCGTCATGATCTGGCAGGACCCGATGCTCTCGGCGATGTCGCTGCTGATCGGGCCGCCCTTGATCTACAGTGTCACCTATCTGATGCGCCGGGTGCGTTGCATCACCCGTGAATCGGTGCAGATCAACTCGCGGCTGATCGGCGCCATGCAGGAAGCGACGCAAGGCATCGCTATCGTCAAGGCCTTCACCCTGGAAGACGAGCTGTCGCGCCGCATCGGCGGCCTCGTCGCGGGCGCCGAGCAGCGGGCAAACAAGATCGCCCGCGTCTCGGAACGGCTGACGCCGATCTCCGAAATGCTGGCCGGCTTCGCCGTCGCCGGTGTCATCGCCTATTCCGGCTACCGGGCGACCGTCGGCGGCCAGCCGCCGGGCGCGGTGTTTGCCTTCATCACCGCCCTGCTGCTTGCCTATGACCCGGCCAGGCGGCTGGCGCGTATGCAGGTCGGCATGGAAAAGTCGCTGGTCAATGCGCGCATGATCTACGAGCTTCTCGACCTCGAGCCGCAGCAGGGTGACGTGCCGGGAGCCGCCGAGGCGAAATTCACCTCTGGCGAAGTGCGCTTCAACAACGTGTCCTTCCGCTATGTCGAAGAGGCGCCGGTCCTGCAGGACCTGAGCTTTGTCGCCGCCGCCGGCAAGGTGACCGCCATCGTCGGCGCCTCGGGCGCCGGCAAGACGACGCTGGTTGCGCTGCTGCAGCGCTTCCACGACGTCGAGTCGGGCAGCATCGAAATCGACCGCCAGGACATTTCAAAGGTCACCAAGCATTCGCTGCGCGGCTCGATCGCCTATGTATCGCAGCAGCCCTATCTGTTCGAAGGCACCATCCGCGACAACATCCGGTACGGCAGGCTGAGCGCCACCGACGCAGAGATTGAACGCGCCGCCCAACAGGCCGCGGCACACGATTTCATCCGCCAGCAGCCGCAAGGCTACGACACGCCGGTCGGCGAGAACGGCGTGACGCTGTCGGGCGGCCAGCGCCAGCGTGTATCGATTGCACGCGCTATCGTTCGGCAGGCGCCGATCCTGCTGCTCGATGAAGCCACCTCGGCGCTCGACAACGAGGCCGAGGCCCGCGTCCAGGAAGCGCTGACCCATGTCATGGAAGGGCGCACCACCATTGTCATCGCGCACCGGCTGTCGACGGTGGTCAATGCCGATCATATCATCGTGCTGGAGCAGGGCCGGCTGGTCGAACAGGGCACGCATGCCTCGCTGATGGCCGACCCGCACAGCGTCTATGCCCGGTTCCACCGGGTGCAAGGCAGGAAAGGGCTGGGGCTTGTCGATGACGGCGAGCCAATCCAGAGTGCGGCGGAAAATGGTCGCGCGAAAAAGGCGGCCGGGAGACATTCATGAGTGACACGCCGACCGTTAGTGAAATGGGCCTGGTGGTGGTGGGCGCGGCCGGCCGGATGGGCCAGGCGCTGATCCGCGCCATCCACACGATACCGGGCGCCCGCGTCGCCGGCGCCATCGAGCGGGCCGGTTCGCCCCATATCGGCAAGGATGCCGGCGAGCTGGCCGGCGTCGGCAGGCTCGAGGTGGCGATCGGCGACGATCCGCTGCCGGCCTTCGCCAAGGCCGACGGCGTGCTCGATTTCACCACGCCGGCGGCGACCGTCGAATTCGCCGGCTACGCGGCGCAGGCGCGCATCGCCCATATCATCGGCACCACCGGCTGCTCGGCTGAAGACAATGCCAGGATCGCGGCGGCGGCGCGGCACGCGACGGTGGTCAAGTCAGGCAATATGAGCCTCGGCGTCAATCTGCTGGCGGTGCTGGTTGAGCAGGCGGCGCGCGCGCTCGATGCCGACGATTTCGACATCGAGATCCTGGAAATGCACCACCGGCACAAGGTCGATGCGCCGTCGGGCACGGCGCTGCTGCTCGGCGAGGCCGCCGCTGCCGGGCGCGGCGTAGCACTTGCCGGCAACGATGTTCGCGTGCGCGACGGCCATACCGGCGTGCGCAAGGCAGGCTCGATCGGTTTCGCCAGCTTGCGTGGCGGCTCGGTGGTCGGCGACCACAGTGTGGTGCTGGCCGGTACCGGCGAGCGCATCACGCTTGCCCATCATGCCGAGGACCGGGCGATCTTTGCCCGTGGCGCGGTCAAGGCAGCCCTGTGGGCGCGCGGCCGCAAGCCGGGCCTCTATTCGATGCGGGACGTGCTCGGCCTGACAAGCTGATCCACAGACTTGGCTGATCCACAGACTTGGCTGATCCACAAGATTTGGCTGATTCACAAAATTTGAAGGAGCAAATATGTCGAGAACTCTCGTGCTCGTGCGCCATGGCCAGAGCGAATGGAACCTGAAGAACCTATTTACCGGCTGGCGCGACGTCGACCTGACCGAACTGGGCCATGCCGAAGCCAAGGCGGCCGGCGCCAAGCTCAGGGCGCGCGGCATGAAGTTCGACATCGCCTTCACGTCGTCGCTGATCCGGGCGCAGAAGACCTGCCAGCATATTCTCGACGCCGTTGGCCAGAGCGATCTCGAGACCGTTCGCGACCAGGCGCTGAACGAGCGCGACTATGGCGATCTCTCCGGCCTCAACAAGGATGATGCGCGCAAGAAATGGGGCGAGGAGCAGGTGCATATATGGCGCCGCTCCTATGACGTGCCGCCGCCCGGCGGTGAAAGCCTGAAGGACACCGGCGCGCGCGTCTGGCCCTATTACCTGCACGATCTGCAACCGCATGTGCTGCGCGGCGGCACCGTGCTGGTGGCGGCGCACGGCAATTCGCTGCGCGCGCTGATCATGGCGCTGGACGGCAAATCGGGCGAGGAGATCGTCAAGCTCGAGCTCGGCACCGGTGTGCCGATCATCTACACGCTCAACGCCGATTCCACGGTGGCGTCGAAAGAAGTGCTGGAGCATTGAGCCGGAGAAGGAACGCGGCTTTCAAAAAAGCGCGTTGACACTCATCCCTCGCCCGCTTAATGAGCGCGCACCAGCCCAGATGGCGGAATTGGTAGACGCGCACGGTTCAGGTCCGTGTTCCGCAAGGAGTGGAGGTTCGAGTCCTCTTCTGGGCACCAAATTCCCGTTTCGAACCGATTGATGCGGTTTCAGAGACCCAAGAAAAAGCCCGGTTTGCCGGGCTTTTTCTTGATCCAATGCTCTAGGCTGCCCTACCGTCAGCCATGGCATCCACAAGATATCTAATAACTATCCGTCCGGGTTAGGCAGCAATCTGTCGTTGCGACAGCGCAGCAGCGGAAGGATTTGGCCCGAGATCACTCTGGTGATCTTCTGTTGCTTGGCGTTGGTTACGACGTTCATGCACGCACATCCGTAGCCGTGACCCGAACCAGGCACATTGGTCTCGACGAATTGCCGCTCGTCAAAGGCCGGCACATTGTCGATGCCTTTGGGATCCGGTCGTCCCTGCATCTGGATCCACCAATCCCCGTCACTGTCGGTCAGGACGAGGTTGCCGGGTGTCGGGCTGGAGTACCAACCACAACGGCGCTCGGCATGGGCGGTCGCAGGCAAGGACATGATGACCAGGCCGAAACAGATAGCGAACAGCGGGCGCATGAGAATCTTTGTCTCCCTGAAGTAAGCAGGTCATGCCGCGAGTAATGTACGTTGGCGCCGGTGGCGAGGCGCATGATTTGTAAGCCTTATGGCTTCAACTTCGTGTCCACATGTTCTTCGATCAATCCGCAATGAAGCGTCACAGTCTTCCTTTGGGCATCGCCTAGTGGACCGTCGATGAAGTCGCAGCTGAGCAGATTGTCCGGACTGCTCTTGCGCGCCGACGCAACGTTGACGTTGACCTCGGGAGGGCCGGCAAGCCAATCGAGACGCTTCGTGTCGACCTTTGTGCCGCTGATGTGAGCGTGGCCCGCTGTACCCGGTATCTCCACCTCTTCGTCCTGCGGCGTGAGATCGATCTGGCCGATTTCGTTTACACGCTTCTCGGCGCTCCTCTTCGGGTCGCCGTAATAGGAGGCGAAGACAACGATCCGCTCCTTTTCAGCCGCGAGCTTGGCGGCTGCCTTTTTGGAAAGCGTGACGTTGATGTCGAAGCTCATGTCAGTCTGGGCTGTTGCCGGCACGACACATGCCAACAGTACAGATGCCGCAATTGTCAATGCGAGCGACGATCCATAGCGTTTCATAATCCACCTCCCTCAAGTCCCTCAAACAATGATGATGCCCCTCGCATCCTTTCATGTCTGGCGGCGACATCACGCTCGCCGCCGACATCATCGTGATCAGATCAGCTGTGGCACGTGTCAGTTCGCGGCCGGAACAGGGCAGCTCATGTCGCCTTCCTGGCATTTCAGATAGCCTTCGAAACCTTTGACACGGGATTGCGTCAGGCCGTCCATGCACTGCGCGATGAGCATTGGCATCATGCTTCCTCCGGCCGCGCCTGCGGTCTGGAAACTGCACTCCGCGTCGCGAAACTTGCCCCAATCCCGCTGTGCCTGAACAAGAAGCTTCTTGGTATCCGCATCGTCCTTCAGGCGGGCTTCGATCTGCTTGTAAAGCTCATTGAGCTTCTTGTCGGATTTTTGGAACTCGGCACCGAAGCACTGGTTCATGGTGGCCTGATCCTTGGCATCGGCGCACTTGTCCTTGGCAAGGGCGAATGTCGGCGCAGCCAGAACCACGGCAGCAGTCAGTATCGCGATTTTCATCGATTTCCCTTTCCGGTTGCAGTCAAGCTCTTAAGTTGCTCAGCCCCGCCCTATGTTCTCGTCAGCTGTCCGTTATTGCCACGATCGGCCCATGGCCTGATTATCTGGTTTTCATTGGATCAGCTTTGCCACCTTCGGCGACCGTGACGTTGCCGACCTTTCCTGAGCCGGTCAGCGTGCCGCCCTCCTTGACCATGACTTCGCCGGAGACCTCTCCGTCAACGACAAGCAGTCCCGAGACGGAAACGTCACCGGTCAAAGAGCCGGTCACGTGCAACTCCGCTCCCGCCGCCACTTCCGTCATGCCCGAATATTTGTTCTTGCCGCTCAGCGTCAGCTTGCCACCGGCGACCACGAGGCCGCCGCTGTCGCCGGCGTCATCATAGTTCGCGATGGTTCCATCAAATTGCCCGTCGGCTTCTGTCAGGATCAGTCTGCCCGCACCCAGATAGACCTCGCCTTTACCGCTAAGGGTGCGAATGGCCGTATCGTTCATGGAGTGCGCCACTCCCCAGGGCTTCAGGTAGTTTCCTTTCTGATCAATGTTGAGCACACCGTCGACCATGACGCGCGAGGAATGCTCGATGCTGCCCGGCCCGGCCAGAGTAAGATACCCATCGGCCGCGATATGGGTTGTGCCGGTGTAGGTATTGGCCCCGGTCATACGCACGTCCGCATCCTTCTCGATCGTGAAGTCGCCGGCGCCGGAGATGATGCCGGCCAGTCCGAGCCATCCTTTGCTTCCAGCATCGCTGGTCGCGCGATTCAGCTGCACTTGATCCTCGGCAGCCGCGTCTGTGGTAAAGTTAGCAGCGCTGACAAAATAGGGTGAATATGCGGTCGTCTTGTTCTCCAGATCATACATTACGGAATTTGACTGGAAGAAGGGTAGCCCGACAACAACTCCATTGCCCCCCTCCTCATCGCTTTGTCGATCCATAACGACATCGCTGTATTCCTTGTTGTTGAAACTATCTTCAAATCCCAAAATCTTAAAATCGACTACCGTATAATCATATTCATCAAGCTTAAATCCTTTCGAGCGAAGCTTATTAAAAAAGCCTTCTGTGGTGATACCGAGAAAGGTCGACGATCCAGTATCCAATAAAACAGGTCCACTGAAATCAACCGACTGCTTCTTTCCCTTATAGTCAAAAGAAATTGTATAATGGTAAGACCCTTCGTAGTGATTGGATGCGTTCGCGCCTGATCGCGGGAATCGTCTCTGGCGGAATTCATAATCCAGTTCGCCCCAGGGCATCAGGGCCGTAAACTGGGATCTCAGACTGGGGGACAAATTCAGCGTCAGGCAGGGAGCGCAGCCCCGTGTCGTCTTCTTTCCAAGATTTGCATTGGCCGAGACCACATAGCCGCTTTGTGTCTGACTGGCGGGAGCGGCGGCCTCGTCCCCCTCATCGAGAAAATCGCCGGCTCCAAAGACACCGTAAAACGTCGTCGAACCACCGGGTTCGCCATTCTGCATGCTCTTGCGCGCATTAAGATCCGCATAGACCGGCGTATCGCCGCGGTGGCCAACGGGCTTTTGCGTCAATTTCATATCCTTGAGATAGCCGAAACCCTTGGTGAAGACGTAATCCACCACCCGACCGGCGCCATAGCCACCGTCGAAGGTTACGACAGGCTGCGAGGGATCATCCGGATCGTAATAGGACAGGCTGTCGAACCGGACCTGCTGTACCCAATCTCCATAGGTGCCGTCTCCATAGGCGTACATTTCGGGCTTGCTGCCGTGCACCGGCTCTACGCCAGGGACACTCGAATCGATCTCGGCGTTGAACTCATCCGACCCCGTGTCGAATTCGAACAGACGAGGCTTGGCACCATTGATGCCCAACGCAATCCCGAGATTGTGATAAACGACGTCAGCGCTTCCGTGGCCCCTAACATGTTGCAATGGAATAGTTATCGGGTCGGCAGCCTGGGCAAGGCCGGCCTGGCCGTTCTCATCGGCCACGGCAGGTACGGCATGTGATGTGTTCGCTGCCGGAACGGGGCAACTCGCATCGCCTTCCCTGCATTTCAGGTAACCCTCGAAATCTTTGACACGGGATTGCGTCAGGCTGTCCATGCACTCCGCGATGAGCATTGGCATCACGCTTCCTCCAGCCGCTCCCGCGGTCTGGAAACTGCACTCGGCGTCGCGAAATTTGACCCAATCCCGCTGTGCTTGAACGAGAAGCGTCCTGGTATCCGCGTCGTCGTTCAGGCGGGTTTCGATCTGCTGGTAAAGCTCGTTGAGCTTCTTGTCGGATTTCTTGGACGCGGCATCGGCGCACTCGTTCGGGCCGGCCTGATCCTTGGCGGCGTCGTTGCACTTGTCCTGGGCAAATGCGAAAGCCGGCATGGCCAGAACGATGGCAGCGGTCAGCATCGCGGTTTTCATCGATTGTCCTCGGTCTAGAACTGCCGGCATGGTCGCCGCTAGTTGGCATCGTCATCGTCCGATCCGTCAGCGTCGTTACTGTCATCCGACGCATCGTCATTACTGTCGGTGCTGTTTTCGTCTTCACCATCTGCCGACGGGTCGTCATCGTCATTCTGATCGCTGGAATCGTCCTGATCGTCGGAATCATTGTTGTCAGTGCTGTCATCCGACGCATCGTCATCCGTGCTATCGTCGTCGGTGTCGGTGCTGTTCTTGTCATCATCACCGTCCGTTGAGTTTTCATCGTCGTTCTGATCGCTCGAATCGTCCTGATCGGAACTGTTGTCGTCGGTACTGTCGGCCGGGCTATTGTCGTCAGTATCGGTGCTGGTATCGTCGTCGTCAGCATCGGGAGAAGACACATTTGCGTCCGGATTGGCGTCGCCAGGCTGCGAGTCGTCCTCGCGATAGCTCGTATCATTGAGGCCCGTCTCCATCTCGTCGTCATACTCATCGACGATCTGCGTCCACTCCTCTCGATTGTCGACGCTCGTCCATTGCGAAATATTGTCGACCGAGATGTTGGTGTTGAAGTTGTTGACGGTGATGTTGGTGTTGACCTCGACGACATCTGCGACTTCTGTCCCGCGGTTCACGCCAAACAGGAAACTGGTGGCACTCACGGCAAGGGCGGCCCAAACGAGTCTGTCGACATCAACCGGCGTCGAAATCGGTTGATGCCGCACTGTGGCAAGCACGTCACCCGGTCGGATACCTTGCCGCGCGGCAATGCCATGGGGTGCAACAGCCAGGATATACACCCCGCGAAGTTTTGGCGGGATCTGGTAGCGGTGCCGAGAGGCGTGATTGATCGGTATCAGAACCGCATCAAGAGCCCGGGAGACGTAGGGTTTCGGCAGATCATACTTGCTGGCATGCGCAATATTGATCGTTTGCGGGACGGTTACGCTTACGACGGCCGTCATTTTCACTGACGTTGCCAATGCACGGGCGAACTGCACGATCAGTCTGGATTTTCGAAGACTTTGCATTTTGCACATCCTGCAGCTGATGATTGGAGTCGATCTCAGAGCCCCGGCGCCCCGGAGCGCTCACCAATCATTCTCCCCCTGCACCAACGGTCAGCGGCAATTTCCAGCGATCATCACCGTCGTTCCGTAACTGTCTCGGCAAAACACTTTGCCAGGTCTTGCGGCGCTCCGAGCTTCTTCGCCCAGGATACCAGTTCAGGTTTTTCCGACGGCTCGGCATAGCCGCCCCACACGTCGCGAAACTGCTTCTTTCCGTCGACTGTCTGGAAGAACATCACGCCGTCGTCGCTCACCGGCGTGGAGACGTAGGCGGCGCTCCAGCTGCCGCTCTCCATGATCGAGAAGAACTTTGCCTGAGCGGGCTTGAACTTATTGGTCATCGCCGAGACGACGAGAGGGGCATATTCCTGCTTGCGCGCCTTCGTCACTTCGACCTTTATACCGTCACAGGCGTTATTCGCAGCGAAAGCGGACGTCAGCGCCATTCCCAGCCCCGTGAGGCCGACCATGACGATTTTGACACGTCGCCGGACCAGGCCGCTGAATTCAGACATGATTGGCTTCCTCCTTGTTCGCCCCCCCGAGTCCCTTAATCGGAATCGTCATCGTTCGATGAACTGTCATCGTCCGGTGTATCGACCTCGCAGCCGATGCCGCGGCAGCCTTGGTAGTTGCCTTGCGTATCGAAGTTGGGATTGCCTTCTCTGTCGTACTGCGGTCTGTCGTCGATACTTTGATCCCCGTCATCAGGATCGTCGACTTTACATCCGAGCCCATGGCAGCCGATGTAACGGCCCCTGGTATCGAAGTTGGGATTGCCGTTCCTGTCGAACTGCGGCCGGTCGTCTATCTTCCGGCTCCCTTTATGGGACCGATCAACCAGGCAGCCCTTTCCGCGACAACCATCGTAGTCGTCGGTGGTACAACCGACGATCGCCATCAAAGCAGTGGCCAAGGCCGCACAGATTACGAGTTTCATGATTCATTCCTCCGACTGGCTGGCGGCGGACATCGTCCATATCGGAAGGCCATTGCAGGCGGCGATCCCCGCTTTTGCCGCGAAGGCTGGCGCCAATCGGAGGAGGGCAAAGCTTCGCCGGCCATCAAACGAGAGCCAGGCTGTGGTCGATGCATTCGACGACTTAGCCGACGGTTGCCGTAATCTCTTACGTGGGAGGGAACGCTCCCAGCGGGGGCCGCCGCATTAGCGAGTGTCAATATTCCTCTCCATGCTTAGTGCCCCGTCCGCCCAAGCATGTTTCAACGATCCGCTGACGCGGCTGTGCTTCCAAGAAATGCATCCGAGTCAGCCTATGACAAGGACAAATCCCAATATCGCAGGATTGAATTTTGCAAATGCTTAATAATTCGGAATCAGCACGGGCTATCTTAGCAGATACTGAAATGTGATCAGTAGCAAGATTCCGGAATGCTTCCTTAGTTTTGTTCTCATTAAGCCGAGTTCGTACAAGTAATATTCTATGTTGTTGTGAATTTTGCGCCAACTCTACAAAAAATGCGCGACGATACCACATCTTATACGAATCGCCCTAATCGCGATCTATTGTGGTATTTTTTCGAACCCAGCCAACCGTTGCGAGGGCCGAAAGAAACGCGCCCCTTTGCCCGACTTTTCAACGCTGCGGCGTGCCAAATAGGGGCGCAGTGGGGGCGCCGCGGCCGCGTCGTGGGCATCTTCCCAGTCGGATTGTCATCGGGTAGCGTGCAGGGGCGGCACGTGAAGGCGCTCTCTTTGGCGAATGCACTGCTGCACCTTCAGCAGTTGCCCGTCAGAAGATGGGGCTGGTGTCACAACCAGGTGCTTGCCGCGACAGATTGTTCCCGTCGCGGTTCATTTCAGCACCGAAGCGAGGGGGAAGAGATGCACAACCGATTTCGGCAGTGCCTGCGGAAAGTGTCGCTGGCGGCATTGACGATGCTGGCGCTAAACATCCCGGTCCACGCGGCTGACCTCGTCATTGCAATGCCGAACTGGCCGTCGGGCCAGGCGACGGCAAATATCCTCAAGGTCAGCCTGAAGGAAAATTTCGGGCTCGATGCCGACGTGCGCGAGATGGGGACGCTTATTGCCTTTGCCGGTCTCAATTCTGGTGAGGTGGATATTCATCCCGAAATCTGGCTGCCCAATCTGGATAATCTGGTGAAGAAGTATGTGGACGGGGCCGGCACCGTGGCCATCAGCCCCATTGGAGTGCCGGCCTGGCAAGGCATTTGCGCGACGCGTGAAGCAGCCGACAAATTTGGAATTCACGATGTTTCGGATCTCAGCGATACGAAGAAAACGGCCGCGTTGGATACCGATGGCGACGGACGCGGCGAACTCTGGATCGGCGCTGAGGGTTGGTCCTCAACCGCTATCGAGCGCGTCCGCGCCAACAGCTATGGTTATGCCAAGACAATGACCTTGTTGGAGACGCCCGAGGATGCCGGAATGGCGGCTGTCGATGCCGCGGTCGCCACGGATCATCCGATGGTGTTTGCCTGCTACGCGCCGCACCACGTCTTTGAGTTGCACGACATTGTCCGGCTTACCGAGCCGCCCTTTGATCCGGCAAAGTGGAAGATCGTACTGCCGTCAGAGGACCCGCTCTGGGTCTCGAAGTCCAGCGCGCCGGTATCATGGGATACCGCACATTTCCATATCGCCTACGCCACCTCGCTGCGCAAAAAATATCCGAAGGTGGTGGCGTTCCTGGAACGGGTCGAGCTGAAGCCCGAGGAAATCACCAAGATGAGTTATGCGCTCCAGGTAGAGCGTCAGGATCCTTACGAATACGCCAAACAATGGGTTGCCGCACAAGGCGCACGGGTGCACGGGTGGGCAAATCCATGAGCGGAAATCCTATGTTCGCGGAACGCGGCACCGTCCGGCGGCGCTCCCTCACGGCAGTCGTCGCCGCGGCGTTCGGTCTTGTCGCGGTGGCGGCGCTGGCTGAGGGAACACAGGTTTTCGACCCGAAAAGCCACAAATGGGTGGACTACGATCGCACCAAGGCGCGCAAATACTACGCCGCGCATAATGAGGTGCCCGAGGCATTTCGTCCGCAGATGGTCAAATTCCGCACCGCGGAAGTGCCAGGCACGATCATTATCGATGGCAATCAGCACTTTCTCTATCTTGTGCAGCCGGGTCAGCGGGCCATGCGCTACGGCATCGGCGTGGGCCGGGAAGGGTTTGGATGGGCCGGCATCGTGCGCGTCGGCCGCATGGCGGAGTGGCCGACCTGGACACCTCCGGCCGAAATGGTCGCTCGCGATCCGAAGGCGGTGAAATACGCCGGAGGCATGGAGGGAGGGCCCGACAACCCGCTCGGCGCAAGGGCGCTCTATCTCTATGAGCGCGACCAGGACACGATCTACCGGATACACGGCACCCCGGAGCCTTGGACGATCGGGCTCGACGTGTCATCGGGGTGCATCCGTATGAGGAACGACGACATCGTCGATCTCGCATCCCGCGTCAAGGTTGGGGCCAAGGTCATCGTTCTCATGCAGGGGGCGGCACTTTACAAGGGTGTGTGAAGCGGCATTCGGAGAGGGACAAGCAATGTCGGGAAAAAATGCAGTGAGAACTTCGATCCGGGGGACAGCAATCGGATTCCTGGCTGGAGCCGTTAGCGCTTGTGTCAGCACGCCACCGCCGCCGCCTCAGGACCAGATGTCCAGGACGAAGGTCGAGACGGCCCCGGCGGACCTTCAACTGCTTTGCGCCAATGCGGTCGCCAAGGCGAGCGGTGTCGACAGCACGAAGATACTTCCGGTTTCATCGAGCAAGCTCGATTCCAAGACCTATCAGGTCGAACTCGATGCCAGTGGCAAGAAGACAAGCTGCCTCGTGGATACCGACGGCAACGTCAAATCGGTTGAGCCCGTCTGATCCGCTCTGGTCGACGAATTCGCAACCAACCTGACGATGCGCCCTGGCTGCAGACATGACGATGTTTGGGGCGGCCAGCCGCGATGAGCGGTTTGGAGAGCCTGGCAAACCGCGCGCCTGCCTCACCCCAGCCCGATCCGCTTGGCGCCTTGCCGGAACAGTGCCTCGGCGTCCGGCTCGAAGCGGAACGTGCCGATGAAATCGTCGGCGCAGTAGTTCGGCAGCATCTTGCGCAGCGCAGCGGCGAAACTTCGTGCCTCGTCCAGCCGCCCCGCCAGCGCAAGGCAATGCGCGGCAATCGCGAGGATGATGGCGTGGGCGTTGGGACGCGCGGCTGCTTTCAGCGCCCATTCGGCGGCTTCGTCGAACTGGCCGAGCCGGACATGCGACATCGCCCTGGCGCCCAACATACCGAACAGCAGCGGATCGAAGGGGCTCAGATGCCTGGAATGGTCGGATGAGCCGATCGCAGCCTGCGGGTCGCCGGACTGCGAATGGACGAAAGATAGCGCATAGTGGCCGAGCGCGAAATTCGGGCTGAGGTCTACGGCGCGTTCCAGCTCGATGAGGGAGCCGTCCTGCTCGCCGCGCAGCCACAGCGCCCGCCCCATGGCCCAGTGAGCGGCCGGATTGTGATCGTCGACGAGCAGGCCCTGGCCGGCTGCCTCGAAGGCCAGGGCGCTTTCGTGGTCGCGGTCGCCCCAGCGCTGGAAGGCATTTTGCCAATGGGTGAAGGAAAGGCCGGCATAGGCGCGGGCGAACGTCGGATCGAGCTTCAAGGCTATGTCGAAGAAATGCCGGGCCTGCTCGTTTTCCGCGGGTGAAGCGATACATGTGCCAGAGACCGCGGTGGTAGGCTTCCCAGGCGTTCAGCGAATTGGGCGCCTTCAACATGGCGCGGTTGCGCTCGCCCGTCTCGATCTCGGCCGAGATCGACGAGACGATGCTGTTGCCGATGTCGTCGAGCACGGCAAAGATGTCGTTCGGCTTGCGCTCGAACGTCTCGGCCCAGACGATCCTGGCCGTGCGCACTTCGACCAGCTCGACCGCGACGGTGACGCGGCCGGCCTGGCTGCGTACCGTGCCGGTGGCGACATAATCGACATTGAGCCGACGGCCGGCATCCTCCGGCCCAATGTTTTTTTCGGCGAGCGCAAACACCGAACCGCGCGCGATGACGAAGAAATCCCTGAGCTTGGCCAGGCGGGTGATGATATCGTGGGTCAGGCCATCGGCGATGCCTCCGCGTGGGCCGCCGTCAGCCGTCTCTTCGGCAAACGGCATCACCGCAAGCGAAGCCTTCTGCGATGCAGCAGTGTCGGAATTGGGAAGCACAATTGACGCGTGAGGGGCCGCGGGTACGAGTGACGGTCGCGCCCAGAGCGTAGCGGCAGGTCGTTCGTTGCGGATCGTGCGCCATGCCTCACGAACGGGTCCGAAATCCAGATCCTCCGAAGCAAACAGCTGCGCTGCGGAAGCGAGATGTTCCTCGCACGCGTCAAACTGGCCGCGCTGCGCCAGCCCTTTCAGAAGAGCCACATGCGCGCGCCCGTCGAACGGAGCGAGTTCCAGCCATTTGTCCAGATGCGAAGACATTCTGTCGGCATCCACCGGAAGCTTGTTGACGAGATGTTCCAGGATTGCGGCGTGCCAAGAGCCGAAGCGGCGGCGCTGAGCGATCAGCCAGCTGTTGAAATGCGGGCTGCGGTCGATCTCCAGCCCATCGAGAAAGTCGCCGGCGAACATTCCGGAAAGAGCCTGCAGCCGCTCTAGACCGAGCGTCTCAACGCCCTTGGCGGCGGCCGAGGCTATGTCGACAGCGTCGACGGAAGCACCTCTCAGATCAAGCGCGATCGTGTCGCCTGGTGTCTCGACCCTGCGATGATGCGGTTCATCGAGGATGCCTCTAAGCTTGCTCAGGCACCAGCGAAGCTCGCCGCGCGGGTCGTTCGGCACATCCCACAAAAGCTCGCAGAGGCGGCTGCGGCCGACCGGATGCGGCGCCAGCGCCAGATAGGCGAGCAGCGCACACAGCTTGCGCGATTTTGGGAGCTGGATGATGATGCCGTTGCGTGCGATCGTCAGCGGTCCGAGCAGACGCACGGAAAAGCCGGCCACCTCGCCGTGGAGGCTCGATCGGGCGGATTCCACGTAAGTTTCCACGCCTGCTCCCACGCTGGCCAGTCGGCCTTTGTTTTATCACCAAACGCGACACGGTGCATCCGGCAGCGAATTCCCGCTCCGGATGCTGGCATTGCCGGAGGCAAATGTAGCGCGGCAAGGTCTCGAAACCTCGCCGCCCAAGCCACCGGTCTGTAACCGGCCCGTGACGACAAGAGACACCGACAAGGCGAGGAGATCGACATGTTGCATCAACAGAAAATCAGAACCACCGCCGGGCGCGGCCGCCTGTTCGACAGCGTTCTCGACACGGTCGGCGATACGCCGGTGATCCGCATCAATAATCTCGGACCGGACCATGCCACGATCTACGTGAAGGCCGAGTTCTTCAATCCCGCCGCCTCGGTGAAGGACCGGCTGGCGCTCAACATCATCGAGGAAGGCGAGCGCAGCGGCGCTCTAAAGCCTGGCCAGACCGTGGTCGAGGCGACCAGCGGCAACACCGGCATCGGACTTGCCATGGTTTGCGCCCAGAAGGGCTATCCGCTGGTGGTGACGATGGCCGACAGTTTTTCCATCGAACGCCGCAAGCTGATGCGCATGCTGGGCGCCAAGGTGGTGCTGACGCCGCGCGCCCAGAAGGGTTTCGGCATGTACAAGAAGGCGGTGGAGCTCGCCGAAGCCAATGGCTGGTTCCTGGCCCGCCAGTTCGAAACCAAGGCCAACGCCGCCATTCACGAAGCGACGACGGCGCGCGAGATCATCAACGATTTCGCCGGCTCGCGGCTCGACTGCTTCGTCACCGGCTACGGCACGGGCGGCACCGTCGCCGGCGTCGGACGCGTGCTGCGCCGCGAGCGGCCGGAGACCCGGATCGTGCTCGCCGAACCGGCCAATGCGCAGCTTATCGGCAGCGGCAAGTCGCAGCAGCGCGGCACCGGCGGCGCGCCTGCGGCCAGCCATCCGGCGTTCGAGCCGCATCCGATCCAGGGCTGGACGCCCGACTTCATTCCGGACGTGCTGCAGGAGGCGATAGACGCAAGCCTCTATGACGAGGTGGTGCCGATTGCCGGGCCCGAGGGCATGAAATGGGCCAAGGCGCTGGCGCAGAAGGAAGGGATTTTCACCGGCATCTCCGGCGGAGCGACCTTCGCGGTGGCGCGGCAGATCGCGGAAAAGGCGGCACCCGGCTCGGTGATCCTGTGCATGCTGCCCGATACTGGCGAACGCTACATGACGACACCGCTGTTCGACGGCATCGAGGCGGAGATGGACGCCGAGGAGACCGCGCTTTCGCAGTCGACGCCCGGCTGCCAGTTTCCGGCGTGACGGCGGCACATCGGGAGCGGCCTGCATGGACACGAAGCCTGGACTGGCCGTCACGGCCACCGAGGAAACGCTTGACCCCTCGAACTGGGCCGACGTGCAGGCCCTGTCGCATCGGATCGTCGACGATGCCGTCGCTTACCTGCGCGATGTCAGAGAGCGTCCGGTGTGGCAGGAGATGCCGATTGATGTGAGGACCTTCTTCACATCGCCGCTGCCGCGTTCGCCGGCGCCGCTGGCAGAAATCTATGGCGACGTCACCAGGAGCTTGATGCCCTATCCGATGGGCAACATCCATCCGCGCTTCTGGTCCTGGTATATGGGCTCGAGCAATTTCACCGGCGCGCTCGGCGATTTCCTGGCGGCGATCCAGGGCTCCAACCTCGGCGGCGGCAACCATGCCGCCGCGCTGATGGACAACCAGGTCGTCGACTGGTGCAAGCAGATGATGGGCTTTCCGCAATCGGCCAGCGGCACGCTGGTCAGCGGCGGCTCGATGGCCAACATCATCGGGCTGACCGTGGCGCGCAACGCCAAGGCCGGCATCGACATACGCGAGCACGGCGTTGCCGGCATCGACAAGCCGCTGCGTTTCTACGGCTCCGACCAGCTTCACTCCTGTCACCGCAAGGCGATGGAAGTGCTCGGCCTCGGCAACCGGGCGCTGCGTCGCATCCCGAGCGATGCCGGGCTGCGGATCGACATCGCTGCGTTGCGGGCGGCGATCGCCGAGGACCGCGACGCCGGCTTCAAGCCGGCCTGCGTAATCGGTACGGCCGGCACGGTGAACACCGGCGCAATCGACCATCTGCAAGCGCTGGCTGACCTGGCGGCAAAAGAGGATCTGTGGTTTCACGTCGATGGCTGCATCGGCGCCTTGCTTGCGATTGCGCCGGACAATTCGCATCGCGTTGCCGGCATCGAGCACGCCCACTCGATCGCGCTCGATCCGCATAAATGGCTGCACGCGCCATTCGAGGTCGGCTGCGCGCTGATCCGGGATGCCTCCGTGCATCGCGGCGCGTTCGCGGTGACGCCGGAATATCTGGAATCGACGCCGCGCGGCCTGGCCTCCGGCCAATGGCTGCACGATTACGGCCTGCAGACGACGCGCGGCTTTCGCGCTCTGAAGGTGTGGATGGCGTTGCGAGAGCACGGCATCGAAAAGTTCGGCCGGCTGATCGACCAGAACATCGCGCAAGGGCATTATCTCGGCGCGCTGATCGCGGCCGAACCGGCACTCGAACTGGTAGCGCCGGTGAGCATCAACATCGTCTGCTTTCGCTACCGCGCGGACGGACTGGGCGGGGAGCGCCTGAAAGCGCTCAATACCGAGATCATGCTGAGGCTGCAGGAAGAAGGCATCGCCGCCATTTCCGACACGACGGTGCATGGCCAGCATAGCCTCAGGGTGGCGATCAACAACCACCGCACCCGGCGCGACGATCTGGACCTGCTGGTGCGGGAGACCGTGCGGCTTGGACTGGAGATTTCAAGGCCTGGCGTGGCTCTTCCTTCTCCCCTTGTGGGAGAAGGTGGACGCGAAGCGGCCGGATGAGGGGTGTTCCAGCTTGATACCGACGGCACTCCGTCCGCACCCCTCAACCGTCTTGGCGCTGCGCGCCAATCCACCTTCTCCCACAAGGGGAGAAGGAAGAAGGAGCGGCGCTGGCCCCGACAATTGGTCGTCTGCAAGGCTACGCCTCGAGCCAAACCTTCTCGAAATGCTGCTCGAGTGACTGGTGCTGCTCGCAGCCATGCACGCCCTTGCGGTAGGTGCGGTAGACCGAGCGCCAGTAGGGCTGGATGATGATGCCGGAATCGCGGAGATTCTGCTCGATCTTGGCCATGAGCTCCTTGCGGGCGCCGGGATCGGGCATCGCCAGCGCCTTGTCGAGCAGACTGTCGAATTCCGGATCGGCGTAGGCGCTCTCGTTCCACGCGGCGCCAGACTTATAAGCGAGCGCCAGCACCTGGACGCCGAGCGGCCGGCCGAGCCATTCCGTGCAGGAGAAAGGATATTTGCTCCAGTCGTTCCAGAAGGTCGCGGCCGGCAGCACGGTGCGCTTGATCTTCAGCCCGGCCTCGCGCATCTGCGCGGCGATGGCGTCGCCGGTGCTCTTCTGCCAGTCGACGTCGACCGAGATGAGTTCGTATTCGTGGTCGGCCTTGCTGGCCTCGGCGAGCAGGGCCTTGGCTTGATCAATGTTGCGGACGGCCGGGCCGATATCGGCATATTCGGGATGCATCGGCCCGACATGATGGTTCTCGGCAGGCTTGCCGCGGTTGTCCATGCCGATCTTCAGCACGGCGGCATTGTCGACGGCAAGTTGGGCGGCGCGCCGCACCTTGATGTCGTCATAGGGCGGGTTGCCGACGTTGAAACGCGCCACGATGGTCGAACCGGTGGCGATCTCGGAATTGCTCAGGCCCATGGACTCGGTCTGCGCAACCGTATCGGAGGCGGTTTCGTGGTCGGTGTCGATCTCGCCCGATTCGAAGGCCGACAGCATGGCGTTGGGGTCGGAGCCGTAGTCGACCCATTTGATGCCGTCGAGGTAGAACTCGCCCTTCCACCATGGCTTGTCCTTGCGGCGGACTTCGGCGCCGACCTCGGCGTCCCATGCCACGAGTTCGCAAGGCCCGGTGGTGATCGCCAATGCCTTCAGCGGATCGCCGTCGCCTTCATAGCTGCGGTGCATGATCAGCGCCGGATAGTCGGCCATGCCGGCGATCAGCGAAATGTCGGGCTTGGGCAAATTGAGCCGGACGGTGAAATCGTCGACGCGCTCGATGCCGCCGTCGACGGCCTTCTTGGTATCGGCGTTGACCAGTGCGCCCATGCGCGCGGCCACCGAATTGCCGGCGACGGACGCATCGCACCAGCGCGTCAGATTGTGGATCACGTCGTCGGCGTTGAAGGTGTCGCCGTTCGACCAGGTGATGCCCTTGCGGACATGCAGCGTCAGCACGCGGGCGTCGTCGCTGGTTTCCCAGCTCTCGAGCAGCCATGGCTCGAAGGTGAAGTCGCGCTTCCAGCGCACCAAATATTCGTTGCACTGGCGGGCGACGTTGGACATCTCGACGCCGTCGAAGGTGCGCGGATCCTTCCAGCCCTTGACGTTCATGGCGACGCGCAAGATGCCGCCGCGCTTCGGCTCCTCGGCCCTGGCCGGTGACGGCGCAAGCCCGCCGAGCGCCAGCGCGCCGGTAGCGCTGACGCCGAGCGCAGCCATGGTGGCGAGATATTCGCGCCGGTTCATCTGGCCTTTCTTGAAGCCATCGGCGACGGGCTCGGCCTGCGGATGCAGTTTTCGATCGGTCAGCATGAACTTCATTGTCGTCATTCCCCTGTTGTTGGGCACCTCTGCCGATCGCCAAACGCGGGGGACGGATGCGATCGCCGGAGCGCCATTGCCTCGGGGATGATAGGGCGAGCTCCCGTGGGGGAGTGTTCGGACTTCCGCAGTTCTTGTGCGCTGTTCCGCAAACGGAAGGTCCCCCTCACCCGGATTGCCAACCGAATTGCGAAGGGCAATTCGGGGCAATCCGACCTCTCCCCCGGGGGGAGACGAGGTCGCCAGCGTTGATGCCAGCCTCTTCTCCCCAGCGGGGAGAAGGTGGACGCGAAGCGGCCGGATGAGGGGGCCTTCGCAACCTCAGTAAGGCCAGTCGCCTTTGCCGAGCGCGGCGATGGCCGCAATGATGCGCCCGAAGGCTTCGCCGGCTCGCGGCACGGTCTTGCGGGCGCGTAGAAAGCTATGCACGAGGCGCGGCTCCTCATGCCACCAGGCGCGACCGGCGGCGGCGAGGATGCGGTCGCGATAGGCCTCGCCTTCCGAGGACAGCGGGTCGCATTGCGCGGTGACGATGACCGTCGGCGGCAGCCCGGAGAAGTCGGTGTCGCTGAGCGGCGAAAAGGTCGGGTCGTCCTGCGACTGTCCCTTCGCCGACCGGATCTGGCGATAGAACTCGATGTCGCGCAACGTCAGCAGCGGCGCTTCGGCGTGCTCGACACAGGACCCGGCGCTCTCTTTGCCAACTGGTTCCGGGCCGCCGAGCTCGGGATAGATCAGCACCTGGCCGATCGCATGGCGAGGATGGCGGCGTGTCGCCTGTGCCACCGCAGCGGCCAGATTGCCGCCGGCGCTTTCGCCGCAGAGCACTATCGGCAGGCCGGCCGTCGCCGTCGCCCATTCGAATACGGCCAGCGCATCGTCGAAGGCGGCCGGATGCAGATGCTCGGGCGCCAGCCGGTAATCGGCGGACAGCACGGCAAAGCCGGTGCCGGCGCATATCTCGGCGCAGATGTCGTCATGGCTGTCGAGCCCGCCAAGGACGAAGCCGCCGCCGTGATAATAGACAACCATCGCTTGCGGCGCCGTGCCCGCCATCTGGTAACGCCGGACCGAGATCGCACGGTCGCCGGCAGGAACCGCGCTGTCGCTGGCCTTGACGCCGGGTGGATAGGGCTCGCGGAACGCCCGGCACGTGGCATCATAGACCGCCCGCTGCCTGTCGATCGGCATGTAGACGATTTCGGGCGGATACCACTCGTTGACCCGATCGATATAGCCCCACAGCTCCGGATCGAGCAGCGTTTGGTATTTTCCGCGCCCTCTCGTTCCGGGTCGCTCGGCCTCGGTGATCATCGCTGCGCGATCCCGCTCAGAGCTCGGCGTAGAGCCGGGCAGCATTTTCATAGCTGAAGCGCAGCGGCACCGAGCCCTCGACCTGCCAGGCTTCGACCGTCTCGCCTGCCAGCAGCCGGCAGGCGCCGTCGGTGGTGGTGACGGCACCGCCATAGAGCCGGTTGGCAAGGTTGAGGATGGCCGTCTGGTGCATCGCCGTGCTGCCGCTGCCGCAGGCATCCTTGACCAGCAGCACTCGAAACCCAAGCGCCACCGCATCCTTGACGGTGGCATCGATGCAGGCCTCGGTCCAGACGCCGGCAACGACCAGCCACTCGATGCCGTCGGCCTTCAGCCGCTCGGCGGCAGGCCCCGTGCGGAAGGCGCTGGCATCGGTCTTGACCAGCATCATCTCGCCTGTCGCCGGGCCCACTTCCGCGCAGATCGCAGTCAGCGGATCGTCCTTGTCGGAAAACGCCGACTTGCCGCTGGCCTCGACCGGGTGGAGCGGCCGCGCCGTGGCGAGATCGACGATATAGGCCCAGTGGTAAAGGGGCACATTGTTGGCCCGCGCCGCCTCCTGCAGCCGCTGGACGTTGGCGAGGATGTCGCCATAGCCTTCGACCAGATAGCGCTTGTCCCGCCGATGCTCCTCCTGGAGATCGATGAACACCGCCGCCACCTTGCCGCGCTTGATCGAGATCGGGCTTTTCATGCAAAACTGCCTGTCAACACTCAAACATGCCTGTCAAGGAAAACATCCTCATAGGGGAAGCGCGACAGGAGCTCGGTGCCGGTCTCGGTGATCAGGATCTCGTCTTCCAGCTTGACGCCCTCGCGGCCGCCCTTCTCGCCGATATAGCTTTCGACGCTGACCACCATGCCGGGCACGATGACACCGTCGCGGCCATAGGTCTCGTAGTCCATGGCGTGCGCTATGAACGGCGTTTCGCCATGCATGCCGACGCCGTGCATGACCGAGGTATAACGCTGGTCGACGAAGCGGTCCGGTATCTTCCAGGCCCTTTCGGCAATCTCGCGAAACGCCATGCCCGGCTTGACGACCCCGATATTGTGCTGAACCTGGTCGTGCGCCATGCGGTAGAGCGACTTCTGATAATCCGTCGGCTTGCCCGGTCCGCAACGGAAGGTGCGCGAAAAGTCCGAATAATAGCCGTAGCAGCCGATCGTATCGGTATCGAGCGCCAAGAGTTCGCCCGGCCTGATCTTGCGGCCGCTCGCCTCGTTGAACCACGGATTGGTGCGCTGGCCCGAGGTCAGCAGCCGGGTCTCGATGAACTCGCCGCCTTGCCGGATCACCTCACCATACATGATGGCGAACAGCTCGTTTTCGGAAACGCCAGGCTTGATCGCCTCGCGCACCGCATAGACCGCAGCCTCGGCACCAGCCATCGACACCTGCAGGCATTTTACTTCCTCGGGCGTCTTGACCGCGCGCACCGCCAAAATCTCGCCCTGGCAATCCCGCACCTCGCAGCCGCGCTTTTCCAGCGCCAGTGCCTGCAGATGGCTGCAGCGGTCAAGGCCGAGCTTCATCGAGCCGCCGCCATGCGCCTTGAGCAATTCGGCGATCTCATCGGCGAACGGGCCGGCGGTCTCGTCGTCGCGGCCCGACACCGATGACCAGACCAGCTTGGACGGACGCGCCTCGTCGATCGTGTCGAGCACCATCGAGACATGGTAGCTCTGCGGATATTCGAACAACACGATCGGCCCTTCGGTGGGGATGAAGAAGTAGCGCGTCGAGTTGCGCAGGAAATAGCCGAACATGTTGCGCGAGCCGGTGGCGTAGCGCTGGTTGTAGGGGTCGAACAAAACGACGCCGCCATAGCCGGCCTCGCGCATCCAGGCGCGCAGCCTGGCCAGCCGGCCCTTGCGCAGCGCGTCGGCGTCGATGAAGGACGGCTCGGTGTCCGACAGCCACATGCCGCCGGCCGGATCCGCCGCCGCCGGATGGCGCATGCGGTCCTTGAAGTCGACATCCTCGGTGCTGTCGGGGTCAAAAACGACAATGCTCATGGGGTGCCTCCTGAAGCGGGGAAGATGAGCCATACGTCGTTCAGAGGCTGTGCGCGATACCGCAGATGTTGTGCGAAATACCGCTTGAAGTCGTTCCGTAGCGTTCTACGGCGCCCCCCTCTGTCCTGCCGGACATCTCCCCCTCAAGGGGGAGATCGGCTCGTCATCGCCGCTTTCGTGAAGTTCCACCGTCGCAGGAGGAGCGGAGCATCGAAGCTGCCAATCTCCCCCCTTGAGGGGGAGATGCCCGGTAGGGCAGAGGGGGGCGCTGTCCCGCCAACATCCGAAATACCTACTGCCTCCGCATCACCTTCGGCGCATGGCCATGCTCCTCCCGGAACGCCCGCGCAAAGCTCGACATCGAGGCGAAACCGCAGGCCAGCGCGACGTCGCGCACCATCAGCGTCGAATGCGCCAAGAGGTCGGCGGCACGCTTCAGCCGCAGGCGGCGGTAATAGCCGTTGGGCGAGATACTGAGTTCGGAGCGGAAATTCCGTTCGAGCTTATCGGAGGAGACACCAAGTCGCCCCGCCAGTTCCGCCATGCCGAGCCGCTCCTCCACCGCATCCTCCATGATGGCGATGGCCGACAGCACCAGTTCGTTCTGCACGCCGGTCCGCAGCCTGAGCGGCATCAGCTTGCGGTCGACGCTGGAGCGTAGCGGGCTGTGCACAAACCATTCGGCGACGCCGGCGGCCAGTTCGGCGCCATAATCGCTGGTGATGATCTCCAGCATCATGTCGAGGCTGCCGACGCCACCGGCCGAAGTGAAGCGCTTGCGGTCGATGACGTAGAGATCGCGCCTCAGCTCGATATCCGGAAACGCCTCGGTGAAGGCGGCCTGGCTGGTCCAGTGCAAGGTGCAGGCATGGCCGTCGAGCAGGCCCGCCCGCGCCAGGAAGAAGGCAGCGTCCGCCACCGCGCCGATATGGGCGCCGTCGCGCAGGCTCCTGCGGATCCAGCTCACCGCATCGTGCGCGACGAGATGATCGGCATCGCCGCCCGAGCAGACGACGATGCGATCGACCTTCGGCGCGTCATGGGCGGAAAAGCCGGGCTGGATGACGACGCCGTTCGAGGCCTCCACCGGGCCTTCGGCGGCGCCGACGATGATCCAGCGGTACCAGTCCCGCTTGGCCAGCACGTTCGCCGCGCGCAGCGGCTCGATCACCGAGCTGAACGCCATCATCGGAAAGCCGGGGAAAACCAGCACGGCGAAGGTGAGGGGCTCGGTAGGTTTGGGTGCGTCGCGCGTGGCCATGGGGGTCCGGAGCCGGGAGGGTTGCGGCGCTACAATTCGGGCAGATGGGGCTTGGGGTCAACGGGGTTGGCGTGATCACGAAGCGCCGGCGCTGCCCCTCACCTGCCTGCCGGCATCCTCTCCCCGTATAGTGACGGGGAGAGGAGCGCTCTCATCGACGGGTTCGCCAATCGCCAACATTGCAAAGAGAGCGGCGGCGTTGCGGCCATTTCCCTTCTCCCCGTCCCTATACGGGGAGAAGTGCCCGGCAGGGCGATGAGGGGCAGCGCCAACATTGGCGGTCGATCGCCTTTGGTCGGGCGCTTTCTAACTCGCCAGCGCCTGATCCAGATCCGCGATCAGATCGTCGCCGTCCTCGATCCCGGCCGACAACCGCACCAGCGAATCCGAAATCCCGATCTCGGCGCGTTTTTTCGCCGGGATCGAGCCGTGCGTCATCAGCGCCGGGTGCTCGATCAGGCTTTCGACGCCGCCGAGGCTTTCGGCCAGCGTGAACAGTTGCGTATGTTCGAGGAAGCGTTTGGTGCCGGCGAGGTCGCGGTCGAGCTCGACCGTGATCATGCCGCCGAAGGCGTGCATCTGCCGCCTGGCGATGGCGTGCTGCGGGTGGCTGGGCAGGCCGGGATAGATGACACGGCGGATGTCGGGACGGGTCTCCAGCCAGTGCGCGATCTTCTGGCCGTTCGACGAATGACGCTCCATCCTCAGCGCAAGCGTCTTCAGTCCGCGCAGCGCCAGGAAACTGTCGAACGGCCCTGAAATGGCGCCGATGGCGTTCTGCAGGAATTTCAGCCGGTCGGCGAGATCCTTGTTGTCGCCGACCACGGCGACGCCGCCGACCATGTCGGAATGGCCGTTGAGGTATTTCGTCGTCGAATGGACCACGATGTCGATGCCGAGCTCCAGCGGCCGCTGCAGATAGGGGCTGCAGAAAGTGTTGTCGGCGACTGAGAGCACGCCTTTGCGCCTGGCAAGTGCTGCGACGCCTTCGAGGTCGACGACACGCAGCAGCGGGTTGGTCGGCGTCTCGACCCAGAGCATTTTGGTTTCCGGGCGGATCGCCGCCTCGACCGCGGCAAGGTCGGTGAAGTCGACGAAGTCGACCTGCAAATTGGCCGAGCGCTTGCGCACCCGTTCCAGCAACCGGAACGTGCCGCCATAGATGTCGTCGGTCGCGACGATATGCGCGCCTGAATCGAGCAATTCGAAAATGGTTGCGATCGCCGCCAGCCCCGAAGCGAAGGCGAAGGCGGCTGTGCCGCTTTCGAGGTCGGCCACCGCGCGCTCGAAGGCGAAGCGGGTCGGGTTCTGGCTGCGGGCATATTCAAAGCCCTTGTGCACGCCCGGGCTCTGCTGACCGTAGGTCGAAGTGGCATAGATCGGTACCATCACCGCGCCCGTCGTCGGGTCGTGGCTCTGGCCGCCATGGATGGTGCGCGTCGAAAAGGCGAGGCGGTTTTTGCCCGATACGGTGGCTTTGACGGTCATCGGGCGCGCCTCAGATGGTTGATCAGGTCGATGCGTGTTATCAGGCCGATGAATTCGTCGCCATCGAAGACGATGGCGACCTCGTTGCGATCGAAGACCGGCAGCAACGCGTCCAGCGTCTGGCTGGCTTGCAGCGTGTGCAGGGTAGAGGTCATAGCCGTACTGACCGGGGCCTTGAAGCGGTCCCAGCGGCTGTCATAGGGGCCTTCGACCTTGGCGAGGATATCGCTTTCGTCGATGATGCCGACGAGCTTGCCCTCGTCCAGCACCGGCAGCTGCGAGACATCCGATCGGCGCATGCGGCCATAGGCGTTGAGCAGGCTTTCGTCCGGGCCGACGGACACGACATCGCCGGTGCGGAGCGTGCGCATGACCAGGTCGCGCAGGTCGCCATGCTGCTCCTGCTCGGCCAGGCCCTGCTCGACCAGCCAGAAATCGTCGAAGACTTTCGACAGGTACTTGTTGCCGCTGTCGCAGACGAAGGTAACGACGCGCTTCGGCACGGTCTGCTCGCGGCAATAGCGAAGCGCTGCCGAAAGCAGCGTACCGGACGACGAGCCGGCGAGAATGCCTTCCTTCGAAAGCAGGTCGCGCACCGCAAGCATGCTCTGCTTGTCGGGGATGGAATAGGCCTTCCTGACCAGCGACAGATCGGCATTGGGCGGCACGAAATCCTCGCCGATGCCTTCGACGGTCCAGCTTCCGGCCTCTACCATCTTGCCGGTCTTGATCAACGGGGCCAGCACCGAGCCGACCGGATCGGCCAAAATCATCTCGGTCTTCGGCGAGACTTTCGCAAAATAGCGGCCAAGCCCGGTCAGCGTGCCGCCGGAGCCGACGCCGACGACCACCGCATCGACATCGCCTCCGAGCTGTTGAAAGATTTCCGGCCCGGTCGTGGTTTCGTGGGCCAGCGGATTGGCCGGGTTGGCAAACTGGTTGGCGTAGAAGGCGCCGGGCAACTCGGCGGCGATCTTTTCGGCCATGTCCTGATAATATTCGGCATGGCCCTTGCCGACATCGGAACGCGTCATGCGCACTTCCGCGCCGAGCGCCCGCAGATGCTGGATTTTTTCGCGCGACATCTTGTCGGGCACGACGAGGATGATGCGGTAGCCCTTGGGGATGCCGACCTGGGCGAGACCAAGACCGGTATTGCCGGCGGTCGCCTCCACGATCGTCCCGCCGCGTTTCAGTTTGCCCTGTTTTTCGGCGGCGGCAATCATCGACAGCGCGATGCGGTCCTTGATCGAGCCGCCGGGATTCTGGCTTTCGAGCTTGATGAACAGCCGGCACTTGCCGATGTCGAATTTGGTCAGCTCGACGACCGGCGTCTGCCCGATCAGGTCGAGAACCGAGGCATAGGGCGGGCGCAGGCGGGACGATGCATCGTCCGGTGCCACGATCTTGTGCTTGCTCATGTCAGATGCTCCGTTGCCAGAATGAGCAACCGCCCTGGAAGACGGCAACCTACCGTCTTTTCCAGCCGTTTGCAGTTGGAAAGAAGATAGATCGTGCCAATCCGGCCGCCAGCAGGGGAATGGAATTTCGCGAAAGCTTCGTCGGCCTGCAGGCAGGGCAAAAGATTTGCAGAACCCGCTTAGGGTTCAGGCGATCGCCGCCTGGGCTTCGATCTCGATCAGAAAATCCGGATTGCCGAGGCCGGCGACGCGCAGCACCTTGATGATCGGCGGCGCGCCACGGTTTGCCCAGAAGGCCATCCAGGCGCCGAAGGCCGGCCCTATGTCCAGGTCGCCGGCGATATAGACCGAGAGGCTGACGAGGTCTTCAGGCTTTGCCCCACCGGCTTCGAGCACCTTTGCCAGGTTGGAAAGCGCCTGAGCGGTCTGTGCAGGGAGATCGTCCCTGGCGACGATCCGGCCTTGCGCGTCGACGCCATTCTGGCCGCCGACCAGCACGATGCGCGCGGATGCCGGCAGCGACACGCCTTGCGAATAGGCCGGATTGCTGTGCATGCCCTCGGGGTTCAGCCTCACCGCGCTTTTCCTCCTCTTCAGCAAAAATTATCCCGTGGCCGCCCGGCCGCCCATAGGGATCAACGGCAATCGTGCGGCCGTTTCAACGCACCATCTCGTTCGTTGCGGCCGCCGATTCCGCCATGCTACCCGGCGCTGGGCGAACAGCAATGCAAGGAATGGCCGATGAAGATTCTTGCCTATGACAATTTCAAGCCCGGCGTCACGCTCGACGATTTGCGGCCTTATCTGCGCGACGAAGTGTCGAATGTCTGGCGGCTCTGGAAGGCGGGGATCGTGCGCGAGAATTATGCGCGCGGCGATATTGGCGGCGTCATCATCGTCTTCGAGCTCGACAGCGTCGCGGAAGCGAGGCGCTACACCGAGGACTTCCCGCTGTCCAAGGCCGGGATGCTGGAATGGCACTTCATCGCCTTCGACGCGCCATTGCCGCTGGAATTCCTGTTCGACCCGACGGTCGATATCGCCAAGCCATGGGACCGGACGGCGGCATGATCCGGTCGAGCGACGGGATCGAAATTTCGGCCAGCCTGGCTGAGTGGTGCGATCCGCGCCGCACGGCGCTGGTGGTCTACGATATGCAGGTCGGTATCTGCCGCCAGGTGGCCGGCGCCGCGACCATCGTCGAGTGTACCGGCACGGTGCTGGAAGCGGCGCGCGGGGCCGGAATGCGGGTGGCGTTCACGCGCCATCTGTCGCTGCCGCGCAAATGGATGGGCGCGACGCAGCTGCGCACCGCCATGGCCTGGCAGCGGCGCGACAGCCCCGACATGGTCGAGCCGTGGTTCCCGCGCGACGCCGAAGCGACGCGGATCGTGCCCGAGCTGGAACCCCGCGATGACGAGGCGGTGTTCGACAAGCTCACGATGTCGGCCTTCGATTCCACCGCGCTCGGCTTTGCCTTGCGCGATTGCGGCGTGCGCACGATAGCGCTCGCTGGCATCGCCATGGAGATCGGCATCGAGCCGACCGTTCGCCAGGCGACCGACAATGGCTTCGTCGCCATGGTAATCGAGGACGCCTGTGGCTTCGGAAACCGCGAAGCGCGCGACCGCTCGATGGCGACGCTACGCTTCCTCGGCGAAGCCGTCGTCACCGACGTCGCAAGCTTCTGCAGCGCGCTTGCCGGCGCGGGTTGAGGGCAATCGGCTTGCCGCGCGACCCACCGTTTCACGGCAACGCCGAACCGCTCCATCGCTTTGTCTTCACACATTGCGGACGGAAAACCGCTCCGCGCTTTTCCCGGAATTGATCTAGGTGGTGGCTGCGCTGTCGGTGCGAAAGCGCACACCCTCGGCGCGGCCATGCACGCTGCCCCAGTCATAGAGCGCCTGCAGCGCGGCGGCGAGATCACCGCCGCGCCCGGTCAAGGCGTAGCGCCCCTTGCCGTCCGGCGACGTCTCGAGCGTGACGAAGCCGATCTCGACAAGCTCGGCCAGGCGCTGCGTCAGCATCTTGTCCGAGAGTGAGGGGATCAGCCGGCGCAGGTCGGAATAGCGCATCGGCTGTTCCTTGATCCGCGCCAGGATCACCGTCTTCCATTTGCCGCCGAGCGCGTCGAGCGCGAACTCGACCGGACAGCCGTACAGTCTTCCGCGTTGGGTCATGCGCCAATGCTAGGCAAGGCACGGTGACAACGGAAGCAGAATTTGCCCGGTCATCTGGCCAGGGTCGCGGCTCACGGCCTGGCCGGCTACAAAATCCATGGAGGAGAACGAAGATGGGCGTCCGCGACACCAATACGGTCAATGCGAGACAGCCGAAACGTGTGGCGTCATCGCCTGGCTGTCTCGACCACCACGGGCTGGCCGGTCGGCTCTGGTGGAGCGAGCTCCCGCACCCCTGGTTCGTCTTCAGCGAACGCGTTTATGCCGTCGAGGTCTTTTCACCCAACGGCGGCGGTCTTGCGTCCGAATTGCGCCAAGACGAAGGGAGCCTCATCCGAGCAAGCGCTTGCTCAGCCGCGCGCACTGCACGCGAATATCGGGAATGGCGTCGATTTCGAAGAAGGTGCCGCGCGTCAGTGGCCCGACGGCGAGGATCTTGGCGGATACCGTGCCGTCGCCGGCGATGACCTCGCAGTTCGCGGTCACGTCGAGGCCGAGGCGCAGCGGATCCGGCCGTGCCAGCCCACGCTCGACCAGCGACCGCACCACGCTGTTCGAGGTGGTCGAGATGTCCCTGGCGATGCCTGTGCAATCATAGATGCGGGTGACGTCGAACCTTTCGAGCTGCTGCGTGTGGCGCGACTGGACCTGTACGCTGAAGCCGTCGCCGGCGGCGATCTCGACGACGCGCCCGGCGACAAGGCGGATGCGGCCCGCTTGCACCGCCTCGGCAACGCGGGTGTAGACTTCCGGCGCCATGCGATGGCGGTGGATGTCCCACCAGGCCTTGGTGTGCTCGACGAAGCGGCGCTTGGCCGAGGACGGCCAGTTCTGCCAGATCTTCTGGTTGAAGGGTCTCAGACCGTCGACGACGTCGCGCCAGTCGATGCCGGCCTTCTGGTTTTCCCGGATCAGGTCGCGGAACCAGCCGACGAAATAGGAAAGCTGGGTGCCGAGCGGAATGTCGGCAACGTCGAGCTTGATCGGATTGCCCTTGCGATGCGGCGAAGGCAGCAGGCCGCGCCGCGACACCGCGACGATCGCGCCGCGGTGGCCGCGCTGCTCGAGCGACAGGAAGGCATCGACCATGCTCAAGCCGGTGCCCAGGACCAGGACTCGGGCTTCGGGGTCGAGCGCAGTATCCGCCTCGGATCCCATCCTGATCGCATGCCCCTGCCCCGCCCCCGGTTCTTCGTCGTGGCCGGTGGCGAGCACGGCAAGATGCGCAACCACGCTGGTGCCGTTGGCCAGCGCCACTTCGACGCCTGACGCGGTCGGCGAGATCGACAGGCTCTCCTCGCGGATTAGGCGCAGCCGGCCCGTCTGCTGCTCACGCGCCTCGAGCTCGTCGAGAAGCTCCTTGAGATAGCGGGCGTAGACGCTGCGCGGCGCATAGACCGGCGCCTGTTCCGGCGTTGCCAGGCCGCGTTCAAGCAGCCAGCGCGAGAAATTGCCGGGATCGTCGGCATAGGCGCTCATGCCCGACGCGCTGACATTCAGCACATGCGCCGACAGCAGCGTTGAATAGGCCATGCCTTGCCCAAAATGAGGGCGTTTTTCGATCAAGCTGACACGTAGATCGGGATTGGGCGACTTCAGCAGATGCGCGGCAAGCACGACGCCGCTGGCACCGCCACCGACAATGATGATCGAACTTGGCGTAGCGCGCACGGTCATGCGCACACCAGCTGTCCTGGCGATCGTCGCCGGCTCAGGAGAGATTGGTTCAGGCCTGGATTTTCAACGCCGCCGAAAAATCCTCGTCGCCGGCGATGTCGCGCATTTCGGCGAGGCTGCGCTGGTCCAGCACCTCGGCGATGGCCTGCCGGACCTCCAGCATCAGGTGTCGGACTTGGCATGTCGCCTCGTTGCAGTCTTCGCAGCGCTGATACTGGGTGCGGCTGGCGCAAGGAATGGGGGCAAGCGGTCCGTCGAGCACGCGCACGACGTGGCCGACCTTGATCTCGTCCGCCGGGCGTGCCAGCCGGTAGCCGCCCTCCTTGCCCTTGCGGCTCTGAACGAAACCGGCATTGCGCAATTCGCCAAGGATGGCATCGAGGAACTTCTTCGGAATATTGTTTCCTGTGGCGATGTCGTTGACGAAGGCGAGCTGTCCAACCGGCAGGCGTGCCAGATGGACGAGCGCCTTGAGGCCGTATTTACCTTTTTTTGTGAGCATAACCCGAACGTTTCTCTGTCATGCGATGGCGCAAGGCCACCGGTTGCGAAACGCCTGGCGTGCCTCCCCGCCGCGTCCAAGCTGTCACTACAGATAAATTCTAGTGACATGATATACAAGCCGAGAAACGTTGATTTTGCTTCGTTTTCACGCCGCAATGGCCATTTTGGCCGGGGCTTGTGCTTTTGGAAGCACAGAAGCCGCCGCCAATGGCGTACCGCCAAACTGGCCGGCGGCAGGAATGTCCCCATCGGCGAGAATACCGACAGCAGTTTCTGCCCCTGAATTTGAAGGCCAAAGCATGCCGCGCGCGGCAACAAGGAGGGTGGCGTCGCTCATCGTCCTCTCCAATCCTTCAATGTCGATAAGGATACTAGACTTAACCGCGAACACAGGGAACTTGTTTCCAATTTCTTGGCTACTCGCAGCATGGTTTGCCAATGCAGGGGCGAAAACGGGAAAATCCTTGGTGCGCGCATGGACGACGTGGAAGAGGTTCCCCGGGCAAGGACGATGGTTCTCACCCGGGCCGTCCCGTCACCCAGAAGCGTGCGAATGTGCAACTGCCATAGCCAGATGACTTTTTCTAACAAGACCGAACCGATTGGAAGGATTTAACTCTACAAGAACGATAGAGTTAGGTGACTATGAAACGCAATCCGGGTTTTTCTCGTTTTCCAAGGAGCCTTTCATGTCCACCATTTCGCGACGTATCGTTCTCTTGTCCTCGGCGGCCTTGGCTGGTGCGGCCTTTCTCGGCCCAGCCGATGCGCAGGACCTCAAGATCACTATCGGCTACCAGACGGTCGTCGAACCCTCGAAGGTGCCGCAGGCCGACGGCGCCTATGAGAGCGCGACCAAGTCGACAATCGACTGGCGGAAATTCGATTCCGGCGCCGACGTGATCGCGGCGATCGCTTCCGGTTCGGTCGACATCGGTTATGTCGGCTCGAGCCCGCTGGCGGCGGCGGCGAGCCACGAGCTTCCCATCCAGACAATCTTCATTGTCGGGCTGATCGGCGAATCCGAAGCCCTTGTCGCCCGCAACGGCGCCGGCATCGAGAAGGCCGCCGACCTTGCCGGCAAGAAGGTGGCGGTGCCCTTCGTTTCGACGACGCATTACAGCCTGCTTGCCGCGCTGAAGCATGAGGGTGTCGACCCGAAGGTCGGTCGATATTCTCAATCTACGGCCACCGGAGATCGCGGCGGCATGGGCGCGCGGCGACATCGACGCCGCCTATGTCTGGGATCCGGCACTCGGCCAGATCAAGACGACGGGCAAGGTCGTGCTGGATTCCTCCCAGGTCGCCGCCTGGGGCGCGCCGACCTTCGACGCCTGGATCGTGCGCACCGACTTCGCCGAAAGGAACCCGGAAGCGGTGCGCGACTTCGTCAAAGTGACGGGCGCTGCCTATGCCGACTTCCTGGCCAAGCCGGATCAATGGTCGGTGTCCTCGCCGCAAGCGGCCAAGATTGCCAGGATCACCGGGGCCAAGCTCGAAGACGTGCCGCAACTGCTGAGGGGCTATGTCTTCCCGACGCTCGAGGAGCAGGCCTCGGACAAGTTCCTCGGTGGCGGCACGGTCAAGGCGGTCGAGGCGACATCGGCCTTCCTCAAGGAGCAGGGCAAGATTGACGCCGTGCTGCCGGATTATTCGAAATACGTGTCGTCGAAATATGTCAGCGAAGCGCTTGCCTCGAACTGACGCCAACGCGCGCGGTTCTCCTTCCCTGACGCCGCGTGCTCCCTGCCCCGAACCGCTTGCGAGGAGCGGCTTCGGGGCAGACAGATTCGGAATATCGGCGAGGTTCCCATGACGCATCTCGTGCTCGACAAGGTCTCGGTCCACTATGACGGTCAGCCGGCGCCGGCGGTCGAAAATGTGTCGATTGAAATCGCCAAGGATGACTTCGTTGTCCTGGTCGGCCGCTCCGGCTGCGGCAAGACCTCGTTGCTCAACGTCGCTGCGGGCTTGGTCGAGCCTGTGCGCGGACGCGCCACGATTGGCGGCAGGCCGGTCACGGCGCCAGGCTCTGACCGCGCCGTCGTGTTCCAGAACGACGCGCTGTTTCCGTGGCTGACCGCGCGGGAAAATGTCGCCTTTGCGCTCAGGCTGCGCGGTGTCAGGGCGGCTGAACGGGCGCGGCGCGCCGACAAGCTTCTGGCGCTGGTGAAGCTCGACGGCGCCGGCGATAAGCGCATCTGGGAGCTTTCCGGCGGCATGCGCCAGCGGGTCGGCCTGGCCCGGGCGCTGGCGGCCGAGCCGCAATTCCTGCTGCTCGACGAGCCGCTGGGCGCGCTCGATGCGCTGACACGCGAACGCATGCAGACAACGCTGCTCGATCTGTGGACGGCAAGCCAGGTCGGCGTGCTGATGGTCACGCACGGCATCGACGAAGCGCTGGTTCTTGCCACCCGCATCATTGTGCTCGCTCCCGGCCCTGGCCGGGTGGTGCAGAGCTTCGAGACCGGCTTCAGCCGGCGCTATGCAGCCGGCGAGGCCATTCGCAGCATCAAGGCCGATCCCGCCTTCGCCGCGGCGCGCGGCGAGCTGACCGACGCGATCTTCGAAGGGGAGGCAGCATGACCGTTACCTCCTATACCGAGCGGCCGCAGCGCTCCAAGGTCGACGACGGAGCCGACGGGTTGTCGGTGCCATGGTCGCGGCCGCGGCCGAGACGCAGCCGCGTTTCGGCCCGCGTGGTTAGCGCGATCACCATTCTGATGATGCTGGCGGCGTGGACGGCATCGGCCCGCCTGCAATTGGTGTCGCCGGTTTTCCTGCCGTCGCCTGTCGCAGTCTGGAACAAATTTGTCGTCGTCGCCCGTGACGGCTTTGTCGACGCGACGCTGCTCCAGCATATCGCCGCCAGCCTGTGGCGGGTGTTTGCAGCGCTGATCGCGGCCGTTTTCGTCGGCGTTCCCATCGGGCTGGCTATCGGCATCAGCACGATCGGGCGCGGCATCTTCGATCCGCTGCTCGAATTCCTGCGGCCGATCCCGCCGCTCGCCTATCTGCCGCTGATCATTATCTGGTTCGGCATTGGCGAGCCGTCCAAGATCCTGGTGATTGCCATTGCCATGCTGGCGCCAGTTGCGCTGTCGACGGCATCGGGTGTTCGCGGCGTATCGAAGGACCGCATCAATGCAGCGCGCTCACTTGGCGCCACGCGGCGCCAAGTGATCAGGCACGTCATCCTGCCCAGCGCGCTGCCCTCGATCCTGACCGGCCTGCGCATCGCGCTTGGCGCCGGCTGGTCGACGCTGGTTGCCGCCGAGCTGGTGGCCGCGACGCGCGGGCTCGGATTCATGATCCAGTCCGCTGCCCAGTTCCTCGTCACCGACGTGGTGGTGATGGGCATACTGGTGATCGCGGCCATTGCCTTCGTGCTCGAATTCATCATCCGCAGGATCGAGCGGGTGCTGGTCCCGTGGGCGGGGCGGGAGTAACCGGACCGGAGACGTGACGATGCCCCATTCCACCGCTGTATTGTTTGCGCATTTCGGCCATTGGCTCCGCCTGATCAAGGCCGGAGACAAACAGCCGCCTGACGACGAACGCAAAACGCCGACGCCGGTGCATCTGGACGCGGAGCGCAACCGCTTACCGCCGCGCGACGAAAGTTTCTACTGGGGCTGGCAGTACTGGTCGCGGTGACCGGGCTGCCACGGTCCGCTGTGTGCTGCTCCGGCCAATGCCTGAGGATCGACGCCTGCTCAACCACGCGAGCGGTTCGCCCAGGCCAGCCCGGCCAACCAGCGCGGTGACGATGCCGACATAGAGCCATTGCGACTGGCCGGTCATGAAGCTGCCACCGATAAGGCCGATGCCTTGCAATGACCACAGCACGCCGGTGGCGAGCACAATCAAGGCCAGCAGATTTTTGATCAATCTCATTGCTGAAACTCCTTTCCAAGTCGATCGTCAGCCGCGTTCCGGCCGGAATGGAACAGCTAAAAGAAGCGGTTCGGTCACGCCAACTTCTACTTGGATGCTAACCTCTGATCCTGCGCAAGACATGCGGAGATCGGTGCAACGATCATCAAAGAAGCTGTGTCGTGCTGCGGAAACTCTCTGACAAATTGTTTCGCACCGACTCCAAACGTGTAACATTGTCATGGAACCGACAGATCATTGCCGCATTTGCTGCCTCATTCGCCCCTAACCGCTGCGGGTCTGTCAACGGAGCCAGTCCCCAACACATGAACAAAAGCAACCGGACCGCGCTTGTCGCGGCCATGACCGCGGCTGGCCTGATGGTCGGCGCATCCAGTGCCAGCGCCGCCGCGCAGTGCGGCCGTGCCTCCTGGTACTCACTGCATTCCAGAACCGCTTCCGGCGAACGCATGAACCCGTCGGCGCTGACCGCAGCGCATCGCAGCCTGCCGTTCGGCACCAAGCTGAAGGTGACCAACCGCAACAATGGCCGCAGCGTCGTCGTGCGTATCAACGACCGCGGCCCGTTTATCAGGGGCCGGATGCTCGATCTGTCGAAGGGCGCCGCCAGCCAGCTTGGCTTCATCAGCTCGGGTCACACCGCTGTCTGCATGGCACGGGTCTAACGGCCGCCACGGCCGGACACCGCCTCCGACGCTCATCCCCAATAGCCGTGCTGCTTGCCAGGCCTTCGCAGGTGCACATTGAGCCGGCTGTTGCCGTTCCAGGCGGATTCTCAACGCCTTGGACGAAAGAACGAGCATAAATCACGCAAGTTGACGTATTGCATCGCAGCAGATTGTTGCTAACTTCCCCGCAAGGCATTCAAGGCTCGGCGCTGCTCGTCGGCCCTTCGATCGCAGTCGGCAGCGGGGTTCTCGATGTTCTACCAGCTCTACGAACTGAACCACGCCGCCTTGCAGCCGGCCCGCCTCTATGCCGATGCGATGCGCCTGTTCTACTCCAATCCGCTCAATCCGGTTTCACACACGTCCTGGGGCCGCTCGGTTGCGGCAACGGCCGAACTGTTCGAGCGCACGACGCGCCGCTACGGCAAGCCGCAATTCGGCCTGACCAAGACCGTGGTCGACTGGAAAAACGTCGAGGTCAGCGAACGCACCGTCTGGTCGCGGCCGTTCTGCAACCTGGTTCGTTTCGAGCGCGCGGTTCCGGCCGGGCGCCGGCCGGATCCGAAGCTGTTGATCGTCGCGCCGATGTCGGGCCACTACGCGACGCTGCTGCGCGGCACGGTGGAGGCGATGCTGCCCTATGCCGACGTGCATATCACCGACTGGGTCGACGCCCGCATGGTGCCGCTGGCCGACGGCAGCTTCGATCTTGACGACTATATCGACTACATCGTCGACATGCTGCATGCGCTGGGCCCCGACACCCATGTGATGGCGGTGTGCCAGCCTTCAGTGCCGGTGCTGGCGGCGGCGGCACTGATGGAAGCCAAGGGTGATCCGTTCGTGCCCTCGACGATGACGCTGATGGGCGGGCCGATCGACACGCGCCGCAATCCGACGGCGGTCAATCTGCTGGCGCAGGAAAAGGGCATCGACTGGTTCCGCGACAACGTCATCATGCGCGCGCCCTGGCCGGTGCCGGGCTTCGGCCGCGAGGTCTATCCTGGCTTCCTGCAGCTTTCGGGGTTCATGAGCATGAACCTCGACCGCCACATCATCGCCCACAAGGACTTCTTCATGCATCTGGTGAAGCATGACGGCGACAATGCCGAGAAGCACCGCGAGTTCTACGACGAATATCTGGCGGTGATGGATCTGACGGCGGAATTCTACCTGCAGACCGTCGACACCGTGTTTGTCCGCCAGGCCTTGCCCAAGGGCAAAATGACGCATCGCGGCGTGGCGGTCGACCCTTCGGCGATCCGCAATGTCGCCCTGTTCACGGTCGAGGGCGAGAACGACGACATCTCCGGCCTTGGCCAGACCAAGGCTGCGCACGACCTGTGCATCAACATCCCGGCTGACAGGCACGCCCATTACATGCAGCCGGCGGTCGGCCATTATGGTGTGTTCAACGGCTCGCGCTTCCGCTCCGAAATCGTGCCGCGCATCGTTGATTTCATTACCAGCTATGGCCGTCAGAACCGCGTTGCGGTGAAGCCGAAACTGGTCCGGACCGGCAAGAAATAGGCGACCAGCGATGATGCCGCGCCCGCGACCTCGCGTCAGGTCGGCCAACGCTAAAATTACCGGTTGGAATCGGTGTAGTCCATCCGAGCTGTTGCACAATAGTCGCGTTGGCGCCACGCGGGTAACCATGCCGCAAAATCAATCCATCCTCATAATTGACACGGACTGTAAATACCCCTTAACGTTTCGTTAACAACAAGGGACAAGCGGGGACAATGATTTCCTCACCAATGGCGAGAACGCTGCGCCTGTGCGCGCTGGCCGGACTTACTGTGGCGGCAGGTTGGGCCGGTTCGGCCTCGGCAGCCAGCCCGATGATAACAGGTGGCCCGACCTCGCAGCCGATCGGCCATTATGATTTCTGCAAGAGCTACGCGTCCGAATGCTCGATCCGCCCGAAGGATCTGTCGCCCGCCAGCCTGACAGGCTCGCTGTGGCGCAAGCTGCTCAGCGTCACGGCAAGGGTTAACGCCGCCGTCAAGCCGGAGAGCGACTTCGACATCTACGGCAAGGACGAGGTCTGGGCCTATCCCGACAAGGGCGTCGGCGATTGCGAGGACTATGTCCTGGAAAAGCGCCGTGAGCTGAACCGGCTGGGCGTCTCGTTTTCCGATCTGCTTATGACCGTCGTGCGCAAGCCGGATGGCGAAGGCCACGCCGTGCTGACGGTGCGCACCGACAAGGGCGACTACATCCTCGACAATCTGACCGACCAGGTCCGCTCCTGGGACCAGACCGGCTATCGTTTCCTCAAGCGGCAGGCGATTGACAATACCGGCCGCTGGGTCTCGATCCGCGGCGGCCAGCAGGTGCTGGTCGGCTCGGTCCAGTAACAAGGCAACTCATTTCGGCTGTGCCAGCGCGGCGCGGATCGACGCAATGATGCGGCGAAGCTCGGCTTCGTCGAGCTTTTCGATGTTGTCGGCCAGGAGATTGGCAAGCTCGGTCGCCGCCGGGCTAAGACCCGACGTGTCGAGCTTGACGCGCGGATGCGAGGTTTCGGCCAACCGCGCCAGTTCCTCGGCCTCGTCCCAGATGATGTTGAAATAGCCGATGATCTTCTGGATCAGCGTCCAGCTCGGCGCACCGCGGCGGCCGTGTTCGAGCGCCGAGAGATAGGCCGCGCTGACGCCGATCGCCTTGGCCATGTCCTTCTGGCTGACGCCGCGCTCGTTTCTCAGCACGCGAAGCTTTTCGCCGAATGGGGTCACAAGCGCACCTTCATGGGTGCATCCTCATAGATGCGTCCCTCATGGGCGTGTCCTCATGAGCGCGCCCGCCGCAAGCGGATATAGAGCGCACCCGAGCCGCCATGTTTGCGGGCGGCATGGTCGTGGCTGGAGACGAGGGGCCGGAAGGCGGGTGTCGACAGCCATGACGGCACGGCGCGCCGCAAGACGCCATCGCCGCCCGACGAGGAACCCTTGCCGGTGATCACAAGGACGTAGCGGATGCCGCCGGCATGCGCCCGGCACAGGAAGGAAAACAGCAGGGAATAGGCTTCAGCCTGGGTCAGGCCATGCAGGTCGACGCGGCCCTCGATCGGCAGCCGGCCCTTCGACAGCTTGTCCAGCGTCGGTTCGTCGAGTGCGTGGGAGACATGCTGCGCCTTCGGCTTTGCGGCCGTGGCAGCATTGCCCGCGACCTGTGCCGGCGGCGGCGCCTGCCTGGTCTCGTCGATCTCCGGCCCGACGTCTGGAATTTCGACGGCGGTTTTGCCCTTCAGCGGCTTTGCCGTGCGCGCCACCAGGTTCCACAGCACCCGGTCGTCCTCGCTCAGCCTGTCGATGCGCCGGGTCATCGGCCTGCTCCTGAAACAAGCGACCGGGGGATCAGCGCATAAAAATCGGCGGCGTTGCGGATAACGCCGGCGATCTCGCCGGCCGCATCGCCCGACCCGGCAAACAGATCGCCGCGGGCCGGCCCGGTGATCGCCGAGCCGGTGTCCTGCGCGATCATCAGCCGCCGGAACGGTTTTCCGTCGAAAGCGGTCAGCGACGGCGCATCGATATGGAAGGGCGTGCCGAACGTGTGCAGCAGCCGGTCGACGGCGATCGAGCGGCCGGGTGTCAGCGCCACCTTGGCGGCAGCGATCGGGCCGAGCTCTGGGTCGTCGACGCCCATCTCGCGGAAGAAGATGTAGGAGCGGTTGCGCCAAAGGATCTCGTCGACGCGTTCCGGATGCGCCTTGAACCAGGCACGGATCGACTGCATCGTCACTTTCTCCAGCGGGATCTCGCCTTCCTCGCTCAGGATCTGGCCCGGTCCGGTAAAGCGCTGGCCGGATTTGGCGGCATAGGTGATGCGGCGAAGCCTGCCGTCGGTCATCTTGAGCCGCGCCGCGCCCTGCACGTGAATGAAGAAGGCGTCGACCTTGTCGGCGAGCCAGGCAATTTCCAGCCTTTTTCCGGCAAGCACGCCGCACTCGATCTCGCCGCGGTCGAAATATTCGACCGGGCCGTTCGGCGCCGCACGTGCGAAGGCGAGATAAGGATCCATGCCGGAAGGACGATTGCCGTCGTCGACGTCGACAAGATCGGCCGGGCGCGACAGCAACGGCACCGAAAACCGTTGCGTGCGTACCGGCGAGGCTTCGACCTCCGGCTCGTAAAAGCCGGTGACCAGGCCGGGACCACCACCTTCGGCATCGATACGGGCCGGCACGAAGTGGCGCTCGAAAAAGCTTCGGGCCTGCAACCGATTCGCCGGCGAAACGGTGCGCGCTTCGGCATAGGCGTCGGCAAAGCCATTGTAATCGACGCCGAGCGCGCCGGAGCGGTAGGGTTTCGTCAGGATATGAAAGGCCGAGCGGCGAAAGGCGTCAAAGGCAGGGAGATGGTCGTCCTCGCCCCAGCCCGGCAATTCGCCAAAGGATTTTTCGCTGAAGGCTCGAGAAAGCGACACGACAGCCTCCGCCGCCGTCCAGTTCAGTCTTCTTCTTCGGTGGCGACGAGCTTCCAGTTCGGATCGCGCGAGCGCGCGTCACGAGCGAAGGTCCAGACATCCTTGACCTCGGCGACGGTTTCGGGATCGCCGTCGATGACGGCGCCGGCCTTGTCGCGGGTCGCCGAAATCAGCTCGCTGACAATGCGCAGCGTGATGTGCGCCTCGCTGCCCTTCATCTCGGCCGAAACGATGTCGGCCTTGTCGATGCCGACGAAGGAGGACTGGATCTTTTCGGCTTTCGCCTCACGGTCGCCGATGGCCGCGACGAAGCCGTCATAGACCTCGCGCGACAAAAGGTTCTTCAGCGTTTTGCGGTCGCCATCGGCGTAGGCCATGACGATCATCTCGTAGGCCAGCTTGGCGCCGTCGACGAAGGTCTTCGGATCGAAGGTCGGATCATTGTCCTTGATCGCCCGCAGGCCCCGGTTGAGATCGGTGTCCGGCTTGGCAAAGGCATCGATCGCCACATAGGCATCGGCCGCCGGCTCTCCCGCCAGCCGCTTGCGCGGCAGCGAAACCACGTTCTCGGGTTTCTGGGCGGCATCCTTGTCGTTTTTGCGCGCTGCCGTATATGGATCGAAGGGTGGGCGCTCGTTGCCCGTGCGTCGGCCAAGCACGTTGCGCAGCTGGAAGAAGATCACCACCGCCGCAATCAGAAAGAAAATCGTGCCGAAGTCGAAGAAGCCCATATCTTGCGCCAATCAATCCCTGCTTTGGCCGGACCAGCGGCCAAGCAAGGGCCGCGATCACATAGCGTTCAGTATCCAAAGCATATAGAACGCATGGCGCAATCATTCAAATCAAAGGCAGCCATACCTATCTAACAGCTCTGGTGCCAGCGGCGATTGCTCGCCGGCCGGCAAAACATCGAAAACGATCGGTCAAGATTTGCGTATCTCGCTGCTTCCCCTGTTCATTCTCGCGCTTCCGCTGCCGGAGATAGCCGGTTTCGTTATTGTCGGCCGCCAGGTCGGCGCGCTGGCGACAGTCGGCTTGGTGCTGGCCTCGAGTGTCGCCGGCGCCCTGCTGCTGCGGCACCAGGGTTTTGGCGTGATGGCCAGGGTCCGTGCCGAAATGGATGCCGGGCGTGATCCGAGCGGCCAGCTTGTGCATGGCGCCATGATCGTGCTGGCAGCGATCCTTTTGATCATCCCCGGCTTCATCTCGGATATTTTCGGCCTTCTGCTGTTCCTGCCGCCGGTGCGCGATCTTGCCTGGCGGATGCTGAAAGGCCGCATCGTGCTGGCAACCGATTTCAGCAGTGGTTTGCGGGCAAGGCAACGCGGCAAGACCATCGATCTCGACGACGGCGACTATTCGCGGGCCGACGACCATACGCGCGGACCGGGTTCTCCCTGGCGCCGCCTCAAGGACGAGTAGCTGCAAGGCAACCGGCGTCTTTTGCAAACTTGTCTTGTCGGGCCGGCCATGATAGCGAACGCCCGAATTTCAATCCGGTCAGCAACGCTGCCCAGGCAAAAGGACCACAGCTTATGGCCAGCAACGACGACGCGCCGACCGGCGCAGCCAACGGTAATGGAAATGCGGCGCAGCCTTCGCTCAACGTGCTTGCACAATATGTGAAGGACCTGTCCTTCGAAAGCCCCGGCGCACCGAACTCGTTGCGCGGCCGCGACAAGGCTCCCGGCATCGCCATCAATGTCAACGTCAACGCCAATCCGCTTTCCGACAAGCAGTTCGACGTCAATTTGACGCTGAACGCCAAAGCGTCGTTCGACCAGGAAGTGCTGTTCAATGTCGAACTGGTCTATGGCGGCGTCTTCTCCATCAGCGGCTTCCCGCAGGAGCACATGCTGCCGATCCTGTTCATCGAATGCCCGCGGCTGCTGTTCCCGTTCGCCCGGCAGATCATCGCCGAGGCAACACGCAATGGCGGCTTCCCGCCGCTGATGCTAGACCCGATCGATTTCGCGCAGATGTTCCAGCAGAAGTTGGCCGAGGACCAGGCTGCCGCCAAGGTCAAGGTGAGCTAAAGCGGTTGTCTCGCTTGAGTGTGGAAAACCCGGCCTTGCGCCGGGTTTTTTGTTTGAGACGCCGGCGGGACAAGTACCCCCCTCTGGCCTGCCGGCCATCTCCCCCTCAAGTGGGGAGATCGGACTTCACGTCAGCCTTCGCCAATCCTTCATCGCCGCAGGAATGAGCGAGGCGCTGGGTCTGCCAATCTCCCCCCCTTGAGGGGGAGATGTCCGGCAGGACAGAGGGGGGCGCGAAGGATCACTCCGGTCAAAATCACTATGCCGCGGAACTCGCTTCCGGGACGACCCGCAGCCACAGCGCCTTTTCGCCCAATGTGCCAACCATGCCTGCGTGTGCTGTGCGCTCGGCGTCGGTCAGGCGCGCGGGCAAGGCGATCGGCCGCACGCCGATCGAAATATCGATGTCGTCGACATTCTGCCTGCCGCCCGCCGGAGTCAGGATGCTGTCGAGGATGAGGCTTGCCTGCTTGCCGCCGATGAGCTCGATATAGACCTCGGCCAGCAATTCCGAATCGAGCAGCGCGCCGTGCTTGGTGCGGCGGCCGTTGTCGATGCCGTAGCGGCGGCAGAGCGCGTCGAGCGAATTGGGGCCCATCGGATGCTTGCGGCGCGCCAGCGCCAGCGTGTCGACGATCCGTCCCGGATCGATGGCCGGATGACCAAGCCGGCCGAATTCGAGATTGAGGAAGCCGATGTCGAAGCCGGCATTGTGCGCGACCAGCTTGGCGCCGTCGATGAAGGCCAGAAACTCCTCGGCGATCTCCATGAAAGTCGGCTTGCCCTGAAGATCGGCGGCGCTGATGCCGTGCACGGCCTGCGCCTCGTGATGGATCTGGCGGCCTTGCGGGTTGATATATTTGTGGAAGGTTCGGCCGGTCGGGAAGCGGTTGACCAACTCGACGCCGCCAAGCTCGATGACGCGGTCCTCGCGCGCGTCGAGGCCGGTGGTTTCCGTATCGAAGATGATCTCACGCATCGAATCAGTCCACTGGTTCCGGCATCATTCTAGCCGAATCACACCAGGAACAAAATGGCAACAAGTAATGTGAGTCTGCAAGCCTCTTAACCAGGCCTGGCTGCCTTATCCACGACTAGTTCGGCGATGATGGCCTTGACGGCCGCGCGAGCGGCGTCAAAACCCTGACCGGTGTCGATGACGAAGTCGGCGCGCCGGCGCTTTTCGGCGTCGGGAACCTGCCTGGCCAGGATCGACGCCAGTTTCTCCTCATTCATGCCCGGCCGCGCCAGCACGCGGGCGCGCTGGACTTCAGGCGGCGCGGTGACGACCACGACCTTGTCGACGCGATCGCGGCCGCCGGTCTCGAACAGCAGCGGTATATCGAGCACGGCAAGCGGCGCGCCGGCGGCACGATGTTCAGCCAGGAACGCATCGGCATCGGCACGGACCAGCGGGTGGATGATCGCTTCCAGCCGTTTCAGCGCGGGGGCGTCGCCGAGCACCCGCTCCGCCAGTGCCGCGCGGTCGACCGCACCGGATCTGGTGGTGCCGGGAAAGGCCGCCTCGACCAAGGGCGCGGCCTTGCCGGCATAAAGGCGATGCACAGCCTCGTCGGAATCATGGACCGGCACGCCGGCTTCGGCAAACATCTTGGCCGTGGTCGATTTGCCCATGCCGATCGATCCGGTGAGGCCGAGCACGATCATTTTATCGCGCCGATATCGGCGATGATCATTTGCCGCAGTTCGGCGGTGACTTCTGGCCTGATGCCGAACCAGCGCTCGAAGCCGGGCACCGCCTGGTGCAGCAGCATGCCGAGCCCATCGACGGTTCTCAGGCCGCGCGCTTTGGCCGCGGCAAGCAGCGGCGTCTCCAGCGGCACGTAGACGATGTCGGTGACGATGGCGCCGTCCGGCAGTCTGCGGGGATCGGCGGACAGGCCTTCATTGCCATGCATGCCGAGCGCTGACGTGTTGACCAGCAGGCCGGCATCTTCGAGCAATTCGCCGGTCGCCGCCATGCCATGGGCGGAGACGCCGGCACCGAAGCGGTCGCGCAGCTCCTGCGCCCTCGCAAGCGTCCGATTGACGATGCGGATGTCGCTGATGCCGCGCTGCTTCAGCGCATGAATAACCGCGCGAGCGGCGCCACCGGCGCCGAGCACCACGGCGCGGCCGTTGGCCGCCCAGCCCGGTGCATATTCGTCCAGATTGGCGGCAAAGCCATGGGCGTCGGTGTTGCCGCCGCACAATTCGCCATCCTCGAACCACAGCGTGTTGACCGCACCGATCTGTTCGGCGTCGGCGTCACGCCGCTTGGCCAAAGCGAAGGCGGCTTCCTTGTGCGGGATGGTGACGTTGCCGCCGCGATAGCCTTGTGCCTGCAGCGTCTGCAGGAATTCGGCAAAAGCCTCTGGTGCAACGTCGATGGCCTCGTAGACGCCGCCGATGCCGTATTTCGCCAGCCAGTAGCCGTGGATCTTCGGAGACCTGGAATGCGCGATCGGGTGGCCCGTGACAAACGCCTTTTTCGTGGCCTCAGCCATCGATCGCCCCGAACTCACGCAGCTTGGCCAGCACCGGCAAAAGTGGCAGGCCGACAATAGTAAAATAGTCGCCTTCGATTTTTTCGAACAGCTGGATGCCTTCGCCTTCGATCTGGTAAGCGCCGACGCTGGACAACGCCTTGGCGCCGACGCGCGCAAGATGGCGGCCGATGAAGGCCGGATCGAGCTTGCGCATGGTCAGGCTGGCGATGCCGACATGCCGCCACAGAACCTGGCCGTCACGGCCGAGCACGACGGCGCTGTTGAGATGATGCGTCTTGCCCGACAGCGCCAGCAGATGACGGCGCGCTCCTTCCATGTCGGCCGGCTTATGGAACAGCTCGTCGCCGAGCGACAGCGTTTGGTCGCAGCCGAGCACTAGGGCGCCGGGCTTGCGCTCGCTGACGTCGGTGGCCTTGGCTTCGGCGAGCACCAGGGCGACGTCCTCCGGCGACACGCCACTATTCTGCAGCGGCGCCTCGAGCGCGCGCTCATCGACAGAAGCCGGAACCGCTTCGACAGTGACGCCGGCATTGACGAGCAGCGCCTTGCGGAACGGGCTGCCCGAGGCAAGGATGATTTTTTCAGCCATTTTTTTCGCCTGATCTTTCCTTCTCCCCTTGTGGGAGAAGGTGGATCGGCGCGCAGCGCCGAGCCGGATGAGGGGTGTTGGACGGAGTGCCGTCGGCGCCAAGCTGGAACACCCCTCATCCGACCGAGCTTCGCTCGGCCACCTTCTCCCACAAGGGGAGAAGGTAAGGACCACCCACAGCACAAGCGCCCAAACCCTAGCGCGTCTTGCCGCGCAGGGCAACGATGGCCGCCGCCGTCTCCTCGATCGAACGGCGGCTGACGTCGATCATCGGCCAGCCATGCCGCGTGCATATCTGGCGGGCATAGGTGAGTTCTTCCGCGATCGCGGCACGGTCGACATAGTCGGTCGGCTCATAGGCGCTGGTGCCGAGAATGCGGTTCTGCCGGACTTGCGATATGCGTTCGGCGGTGGCGATCAGGCCGACGATCAGCGGCCTCCTGGCATTGACCAGGGTTTCGGGCACCGGCACGCCGAGCACAATCGGAATGTTGGCGGTCTTGATGCCGCGATTGGCGAGATAGATGCTGGTCGGCGTCTTCGAGGTGCGGGAAATGCCGACAAGCACGATGTCGGCATCGTCCATATTGGCTGGCAGCTGGCCGTCATCATGTTCCATGGTGAAATTGAGCGCGTCGATGCGGCGAAAATATTCAGCGTCCAGCACATGCTGGGCGCCGACGCGGCGGCCGGCCGGCGTGCCGAGATAGGACTGGAACACCGTCAGCACCGGCTCCAGCACCGAGACGCAAGGCAGGCCCATGGCCGCGCAGCGTTCGTCGATACCGCGGGCAAGCTTCTGGTCGACCACCGTGTAGAGGATGATGCCCGGCTCCTCCTCGATGTCCTCGAACACCTTCGTCACCTGCTTTTCGGTGCGGATGAGCGGGTAGATATGTTCGATGGCGCGCGCGTCCTTGTATTGCGCGGAAGCCGCGCGGCCGGCGGCCAGCAGCGTTTCGCCGGTGGCGTCGGAAATCAGATGAAGGTGAAAGAAGCTCTGCGGTTTGTTCACAGGATACATTCCAGGCTGTGGGCCGATGTGGATAAGCCGGGCGGAAAACTCGGCCACCGCAAAGCGACTGTATCAGATGCCGGTTTGTCCACAATTCGATGTGCTGTCGGCTTCTCCGGGCGGTTGGGGACAAGTCCGGGGACGGAGCTTTTTGCCTTCGCTTCATCCACAGGGGCAATTTCCCTGGCGTGGCGGCAACGCATTGACTCCAGTCGTAAATTCGCGGTTTTCCACAAAGTCCTGCAATCCCGCTGGAGAAGCGCGCGACAATATGCTGGCTGGTCTTTTCGAGGGCAAAGCGGGACAGGAGACAACCACCACAACCAACAGACTCTTAGAATCATAAGATTCCTAAAAATAGAATATTTAATTATAGGGAAGCCTGGAAAGGCGAGCGCTCAATGCCTCAAGACCGGATCGTGCTGGACGTGTTGAGAGGCAAAGCGGCGTTTCCGCCGCCGCTCTGGATGATGCGCCAGGCCGGCCGCTATCTGCCGGAATACCGGGAGACGAGGAGACGGGCCGGATCCTTCCTCGATCTTTGCTACGACCCGGATCTCGCCGTCGAAGTGACGCTGCAGCCGATCGAACGCTTCGGCTTCGATGCATCGATCCTGTTTTCCGATATTCTTGTCGTGCCGCATGCGCTCGGCCGCGACGTGCGCTTCGAGGAAGGACGCGGCCCGCTGCTGACGCCGATCACGGCTGCGGAAATTGCGGCTCTCGACGGCGAAACGTTTCACGTGAATCTCGAGCCGGTCTACGAGACGGTGCGGCGGTTGCGCGCCAGACTGCCTGATGAAACGACGCTGATCGGCTTTTGCGGTGCGCCCTGGACGGTGGCGACCTACATGATTGCCGGCCACGGTACGCCCGACCAGGCGCCGGCCAGGCTGTTCGCCTATCGCGAGCCGGCGGCCTTTCTTAGGCTGCTGAAGGTGCTGGCCGATCATTCGGGTGCTTATCTGATCCGCCAGATCGAGGCCGGCGCCGACGTGGTGCAGATCTTCGATTCGTGGTCAGGCGTACTCGACGAAGCGTCTTTCGAGTTGTTCTGCGTCGAGCCAGTGGCCTCGATCGTCCGGCAAGTGAAGGCTGCCCATCCCAATGTTCCGATCATCGGCTTTCCCAAGGGCGCGGGAGATCACTATCGAAGCTATCGCCAGAAGACCGGCGTGACCGGGCTGGGCCTCGACTGGACCGTGCCATTGTCGACGGCGAAGGAATTGCAGCGTGACGGCGCCGTGCAGGGCAATCTCGATCCGCTGAGGCTTGTAGCCGGCGGCAAGGCGCTTGACGACGGCGTGGGGGCGATCCTGAAGGCGCTGGGCGACGGGCCGCTGATCTTCAATCTCGGCCACGGCATCACGCCGGAGACGCCGCTCGCTCATGTCGAGCGGATGGTCAAGCTGGTGCGGAGCGCATCGTGACGATGATGGGCGCGGACAATGCGAACGGCACCAACACCGGTAAGGGCGCGATGCGCCGCGCGGCAATCGCGATCGCCATTTTCCTGGTGCTGGCCGGGCTGCTTTTGCTGTTCGGGCCCAATGATTTCTATCCCTGGGCGAAGGCGATCCATGTGATTGCCGTCATCTCCTGGATGGCTGGCATGCTCTATTTGCCGCGCTTGCTGGTCTATCATGCCGATGCCGAAAAAGGCTCCGTCCAGTCGGAGACTTTCAAGGTGATGGAGCGCCGCCTGCTGCGCGGCATCATCAATCCGGCAATGGTGATCACCTGGGCATTCGGCCTGTGGCTCGCCTGGAAAGGCTTTGGTTTTCAGGGCGGCTGGCTGCATGCCAAGATCGCTGCGGTGGTTGGCCTGTCGGCCGTGCATGGCTATCTCGCCGGCGCCGTCCGGAAATTTGCCGAAGACCGCAATGAAAAATCGGCAAGGCACTGGCGGATCGTCAATGAGATCCCTACATTGCTGATGATCGTCATCGTCGTCCTGGTTATCGTGAAACCGTTCTGACGTCTTCGGTTGCCCGCAAAAGGCGGCTTGCTCTTTCAACCGACCGACGATAAAAGACGGGTCTTCCTTCCCGTCATGCGCCGCCCATTTATCGCTTCGGCCGCGCCCGGCATTTGTCGCATCCCGCCGATATTTTTCCCAAAGCTTACTCAGAGTCCGTCTAATGATGCAAGAAATGAAACTCACAGAGTTCAAGAACAAGAAACCGCCAGAGCTGATCGCTTATGCGGAATCGCTCGAAGTCGAGAATGCCAGCGTCATGCGCAAGCAGGAGCTGATGTTCGCGATCCTGAAGAGGCTGGCGACCCAGGATATCGAGATCATCGGTGACGGCGTCGTCGAAGTGCTGCAGGACGGTTTTGGTTTCCTGCGCTCTGCCAATGCCAATTATCTGCCGGGTCCGGATGACATCTATATTTCGCCGTCGCAGATCCGGCGGTTCTCGCTGAAGACCGGCGATACGGTCGAAGGGCCGATCCGCAGCCCGAAAGAGGGCGAGCGCTATTTCGCGCTGCTCAAGGTCAACACGATCAATTTCGACGACCCGGAAAAAATCCGCCACAAGATCCATTTCGACAATCTGACGCCGCTTTATCCGACCTCGCGGCTGAAGATGGAGATGGAGGTTCCGACCTCCAAGGATATTTCGGCGCGCGTCATCGACCTGGTGGCGCCGCTCGGCAAGGGCCAGCGCGCGTTGATCGTGGCGCAGCCGCGCACCGGCAAGACGGTGCTGCTGCAGAACATCGCCCATTCGATCACCACCAACCATCCGGAATGCTATTTGATCGTGCTTCTGATCGACGAGCGGCCGGAGGAAGTCACCGACATGCAGCGCTCGGTGAAGGGCGAGGTGGTGTCCTCGACCTTCGACGAGCCGGCGGTGCGCCACGTCCAGGTCGCCGAAATGGTCATCGAGAAGGCCAAGCGCCTGGTCGAGCACGGCCGTGACGTGGTCATCCTGCTGGACTCGATCACCCGCCTCGGCCGCGCCTACAACACCGTGGTGCCGTCGTCCGGCAAGGTGCTGACCGGTGGTGTCGACGCCAACGCGCTGCAGCGGCCGAAGCGCTTCTTCGGTGCTGCCCGCAATATCGAGGAAGGCGGCTCGCTGACCATCATCGCCACGGCGCTGATCGATACCGGCAGCCGCATGGACGAGGTCATCTTCGAAGAGTTCAAGGGCACCGGCAATTCGGAAATCGTGCTCGACCGCAAGGTGGCGGACAAGCGCATCTATCCGGCCATGGACATCCTCAAATCCGGCACCCGCAAGGAAGACCTGCTGGTTCCGCGCCAGGACCTGCAGAAGATCTTCGTGCTGCGCCGCATCCTGGCGCCGATGGGAACGACCGACGCCATCGAGTTCCTTATCGACAAGCTCAAGCAGACCAAGACCAACGCGGATTTCTTCGATTCGATGAATACGTAGGGGGTTGGCCGGCGCCGTCCTTCCCTTCTCCCCTTGTGGAAGAAGGTGGATTGGCGCGCAGCGCCAAGCCGGTTGAGGGGTGCCGGACGGAACTCCGTCGGCGCCAAGCTGGAACACCCCTCATCCGACCGAGCTTCGCTCGGCCACCTTCTCCCACAAGGGGAGAAGGGGGAGCCGCGTTGGACTCATTGCCGGTGCAACAGCCGCTCAAGCTCCTCGGCACTAGTCACCACCGGCAGGCAGACCTGCCCCGTGCAGAGCCAGGCGCCGGGCTCGGCCGTTGGCGGCATGACGCCGCCTGGCAAGGCCGGCAGATTTGTCGCCGAGCCAACAGGCACGACGATGTCCACCCGGCGCGGGTCTGGATTTCGATTCGCAACCGGAACAAGCCTTGGATTCTCCGGTCTATCCACGATCACCAGCTTCAGCGGTTCAAGCGACAAGGCACAGGCATTGACTATACCCGCCTGGCCATAGCCCTGGTGCACCGCCCGCCCGCCCGCGTGCTCTGCGACTGTCCAGGCTTTTTCCCAGAGATCGAGATCGCCCGAAAGCGACGACAATCGGACCAGGGCTTCGATGATCTGGCCGGTAGCGGAAGGAATGGCTTCGTCGACATCGCCGCGGATGCGGATCGGCACATCCGCGCTGTCGGACGCGGTCAGATAGTAGCCGGTCTTGTCGCTGTCCCGGTGCCAAAGATCGAGTTGCTCAATGAAGTTCCCGGCGCGATCGATATAGTCGGGATTGCCGGTCGCCTCGAACAGTGAGATGGCGGCGTTGGCCATGGCGGCATAGTCGCTCGACAGAGCCGGAAACAGCTTCTTTGCGCCGAGCATCGAATGCGGCAGGCGGCCGTCACGTCCGGCAGCCGCAATTGCGGCAAAGGCCGCTGCCGCCGCTTCGATCCAGTCGGATCGGCCAAGCGACCGTCCGGCCTCGGCAAGGGCTGCGATCATAAAGCCGTTCCAGTCGGTCAGGGCCTTGCCGTCACGCCCGGGCCGCACGCGCTGTTCCCTCGCTGCCAGCAGCCTTTGCTTGAGCGGAACGAGAAGGTCACGATCGACGACGCTCTGCGCCTGTTGAGCATCAGTCTGGCAAATGATCGGCTTGCCTTCCCAACCATGCGTACCGGCAAGCGTGAAGTATTTGAAAAACAATGCTGAATCGTCGCCAAGGGCTGCTTCGAGCTCATCCCTGCTCCAGGTGTAGAACAACCCCTCCTCGCCCTCGCTATCGGCATCAAGGCTGGCGGCAAAGGCATCGCCCTCGACTCGCATTTCGCGCAACAGCCAGGCAATCGTCTCTTCGATTCGCAGCCGGAACAATTCCTTGCCGGTTGACGCATAGGCCCAATTGCACAAGCGGATGAGCTGGGCATTGTCGTAGAGCATTTTTTCGAAATGCGGGACCAGCCATTCGGCGTCGGTCGAGTAGCGGCTGAGTCCGCCGCCAATATGGTCATAGATGCCGCCGGCCACCATCTTTTCGAGGCTTAGGAGAACAGTGTCGCGGTGGGATGCGGTGCCGTCGCGCAGCCAGGACAGCCAGAGGCTCTGCATGAACGGCGCGTTGGGGAATTTCGGCGCGCCGCGCAGACCGCCCAAATCGCGGTCGATCATGCCGTCAATGCCATTGGCGAGGTTCGCCAGCATGCCGCGGTCGAGCACGGCCTTGCCATGGCTGCCCGCCAGCCGCGTCTCGACATGCGTGGTCAGGCCGTCGGCACTCTGGTTGAGGCTTTCTTTCTTCTCCCGCCAAGCCTTGTCAACCGCCTCCAGCACCTGGACGAAACCCGGCCGGCCGTAGCGGGCTTCGCGCGGAAAGTAAGTGCCGCCCCAGAACGGCTTGCCCTCCGGCGTCAGGAACATGGTCAGCGGCCAGCCGCCCTGCTCACCCATCGAGGATAATGCCGCCATGTAGATCTGGTCGATGTCGGGGCGCTCCTCGCGGTCGACCTTGATATTGACGAAGAGACGGTTCATGACGGCGGCGACCTCGTCGTTCTCGAAGCTCTCATGCGCCATGACGTGGCACCAATGGCACGCGGCGTAGCCGACAGAGAGCAGGATCGGACGCTGCAGCACCTTTGCTTCGGCCAGAGCGGCGGGCGACCATGGCCGCCAGTGCACCGGATTGCCGCTGTGCTGCTGCAGATAGGGGCTGGCCTCTTCGGCAAGCAGGTTTTGTGCAGGCAATGTCACGGCGCTACTCGATGGCGGATTGAACAAGCATAGCTAGGGCGCTTCGGCAGAGCGGGCAAATGATTTCAAAAGACTCCATCGTGGCGCTGTCGAGCGGGCGCCTGCCGGCCGGCATTGCAGTGATCCGGATTTCCGGGCCGCAGAGTCGATTCGCTGTCGAAACGATTGCGGGATCGAAGGTGTCAAACCGCGTTGCCACCTATCGCAAGTTCCGGGCGCCCGACGGATCGGTGCTGGACAGCGGCCTGGTCGTCTTCTTTGCCGGTCCCGACAGTTTTACCGGCGAGGACGTTGCAGAGTTCCATGTGCATGGCGGGCGCGCCGTTGTGGCGAGGATGCTGGAAACGATCGCCTCCTTCGACGGCGTCAGGCATGCCGAGCCTGGCGAATTCACCCGCCGCGCCTTTCTCAACGGCAAGCTCGATCTGGTCGAAACCGAGGCGCTGGCCGATCTCATCAACGCCGAAACCGAGGCGCAGCGGCGCTTTGCCGTTCACAACGCCCAAGGCGTGCAGAGCGAACTCTATCTGGGCTGGCGCCGACGGCTGATCCACGCCCGCGCGATGATCGAGGCCGAGATCGACTTTGCCGACGAGGATGACGTGCCGGGCTCGGTCGCCGATACAGTCTGGTCCGATGTTCGGGCGATGATCGGGGAAATAGAGCGCCACGTCGCCGGCTTCCGCGCTGCCGAAATCATTCGCGATGGGTTCGAAGTGGTAATCCTCGGCGCGCCGAATGCCGGCAAGTCCAGCCTGTTCAACGCCTTGGCGCGGCGCGAAGCGGCCATCGTCACCGACGAGCCGGGCACGACCCGCGACCTGCTCGAGGTGGCACTGGACCTGGAAGGGGTGCGGGTCAGGGTAACCGACACCGCCGGTCTGCGCGAGGCGCCCGGCAAGATAGAGGCGATCGGCATCGAGAAGGCCAGGACCAAGGCGCACAGCGCTGATCTGCTGTTGCTGCTGGAGGATCTGGCGGAGCCAATCGCGATCGGTGTGCTGACGAGCGACATTCAGGCGCTGAGGGTCGGAACAAAAATTGACCTGTTGGGGGGCAAATCGCCCTCGCCCGCGGTGCGCTATGATTTCGCTATCTCGACGCGGGACGGCACGGGTCTGGCCGAACTGCTGGACGAGATCGGGCGTCGTGCCGCAGTCCAGATCGGCAAGGCCGGCGATATCCTGCCGTCGCGGCTGCGGCACGTCGAGCTGCTCAACGAGACGAAACGCTTCCTGCTCGCAGCAGTGGCCAGTGGTGATCGCGGCCAGGAACTGCAGGCCGAGGAGCTGCGCCTGGCGGCGGATCGGCTCGGACGAATCGTTGGGTCGGTCGATGTCGAAGACATGCTCGATGTGATTTTTTCGCAGTTTTGTATTGGGAAATGACTCACGTGAAACATAGGGGAAGGAGCACCGGCGGTGATTCACGTGAAACACGGGCCCAGGAATAGGGGGGACTGTTTCACGTGAAACGATCCTGCTCGCAGCGTCTCCCCTTCTCCCACAAGGGGAGAAGGGAAGACAAAACGGCGCCAGGCGATCTCTGTCTGCATTGTCGGGGGCAGTCATGCGTCTGAAGCGCCCTGCGTTCTTGACAGCGCGGGCCTCCAGGGACATGTGTCGGTCCACTTGAATTCGGGATTCTGAAATGACCAATCACTATGATGTGGTTGTGGTGGGCGGCGGTCATGCTGGTTGCGAGGCAGCCAGTGCCGCTGCGCGGGCTGGCGCCAGGACGGCGCTGGTGACGCTGCGCTTCGACACGATCGGCGTGATGTCCTGCAATCCGGCGATCGGCGGCCTCGGCAAGGGCCATCTGGTTCGCGAGATCGACGCCATGGACGGGCTGATGGGGCGCGTCGCCGATGCCGCCGGCATCCAGTTCCGCCTGCTCAACCGCCGCAAGGGGCCAGCGGTGCGTGGTCCGCGAACGCAGGCCGACCGAAAACTCTATCGCCTCGCCATGCAGGCGGCAATCCGCCAGCAGGCTGGCCTCGATGTCATCGAAGGCGAGGTGCTGGATTTCGAAATCAACAACGGGGAAATCGACGACGGACGCATCGCGGCGGTGCTATTGGCGGATGGAAGCCGGCTCGCCTGCGGCGCCGTGGTGCTGACGACCGGCACTTTTCTGCGCGGGCTGATCCATATCGGCGAGAAGAAGATCGTCGCCGGCCGCATGAACGAGCAGGCGAGCGTCGGCCTGTCGGCGACGATGAGCCGCGCCGGCTTCAGGCTCGGGCGGCTGAAGACCGGCACGCCGCCGCGGCTGGACGGCAGGACGATCGATTGGGCGTCACTGGAGAGCCAGGCGGCGGACGAGGACCCCGTGCCGTTCTCGCTGCTGACCGATCGCATCGAAAATCCGCAGATCCATTGCGGCATCACCCGAACGACCAATGCGACGCACGAGCTGATTCGCACCAATCTCGGCCGCTCGGCCATGTATTCGGGGTCGATCGAAGGCGTCGGGCCGCGTTATTGCCCGTCGATCGAAGACAAGATCGTCAAGTTCGGTGACCGCGAAGGCCACCAGATCTTTCTGGAGCCGGAAGGGCTGGACGACGACACGGTGTACCCGAACGGCATTTCGACCTCGCTGCCCGAGGACGTGCAACTCGACATCCTGAAGACCATTCCGGGGCTGGAGCGGGCAACCATGCTGCAGCCGGGCTATGCCATCGAGTATGACCATGTCGATCCACGCGAGCTCAAGCCAACGCTGGAAACCAGGCGGATCGCCGGCCTTTTCCTCGCCGGCCAGATCAACGGCACCACCGGCTACGAGGAGGCCGGCGCGCAAGGGCTGCTTGCCGGCTTGAATGCAGCGCGCAAGGCGTCGGCGAGCGAGGAAATCGTGCTCAGCCGCACCGAAGCCTATATCGGCGTGATGGTCGACGATTTGACCAGCCGCGGCATCGCCGAACCGTACCGCATGTTCACCTCAAGGGCCGAGTTCCGGCTATCGCTGCGAGCCGACAACGCCGATGAGCGGCTGACGCCACTGGCGATAAGGCTGGGGATTGCCTCGCCGGAGCGGATGCAGCGGTTCAACAATGGTATGCAAGACCTTGAGAAGGCGCGACAGCTCGCCCTCGGCACCACCATGACCCCCAATGAGGCAGCGCGCCATGGGCTCGAAATCAACCGGGACGGCGTCCGTCGCTCGGCCTATGAGTTGCTGGCCTATCCCGGCGTCGACATCGCCTGGCTGGCGCGGATCGAGCCGGCTTTCGCGGCGATCGACAGCAAAACGGCCGAACGTCTTGAAACGGAAGCCAAATATTCTGTCTATCTCGACCGCCAGCAGGCCGATGTTTCGCAGATCAGGCATGAGGAGAGCAGGCTTATTCCCGAGTGGCTCGACTTTGCTTCTGTTCCCGGCCTGTCGAACGAGTTGAAGCAGAAGATGCTGGCACGCCAGCCGCGCTCGATTGCCGATGCGCAACGCATGGAAGGCATGACGCCGGCGGCGCTGGCAATTATCGTCGCCCATGTCCGCAATGCCGAGGCAGCCGCGCGAAAGCAGGTCGCGTGAGCGCTGCGTCCTGGGCAAACCTGCAGGCGGCAGCGGGCCCGGTTTCACGTGAAACATTCGATCGCCTGGTCGAGTTCGAGGCCGTCTTCCAGAAATGGAACCGCCGGATCAATCTGGCCGCGCAATCGACGCAGGACGATGTCTGGCGCCGCCACATCCTCGACAGCGCGCAGCTGGCGCGAATCAAACCAGAGGCGAAGCGCTGGGTCGATCTCGGCTCCGGCGGTGGGTTTCCCGGCCTTGTGCTGGCCTTTTTGCTTGCCGAGCGGGACGGCGCCGGTATCGACCTGGTTGAAAGCAACCGGAAAAAAGCATCGTTCCTGCAAGCGGTCATCGGACAGTTCAGCCTGCCCGCCAAGGTTATCGCGCGCCGCATCGACGACAGCTATCCTCTTGTTCCTGCACCGCAAATCGTCACAGCCAGGGCACTCGCCTCGCTGCCCGACTTGCTCGACCTGGCGGCGCCGTGGCTGACCAAGGGGTCGCGCGGCCTGTTTCACAAAGGCCGGGATTACCGCGCCGAAGTGGCAGAAAGCGCTCAACGATGGTCTTTCGATCTGGTAGAACATGCCAGTGCAACCGACGCGCAGGGCGTCATTCTCGAAGTATCCGACTTGCGACAGCACCCTGGCTTGTGACCGGCGACCCCAAATGAATTTCTGGCATAGACCCATGATGAAGAACGGCCCCCGAATCATCACCGTCGCCAACCAGAAAGGCGGCGTCGGCAAGACGACGACCGCCATCAATCTGGCCACCGCGCTGGCGGCCATAGGCGAACAGGTGCTGATCGTCGACCTCGACCCGCAGGGCAACGCCAGCACCGGGCTTGGCATCGACCGGCGCGACCGCACCGTCTCGTCCTATGATGTGCTGACCGGCGAGCTGGACCTCGAAGCGGCGGCAATCCCGACGGCGGTGCCTGGCCTGTCGATCGTGCCGTCGACGCTCGACCTGCTCGGCATCGAGATGGAAATCGCCTCGGCGCCGGACCGGGTACTGCGGCTGCGCAACGCGCTGCGGGCTTCGGCCGAGCGCTCGGCCAATTTCGGCTATGTGCTGATCGACTGCCCGCCCTCGCTCAACCTGCTGACGCTGAATTCGATGGCTGCGGCCGATTCGGTGCTGGTGCCGCTGCAGTGCGAGTTTTTCGCGCTGGAGGGCCTGAGCCAGCTTTTGGAGACGGTCGAGCAGGTGCGCCGCTCGATCAACCCCGACCTGACGATCCAGGGCATCGTGCTGACCATGTTCGACGGGCGCAACAATCTCGCCAACCAGGTGGTGCAGGATGTGCGGGCGCATATGGGCGACAAGGTCTATGAAACCGTCATCCCGCGCAATGTCCGCGTTTCCGAGGCGCCGTCCTATGGCAAGCCGGCGATTCTCTACGACCTCAAATGCTCGGGCAGCCAGGCCTATCTGCAGCTTGCTTCGGAAGTCATCCGCCGCGAGCGCAAATTGCGTGCTGCCTGAACAATAAGCCGATTCGACACCGAAACGATCTGGACGGACGATGAACGAAGACCCTTCGAGGAAAAGACTGGGACGGGGACTGGCGGCGCTGATCGGCGAAATCGATCGCCCGGCGGCGCCGGAAAAGCCGGGCCTGACGGCCGACGGCAAGGTGCCGATCGAGTTCCTCAGCCCTAACCCGAAAAACCCGCGCCGGCATTTTGGCGACGCCGACCTGACCGACCTCGCCCAGTCGATCCGCGAACATGGCGTGGTGCAGCCGGTGGTGGCGCGGCCGTCGAAAACCCAAACGGGCCGCTACGAGATCATCGCAGGCGAGCGTCGTTGGCGCGCGGCCCAACGCGCCGGGCTGACCGAAATCCCGATCATCGTACGTGACGTCAACGATCGCACGGCGCTCGAACTGGCGATCATCGAAAACGTCCAGCGCACCGACCTCAACCCGGTTGAGGAGGCGCTGGGCTACCAGCAACTGATCGACGACCACGGCTATACCCAAGCCGATCTCGGCCAGGTGATCGGCAAGAGCCGCAGCCATGTCGCCAATACGCTGAGGCTGCTGAAGCTGCCCGACGTCATTCGCGACATGCTGGTCGACGGCGCGCTCTCGGCCGGCCACGCCCGCACCCTGGTGACGGCCGAGGACCCGGCCGGGCTTGCCAAGCGGATCATCGACGAGGGGCTTTCGGTGCGCCAGGCCGAAGCTTTGGCGCAGATGCCGGTCGGCGCGCCGGCGGCAAAGCGCCAGCCCGCCGCACCGCCGCAAAAGGATGCCGACACACTGGCGCTGGAGCGGCTGATGACCAGCACGATCGGCATGATCGTCACGATCGAGCACAACCAGCGCGGCGGCGTGATCAGCGTCGCCTACCGGACGCTGGAGCAGCTCGACGAGCTTTGTCGAAGGCTGAAGCGGGAGTAGGTAGTTAGCCGGCGCATAAATATCCGGGTTGGGCAGAGACGCTGCTTCTGCTAAGCCTCAAGCTCTTGTTCACTCCAGGGTGCGCGGCTTGTCTTGCCAGCGTTGAAGGCTTGGCGCGGCTCTCCCTTCTCCCCCTGTGGGAGAAGGTGTCGCCGAAGGCGACGGATGAGGGGTGTTCCAGGGAACGCCGACGCCTCATTCCGTCCAACACCCCTCATCCGTCTCGGCGCTGCGCGCCGATCCACCTTCTCCCACAGGGGTGTTTGGACTGGGGACATCGCGAACAGATGTGCGAGGACATCGCGAACAGTTTTGCATGCTATCGCGCCAGGACATTGAGGTCGA
>NZ_JAMYRB010000011.1:0-172564 GCF_040321165.1 Mesorhizobium sp. M0500
GGCCTTCCGGGTCGGCGCCCGACAGCGTGAACTCGTCGGTGTGGCAGATGCCGGTTGCCTTGATCTCGACCAGCACCTCGCCATCGCGAGGGCCTTCGAGGTCGACCTCCATGATCTGCAGCGGCTTTCCGGCGGCGACGGCGACAGCGGCGCGCGTTTTCATCAGGCAATCCTCCCAAGGCAGTCTGCAATCCAGGTTAGATTTAACTTACCATTCAGCTCTGCGCTATGCACGAAGCGACGTTCTGACCCCGGATTTTCGTCAGCGCCCGCCGATTTGCATGCGGGATAGGCTCCGACTTTGCCTTGACCGGCCCCCTGAAGCCCATAAAACGGGAAGCCCGTAAAAGAAGGGCAGCCGAGGGACGAGGCCTGCATGTTCACAAAGATCCTGGTCGCCAACCGTGGCGAGATCGCCTGCCGCGTGATCAAGACGGCGCGCAAGATGGGCATCGCCACCGTCGCGGTCTATTCCGACGCCGACCGCGACGCCGTGCATGTCGAAATGGCCGACGAGGCGGTGCATATCGGGCCTTCGCCGGCTGCGCAAAGTTATCTGGTCGCGGAAAAGATCATCGCCGCCTGCAAGGCGACAGGAGCAGAGGCCGTGCATCCCGGCTACGGTTTCCTGTCCGAGCGGGCATCCTTCTGCGAAGCGCTGGAGCAGGAAGGCATCGTCTTCATCGGCCCGAAGCCCAAGGCCATCAAGGCGATGGGCGACAAGATCGAATCGAAGAAGTTCGCCAACGCGGCCAAGGTGTCGACGGTGCCCGGCTGGCTCGGCGTCGTCGAAAGCGCCGCCCATGCCGAAAGAATAGCCGGCGAAATCGGCTATCCCGTGATGATCAAGGCTTCGGCCGGCGGCGGCGGCAAGGGCATGCGCATCGCCTGGAGCAAGGCAGAGGTGCGCGACGGCTTCGACCGGGCGCGGTCGGAGGCCAAAAGCTCGTTCGGCGATGACCGCGTCTTCATCGAAAAATTCATCGTCGATCCGCGCCATATCGAAATCCAGGTGCTCGCCGACGCGCATGGCAACACGCTCTATCTCGGCGAGCGCGAATGCTCGATCCAGCGCCGCAATCAGAAGGTCGTGGAGGAGGCGCCGTCGCCGTTCCTCGACGCCAAGACCCGCAAAGCCATGGGCGAGCAGTCGGTGGCGCTGGCCAAGGCCGTCGACTACCAGAGCGCCGGCACGGTCGAGTTCATCGTCGACAGCGACAAAAACTTCTATTTCCTGGAAATGAACACGCGGCTGCAGGTCGAGCATCCGGTGACGGAGCTCGTCACCGGCATCGACCTGGTCGAGCAGATGATCCGCGTGGCGGCCGGCGAAAAGCTCGCCATCAAGCAGAGCGACGTCAAGCTGAACGGCTGGGCGGTGGAAAGCCGCCTCTATGCCGAAGACCCGTATCGCAACTTTCTGCCGTCGATCGGCCGGCTGACGAAATACCGGCCGCCGGAAGAGGGAAAATTCGGCGAAATCGTCATCCGCAACGATACCGGCGTCACCGAAGGCTCGGAAATCTCGATGTTCTACGACCCGATGGTCGCCAAGCTGTGCACTTGGGCGCCGACACGGCTGGCGGCGATCGACGCGATGTCGGAAGCGCTGGACAGTTTCGTCGTCGACGGCATCGAGCACAACATACCGTTCCTGGCGGCGCTGATGCAGCATCCGCGCTGGCGGGAAGGGCGGCTATCGACGGCGTTCATCGCCGAGGAATATCCCGACGGCTTCGCGCCCATTGTGCCGAACAGCGAAGAAAACGCGGTGCTGGCCGCGATCGTAACCGCGGTCGAACTGCTGCGCCGCGACCGGCTCGACCGGCTGGGCGGGCGGCTGGCGCCGCATTCGGGCGCCTTGAAACGCGATTGGGTGGTGAAGATCGGCCGGGATTATCTTTCGGTTGCCGTCGTCGAAGGCATGATTTCCATTCCGATCGAGCTCGACCTCACAATCGACGGCGGCAAACCGCTGACGGTGGCCTCCGACTGGCGGCCGGGCGATCTCATCTGGCGCGGCGCGGTCGGCGGCCGCAAGGTCGCGGCGCAAGTCAGGCCGGTGCTGAACGGGTTCCGCATCGCCTGGAAAGGCATCTCGGTGACAGCCCGCGCCATGCTGCCGCGCACCGCCGAGCTCGAAAGGCTGATGCCGGAAAAAGTGGCGCCGGATACCTCGAAGATGCTGCTTTGCCCGATGCCCGGCCTCGTCGTATCGATCGCCGTTGCCGAGGGGCAGGAGGTCAAGGCCGGCGAGACGCTTGCCGTGGTCGAGGCGATGAAGATGGAAAACGTGCTGCGCGCCGAGCGCGATCTCATCGTCTCGAAGCTCAACGCCAAGCCCGGCGACAGCCTTGCCGTCGACGCGGTGATCATGGAATTTGCGTGAGTACTGAAATCCGCCCTCGACGCCCGTCAGAAGTTGGCGGGACAGCGCCCCCCTCTGTCCTGCCGGACATCTCCCCCTCCAGGGGGGAGATTGGCAGCCTCGGCGCCACGCTCGCTCCTGCAATGGAAATTGGCGAAAGCCGAGATGATGGCCAATCTCCCCACTAGAGGGGGAGATGTCCGGCAGGACAGAGGGGGGCGCGAAGGAACGCGACTTTGCAATTGGTTGAGCATGCTCGCTTGAGGAGGGACAAGGCGAGGCCGTGAGGAATTCGCACTTTTTTGCCGTCACAGCGTATTTTGTTCTTGCTTTGTGCCGGCAGCTATGCTACTAATTTGGCTATGGTGCTAATTGGCTCCAATGACCCGCCCGCTGTGGCGGGTTTTGTGTTTCCGACCTGAGGTTGGCGGGACAGCGCCCTCTCTGTCCTGCCGGACATCTCCCCCACGAGGGGGGAGATTGGCAGCTTCGGCGGTTGCTCTAAACTTCCAAAGCTCCAATCACTACCGCTGGACTCGTGTTACCCGGTGCCGGACAATACATCTTCATCGACTGAGTCCTTGTGAGGCGGCGCGAAAAAACCATGGCGGATGAAAGACTTCCACGCGATCCCTTGCTGCGCGAGGCCTATGCAAAGGCGTCGCGGGCGGAGGCGGCGGCGCGTCGGTTCATTCATCTGCGCGTGCATTCGGCCTATTCGCTGCTCGAAGGTGCCTTGCAGCTCGGCAAGATCGTCGGCCATGCGGTGCAGGACGAATGCCCGGCAATCGCCGTCACCGACACCAACAATCTGTTCGGCGCGCTGGAATTCGCCCAGAAGGCGGTAAAGGATGGCATCCAGCCGATCATCGGCTGCCAGATCGACCTCGCCTTTTCCGGCGAGGCGAGCGACAGCCAGCGCGACCGCAGGCGGCAAGGACCGGAGATGCGGCCGGTCGTCCTGATCGCCGCAACCGAGGCCGGCTACGGCAATCTGGTCAGGCTGGTCAGCCGCGTCTACCTCGAGACACCGCCCGGCGAAGCGGTGCATCTGACGAGCGAGATGCTGCAGGGCCACACCGACGGATTGATCTGCCTTACGGGCGGGCCGCGCGGTCCGATCGGCACTGCCTTGAAACAGGATCGCCGCGAACTCGCCGAGACCCGGCTCTCGGCGCTCAAGAGCCTGTTCGGCGACCGGCTCTATGTCGAGCTTGAGCGGGTCTCCGGCTACGACCGCGCCATCGAGCAGTCGTCGGTCGATCTCGCCTACCGCCACGATCTGCCGCTGGTTGCCACCAACGAGGCGTTTTTCTTCTCTCGTGAAGACTATGAGGCGCATGACGCCCTGATCGCCATCGCCGAAGGTTCCGTGGTTGCGGCCGACAATCGCCGCCGCCTTTCGCCCGACCACTTCCTGAGAAGCCAGGCCGATATGGCGAGGCTGTTCGCCGACCTGCCGGAAGCAATCGACAACACCGTCGAGATCGCGCTGCGCTGCTCGTATTACCCGAAGACCCGCAATCCGATTCTGCCGCGCTTTGCCGGCCGCGATGTCGCCGACGCCGATGCTGCGGTGAAGGCTGAGGCGCAGGAGCTTGCCAGGCAGGCGCATGAAGGGCTAGAGGCGCGGCTGGCGGCGCACGGGCCGACGCCCGGCTATACCGTCGAGCAATATCGCGAAAGGCTGGATTTCGAGCTCGGCGTCATCGAGAAGATGAAATATCCGGGCTATTTCCTGATCGTTGCCGACTTCATCAAATGGGCCAAGGCACAAGGGATTCCGGTCGGCCCGGGCCGCGGTTCGGGCGCCGGCTCGCTGGTCGCCTATGCCACGACCATCACCGACATCGACCCACTGCGTTTTTCGTTGCTGTTCGAGCGGTTCCTCAATCCCGACCGCGTGTCGATGCCCGACTTCGACATCGACTTCTGCCAGGACCGGCGCGAGGAAGTCATCCGCTACGTCCAACGGAAATACGGCCGCGACCAGGTTGGCCAGATCATCACCTTCGGCACGCTGCAGGCGCGCGCGGTGCTGCGCGACGTCGGCCGCGTGCTGCAGATGCCTTACGGGCAGGTCGACAAGCTGAGCAAGATGGTGCCGTCGAACCCGGCCAATCCGGTCAAGCTCGCCGACGCCATCGCCAACGAGCCGCGCTTTGCCGAAGAGGCGGAGCGTGAGCCGATCGTGCAGACGCTGCTCGATACGGCGCAGAAACTGGAAGGTCTTTATCGGCACGCCTCGACGCACGCCGCCGGCATCGTCATCGGCGACCGGCCGCTGTCGGAGCTGGTGCCGATGTACCGCGATCCGCGCTCGGACATGCCGGTCACGCAGTTCAACATGAAATATGTCGAGCAGGCCGGGCTGGTGAAATTCGACTTCCTTGGCCTGAAGACGCTGACGGTGCTGGACAGGGCCGTCAAGCTGATCCGCCGCCGCGGCATCGAGATCGATCTTGCCCACATTCCGCTCGACGACCCCGAAACCTACGCCATGCTGTCGCGCGGCGAGGTGGTCGGCGTGTTCCAGGTGGAAAGTGCCGGCATGCGCAAGGCGCTGATCGGCATGCGGCCCGACTGTATCGAGGACATTATCGCGCTGGTCGCGCTCTACCGGCCGGGGCCGATGGAGAACATACCGACCTACAACGCCAGAAAGCACGGCGAGGAGGAGATGGCGTCGATCCACCCGAAGATCGACCATCTCGTCAAGGAGACGCAAGGCGTCATCGTCTACCAGGAACAGGTGATGCAGATCGCGCAGGAGCTCTCCGGCTATTCGCTGGGCGAAGCCGATCTGCTGCGCCGCGCCATGGGCAAGAAGATCCGCGCCGAGATGGACAAGCAGCGCGAGCGCTTTGTTTCGGGCGCGGTCGAGCGCGGCGTCGGCAAGCCGCAAGCCGACTTCATCTTCGACCTGCTGGCAAAGTTTGCCGACTACGGTTTCAACAAATCGCATGCCGCCGCCTATGCCGTCGTCTCCTACCAGACCGCCTATCTGAAGGCGCATTACCCCGTCGAATTCCTGGCGGCATCGATGACGCTCGACATGGGCAATACGGACAAGCTCGCCGATTTCCGCCAGGATGCGCTGCGCCTCGGCATCGAGGTGGTGGCGCCGTCGGTCATGACGTCGTTCCGGGATTTCGAGGTAGGCGAGAACCGCATCTTCTATTCGCTGGCCGCGCTCAAGGGCGTCGGCGACGCGGCGGTCGAGCACATCGTCGCCACGCGCGGCGAAAAACCCTTCAAGAGCCTCGCCGATTTCTGTGATAGGGTCGATCCGAAGATCGTCGGCAAGCGCGTCTTCGAAAGCCTGATCATGGCCGGCGCGCTCGACTGCTTCGGTCATGACCGTGCGGCGATGATGGCCGGCGTCGAGCGGATGATGGGGCTGGCGTCGCTGGCGCAGCAGAATGCCGTCACCGGCCAGCATGACATCTTTGGCGCCTCGCTCGGCGCACAGTCGCAGGCGCTCAACTTGCCGGCGACCGATCCCTGGCTCGCCGCCGACCGCCTGCACCGTGAATTCCAGGTGGTCGGGTTCTATCTCTCGGCGCATCCGCTCGACGAATACAAGGCGGCGCTGCAGAAAATGCGGGTGCAGACCTGGGGCGAGTTTTCGGCCGCCGTCAAACGCGGTGCTGCCGCCGGCCGGCTCGCCGGCACGGTGACCACCAAGCAGGAGCGCAAGACGCGCACCGGCAACAAGATGGGCGTCGTGCAATTCTCCGACACGTCCGGCCAGTATGAAGCGGTGCTGTTTTCCGAGGGGCTGGCGCAATACCGCGACTTGCTCGAACCCGGCCGCTCGGTGGTGATCACCGTTTCGGCCGAGGACAGGCCTGAAGGCGTCAATCTGCGCATCCAGACCGTGCAGTCGTTGGAGGAAGAGGCAAGCCGTATCCAGAAAGCGTTGCGCATCTTCGTCAGAAATGACGCACCGGCATCGACAATCCAATCGCAGCTTGGCCAGCGTGGCGACAGTCAGGTGAGCATCATCGTCATCAAGGAAGGCGGCGAGGGCGAGGTCGAGATCGAGCTGCCCAACCGCTACCGCGTATCGCCTCAGATCGCGTCGGCGATGCGGGCGGTGCCGGGCGTGGTCGAGGTGGAACTGGTCTAAGAGTTAGCGCACGCTTATGAAGCGGCGATCTCCGCCGGTTGCGGTGCTCTCCGCTGCAGGTTGAGCAGATTTCCCATGAGGATCAGCAGGGCGCCACCGGCGGTGAAGGCGTCGATCTGCTCGTGATAGAGCAGCCATCCGATCACCGCCGACAGCGGCACGCGCAAAAAGTCCATTGGCGAGATGACCGTCGCATCGGCATAGACAAGTGCGCGGGCCATGCAGAAATGCGACGACATGCCGGTGAAGGCGATGAGCAGGATCCACGGCCAGAGCTCAAGCGGCGGGTTTTGCCATTCGTAAAGCGCCGGGACCAGGCCAAGCAGCGACTGGATGATCAGCATCCAGAAGATGATGCGCACGACGCTGTCCGTCCGCGTCAGCGACTTGACGAGGACCACCGAGACGCCGAAGCAGACCGCGGCTCCCAGCACGATTACATGTCCCGGATTGACCGCGCCGACGCCCGGACGCACGATGATCACAACGCCGATCAGCCCGAGCACGATCGCTGCGAGCCGTGGCCGGGAGAGCCTTTCGCCGAGGAAACCGACGGCCAGCAAAGCAGTCCAGATCGGCGTCGTGAATTCGATCGAGATCAGTACCGCAAGCGGGATCAGCGTCAGGGCGTAGAGCCAGGCAGCCTGGCCGGTATAGTGGACGACGTTGCGGGCGATATGAGCCAGCGGGCGTCCGGTGCGCATCGCCGCAAAACCGCCTGACATCATGACCAGCGGCAACAGGATGAAAAAGCCGATCACCGAGCGCAGCTCGAGCACCTGGAAGACGTTTAGTTCGGCCGTCGTGGCGCGGCCAGCCACCGACATCGCCAGGAACGAGGCGATCGACAGCGCCATCCAGAACGCGGCCTTGGGGATCGAGGGTGCGGGTGCCATGCGGCTATGTCGCAAGCCGGAGCGCTCATCGCAACCGCTAGCCGACGCATTCGGCTGGGCCAGCCGTGCAGCGCTTCACGCAGTGATGTTGAAGCCGGAACTCGCGACTGAGGGAAGCGTTGGTCTGTCACTGCTTGCGTTCTGTGTTTTGGATACCAACGAGGAGCGGTCCGATGAAATCATTCGCACGATTTGTACTTGCCGGCTGCCTGACGGCCGGGGCCGGCGCAGCGCATGCCGACGATCCGGATTTTCTTCGCTCATTCCAGGGGAATTTCGCCGGCAAAGGCATCGTCAAGGTGACCACCGATGCGCCGACGGTGAATGTCTCCTGTCATTTCAATTCCGACGCAACGTCGAGCTCGCTATCGCTCGACGGCAGCTGCCGCGGTCTTATCGTGGTAACGCGCGCCATCAGCGCCGATCTCAAATCGAGCGGGACGAAATACACCGGCACCTATGTCGGATCGCGCACCGGGCCGGCGCAATTGAGCGGCAGCCGCTCCGGCAACGCAATCAATCTCGGCATCCGTTGGGCCAAGGAGGTCAATGGCGATCGCAGGGCGCAAATGACTGTTGAGAAAACCGGCGAGGACGGCATGCGGCTGACCGTTGTCGATACCGATCCGAAAACTGGAAAAAGGGTGGTGACCAGCAGGATCGATCTGCGGCGCACCTGACGGGCTCACTCCTCGACCGGTTCGGGCGGATGGGCATCGCGGCCCTTGCCGAAGGTATAGCCGGTTTCCACCGCCCTGCGGCCGAACTTGCCGCGCAGCGTGTCGATGGCGCCTTCGGCCATGGCGCGCTTGCGTGACTGGACGTCGACCAGGTCGGGCGGGTCCGCCCGGTCATCGTCGGAGAGATCGCTGACGCCAATGCCGAGCAGCCGGTATTTCGTGCCATCCGCTTCCTTGCGCAGCAGCTCGAGCCCGGTCTGAAAGATGCGGTCGGCCAGCCGGGTCGGATCGCCGAGCTGGCGATTGCGCGTGCGGATCTTGAAATCCTGGGTCTTCAGCTTGAGGACGACGGTGCGTCCGGCATTGCCGGATTTCTTCAGCCGGGCCGAGACTTTTTCCGACAGCGCCCTCAGCACCGAAACCAGTTCGTCGACGGAGGCGATGTCGGTATCGAAAGTGGTTTCTGCCGACACACTTTTCGCGTCCTGGTCGGGAACGACGCGACGGTCGTCCTCGCCGCGCGAAAGCCGGTAGAGCCGGTCGCCCATGACGCCGTAGCGGCGCATCAGATCGCCACGTTCCATGCGCTGCAACTGGCCGATGGTGCGGATGCCGTCGCGCTCGAGCGTGGCGGCAAAGGCCTTGCCGACCCCCCAGATCAGCGTCACCGGCTGCTCGGCCAGGAAGCCGATAGCCTCGGCCTCGCCGATCACCGAAAAGCCGCGCGGCTTGCGGAAGTCCGACGCCACCTTGGCCAGGAACTTGCAGTAGGAAAGGCCGGCCGAAACGGTGATGCCGATCTCCTTTTCCACGCCGAGTGCGAAGCGCGCCAGCACCACCGCAGGCGGCAGGCCATGCAGGCGCTCGGTGCCGGCGAGGTCGAGAAAGGCCTCGTCGATCGAGAGCGGCTCGACCAGCGGCGTCAGCGCCTGCATCATGGCGCGCACCTCGCGGCCGACGCGCACGTATTTTTCCATGTCCGGCGGCAGGACCACCGCTTCCGGGCAGGCTTCGAGCGCCTTGAACATCGGCATTGCCGAGCGCACGCCGTGGATGCGGGCCATGTAGCACGCGGTGGAGACGACGCCGCGCTTGCCGCCGCCGATGATCAATGGCCGGTCCTTCAACGCCGGGTTGTCGCGCTTTTCGACCGCCGCGTAGAACGCGTCGCAATCGATATGGGCAAGGCGCAGCCGGTAGAGCTCCGGATGGCGGGCGAGCCGTGGACTGCCGCAGCGCTCGCAACGGCGTGCCTCGCTGCGCTGAAAACTCAGGCAGTCGCGGCAAAAACCGTGTTCGGGATTGTTGACAGGGGCCGCCATCGCTGCGAACATAAAGAGAACAAATGCAATGGTACGTCAGGACGGACGCCACGACAAGGCGGTGGGCCGGGAGAGAGTTCATGAATACGACCATAGCGCCGCTAGTGCCCGAGCTTTGGGCGGATTTCGAAGATCTTTTCGGTAGGCAAGGCGCCTGCTACGGCTGCTGGTGCACACATTTCCGGCTGTCGCCCGCAGCGCGCCGCGCGAGCAACCGGGAGCGCAACAAGGACCACATCAAGGCGCGGATCGAGGCCGGGCCGCCGCCCGGCCTGTTGGCCTTCGAGGGTGGCCAGGCGGTCGGCTGGATGCAGATCGGCCCGCGTGCCGACGTGCCCGAATGGAACAACCAGGGCAGGGGGTCGGCGCCGATCGACCCCGCCGACGCCAGCGATCCGGGCGTCTGGGCGATCTCCTGCTTCTTCATCCGCACCAAAGCACGCGGCAAGGGCCTGTCGCACCGCCTGGTCCAAGGCGGCATCGAGTTCGCCCGCCAGAACGGAGCGCGGCTGATCGAAGCCTGCCCGATCGATCTATCGAAGGATTCGCGCTCGATCGGGCTGTTCGTCGGCTCGTCGCGGGTCTTCGAAAAGGCCGGGTTCCAGCGGTTGGTCGAACGTAAGCCAGGCCGACCGCTGATGCGGCTGGTGCTGTAACAGCTCCGCAACACATAGGCCTTCTCTTGCGGCTGCGATGGTATTTGCCTACCAGTGATAGAACGGCTTGAGGGCCGCGATTAAGTGAGGATCGAGATGAAGCGCGTTTTGCCACTTGTTTTACTTCTTGCCTGCAGCGCACCGGCCTTCGGCCAAGCGGTCGACAGGCAAGGCGCGAAGCAGCTTTCCGACGATCTGGCGCACTACATCGGCAAGAAGCTGTTCGATATCGGGTTCGTGAAAATTTCAGTCGACGGCGATGCCTACAAGCTCGCTTTCGACTTCAAGCCAGTCACGGATTTGATGGCAAAGCAGCAAGCCTTCAAGTTCGACGTCACGCCTTACTTCATCTTGGTCAAGCCACGCCAAGATGGACACTGGGACGTTTCGGCGGACGTGTCCCCGAAGGGGTCTATCGATTTCGTTGGCCCTGAGGGGGCGCAGCACATCGACTTCTCCGTGTCGGACAACAAGTTCACCGGAGTTTATGACCCCGACCTGGCCGCTTTCGCGAGCGCAACCGGTTCGATGGCTGGCATGACGATGACCACCCGAGAGCCCAAGCAGCAGGCGGATGTCACGGTCGGTGCTGGCACTGCCGTAATAGTTTCGACCAAATCCGCAAATGGCGGCATCGATTTCACGGTGATGGAAAAAATAACGAACTTCGCCGAAACGATCAAAGTCAACGATCCCAAAAGTGGGTTGAGTTTTCCGGCTGCTGTAAAAGCGCCTGAACTTTCCGTGGATGCGTCCGGCAAGGGTTTGCGGACAAAGCCGCTGCTCGACCTGCTTGCTTTCATCGTGGCGACTGATGATGCAGCCAAATTCAAGGCGGATGAGGCGGAGTTCAAATCGCTTCTGACGGCAGCACTGCCATTGTGGGAGCGGATCGACGGCACCTACGGCTTCAAGGACTTTGTGGTGGAGAGCCCGGTAGGCAAGTTCGGTGCGACGCAACTGAATACCGCCGTCGGCATGGACGGCATCGCCAAGGACGGCAAGATCAACTACGCGTTCAAGGTTTCCGGCCTGACAATACCACAGCAGGTGCTGCCCAGCTGGAGCGTTGCGTTGCTGCCGACGGATATCGACCTCAACTTCGGCGGCACCAACATCGATCTGGACAGCATGGCGAAGAAAACCATCGAAACCCTTGATTTCAGCAAGGATCCACCGCTGCCGGCAGATTTCGGCAACCAGATCTTCGCCGATTTCCTGGCCAAGACGCCAAAGGCCATTCTCGGACACAGCACGATCAAGAACGGCAACATCGAGATTGCGATGGAAGGTGAAATGACGTTCCCCGGCAAGAAGCCCGAGGCGAGCATGACCATCGATGTCGCGGGCTATGACAAGATTGTGGAGGCTCTGCAGACGGCGGCCAAGACCGAGCCGGAAGCGGCGCAGTATTTCCCCTTCGCACTCGCCGTCAAAGGATTTGGCAAGGCGCTGCCGGATGGTCGACTGGAATGGGTCGTCAACGCTAAGGCAGACGGTTCGGTCACGGTCAACGGCGCCATGCTGAAGCCGGCCGATGCCGTTCAGGACAACCCCGTCATGGACCCAAGCGAGGCTACCGTTCCGGATCATGGCTCGGGCGAGAATGACAATGGCGGGGCAGGGGCGAAGTTGAAACCCTAAGCGCCGAGCTTGGAGCGGTTCATCGTTTCCCGGAAACGCCGAACCGCTCCATGTCTTTGTTTTTGCACAATCCGGACGGAAAACCGTTTCACACTTTTCCTGGAATTGCTCTAGAAGCGGCTGGCGTTAACGCCCGAGTGCGCTCACGATTTTCGCCGCCGCGATCTGCCCGCAGTCTCGGGATCGCCGCTTATATCGAATGCTCATGATTGTCGTCGCCGAGCGGCAGCGCCCGCAATGCCTTGCCGACTGCGGCGGGCGGCGTTCCGGTCTCCTCGGAAAAACGCATCAACGTCGGCTCGTGGGCAAGGATGAACTGCAGCACGCCGGCCAGGAATCCCGGCTCGCCCGCCGCCCGGCGGATGGAATGGGCTTCGATGCCGGTGATCGCCAGGAAGCGGGGCAGAAGTTCCGAATCGGCGGCGACGAAGCCCAACGCCTTTACGGCAACCGTTTCCGCTTCCTCGCGCATTGACGCTGCGTTTGCCATCGCTACCTTCCTTCATGGGCGGAATCGTTCTGTTTTCGCAGTAGTGGCAAGTGTCGCCGGCAGCAAGCTCGCCGACCTGGAATCCGAACGCTTTTAGGGCGACCGGTTTCCGTTTCGTCAATCATATTGCCGTATAGTGGGAACAGGTTTGGTGCGTGCCGACAAGGGGCGCATGACGGCACCCTTCGAGTGGAAGGCCAGCCGGGACGGGAAATCGATGCCAAAGAAGGTTATGATCGTCGAAGACAACGAGCTCAACATGAAGCTCTTTCGCGACCTCATCGAAGCGAGCGGCTACGAGACGGTGCGCACACGCAACGGCCTGGAAGCGCTGGATCTGGCGCGGCAGCACAGGCCGGACCTCATCCTGATGGACATCCAGCTGCCGGAAGTGTCGGGCCTCGAGGTCACCAAATGGCTGAAGGAGGACGATGATCTCCACGTCATCCCGGTCATCGCCGTCACCGCCTTCGCGATGAAGGGGGACGAGGAGCGCATTCGCCAGGGCGGCTGCGAGGCATATATCTCCAAGCCGATCTCGGTGCCGCGTTTCATCGAAACCATCAAATCCTACCTGGGCGATGCCTGATGTATCTTTCCAGCCGAGCCGGAGCTTTGTGAAATGACCGCGCGGATCCTCGTCGTCGACGACATCCCAGCAAATGTCAGGCTGCTGGAGGTTCGGCTGCTCGCCGAATATTTCGAGGTCCTGACCGCCACCAACGGGCCGGACGCGATCGAGATCTGCGAGAACGGCAAGGTCGACGTCGTGCTGCTCGACGTGATGATGCCCGATATGGACGGGTTCGAGGTCTGCCGGCGGCTGAAGGGCGACCCGGCGACATCGCACATCCCTGTCGTGATGATCACCGCGCTCGACCAGGTTTCGGACCGGGTGCGCGGCCTCGAGGCCGGCGCCGACGATTTTTTGACCAAGCCGGTCAACGATCTGCAACTGATGACGCGCGTCAAGAGCCTGGTCAGGCTGAAATCGCTGACCGACGAGCTGCGGCTGCGCGCCTCGACGACACGCAATATCGGCATCGAGGAGCTTTTGAGCCGCAACTTCGCTACTGACGATGCGGTGCCGAAGGTGCTGCTGGTCGACGAGCGCAAATCCTCGTTCGAGCGCATCCAGAAGATGCTGCGCGGCAGTGCCGATCTCGACGTCGCCAAAGATCCGCATGCCGGCTTCTTCCAGGCCGCCGAGCAGCCGTATGAATGCGTGATGATCTCGACGGCCTTCGCCGATTTCGACCCGCTGAGGCTCTGCTCGCAATTGCGCTCGCTCGATCGCACCCGTTTCCTGCCGATCATCCTTCTGGCGGACGAGGGCGAGGAGGGGCGTATCATCCGCGGCCTCGAACTCGGCATCAACGATTATCTGATGCGGCCGATCGACCAGCAGGAGCTGACCGCGCGGCTGCGTACGCAGGTGCGCCGCAAGCGCTACAACGACCAGCTTCGCGCCAGCGTCACCCAGACCATCGAGATGGCGGTGACCGATGCCCTGACCGGCCTGCACAACCGCCGCTATCTCGACAGCCATCTGCAGACGCTGTTCGACCGCGCCGTGGCACGGCGCCGGCCGCTGTCGGTGATGATCACCGATCTGGACCGCTTCAAGAGCATCAACGACGCGCATGGCCATGACGGCGGCGACGACGTGCTGCGCGAATTCGCGCGGCGGCTGCGCAAGAATGTGCGCGGCATCGACCTGGCCTGCCGCTTCGGCGGTGAGGAGTTCGTCGTGGTGATGCCGGACACCGACGGCGCGGTAGCCGAAAAGGTCGCCGAGCGCATTCGCGCCGAAATCGCCCAGCTGCCGTTTGCCGTCGGCACCGAAGGCAAGGCCGTCGAAGTCACCGTCAGCGTCGGCGTGTCGTCGGTGCTGAAGGGGGTAGACACGGTCTCGGCGCTGATGAAACGCGCCGACCTCGCGCTCTACGAAGCCAAGAGCGGCGGCCGCAATCGCGTCGTCGCCAAGGCGGCTTAGCACCGAACACCAATTGCCCGGTCAACGCGACAAGGTTACGAATTTACCTTAATCTAAGCGATTTGCGAGGCTTGGTTAAGAAACGGTTGATTTCCATAAGTTGTTGCGCAAATGTGCAGCCCTTAGACGTAACCGGCACGAGGCTAGATCGCCGGTTCGACCCGAAGAATACCCCATGATGCTCAGGTCCGCCGCATCTCCTGGGTCCGTGGGGTCGGCCGGCCGGCGCTGGCACATAGTGGCCTCCTCGTACCGCTGCCAAACGCCGGCCGGCCCCCAATTTTCAAAATACATCAGGATTCTACGCCAAGACCCGGAAAACGCTTGGTTTTTGTTACGGCAGCGACAGCGCCCTTTGAAATAGCCGGCTGGGCAGAGCGTATGCGCCCGCAGTCGGTTGACAGGGCCCGTCTTCTATGCAGAAATTGGTTGGACCATTGAGCCATTTGGTGACCCGTTGGCATGACCGAATTCGGCCTTTCCCCCATACAGGCAACTGCTCGCGACGACGCGGTGCTCAAGGCGCTGGCCGGCTTTGTGATGCGGGAAGCTCTCGGGCCCGGCCAGAGACTGCCGACCGAACGCATCCTTGCCGAGCGCCTCAAGGTGAGCCGCAACACCGTGCGCGAGGCGCTGACGCGCTGGGAAGGGCTCGGCCTGGTCGAACGGCGGCAAGGCAGCGGCACCTATCTCAAGGGAGTGGTCTCGCTGGACATGCTGCACATGCCGCTGACGCTGGCCGGCGGCAATGATTTCACCAGCCTGATGCAGACGCTGGAAATCCGCCGGGCACTGGAAGCGGAAGCCGCCGCCCTGTGCGCCGTCCGCGCGGGCCAGGCAGATCTCGTCGAGATCGGGCGCAAGCTCGACATTATGGAGCAGGCCTTCCACACCCGCGCCGGGATGTCGGCGGAGGAGGACTGGGAATTCCATCAGTCGATCTACCGCAGTTCCGGCAATCCGCTGTTCGAGCAGATCATCGCCGCCATGCACGAACTGTTCCATCGTTTCTGGGAGCATCCGCTCGGCGTGCGTGATTTCGGCCACGCCAGCTTTCCTTACCACCGCACCATCTACGAACGCATCGCCGCGCACGATCCGGAGGGGGCCCGGGCCGAGGCGCTCAAGCTGATCGCCACCGTCGAGGACGATCTGAAGCGCGGCGCGGCCAAACTCGAACTTTCAGGCCAGAAATGAGCGATCATCCCGCCGGTTTCGAAAACGACTATCTCGCCGAGGCAGCGACGCTTCTCGCCCATGACGAGCCTTTCCCCGGCGGCGCGGTGGTCCCGCCGATCTACCAGACTTCGCTCTTCACCTTCGCCAACTATTCCGAGATGGCCGACACATTCGCCGGCAGGCGACGTCAGCCGATCTATTCGCGCGGCGACAACCCGACGGTCATGGAGTTCGAGGCGCGTGTCGCCGCTCTCGAAGGCGCGGAGGCCGCGCGCGGCTTTTCCAGCGGCATGGCGGCGATCAGCGCCACGGTGCTTGCTTTCGTCGGTGCCGGTGAGCGCATGGTTGTCGTGCGCAATTGCTACGGCGATGCCTACCGGCTGTTCGAACGGCTTTTGCCACGGCTCAACATCAAGGTCGACTATGTCGACGGTTCCGATCCGGACGCGGTCGCGGCAGCACTTCCCGGCGCCAAGCTGCTCTACCTGGAAAGCCCGACGTCGATGATGTTCGAGCTCCAGGACATAACCCACCTGGCGCGGCTGGCCAAAGAGCAGGGCATCATCACCTCGATCGACAATTCCTGGGCGACGCCGGTGTTCCAGAAGCCGATTTCGCACGGTGTCGACCTGGTGCTGCATTCGGCCTCGAAATATCTCGGCGGCCACAGCGACACCGTTGCCGGTGTGGTGGCCGGTTCGGCCGCCCATATCCGACATATCAACGAGCAGACCTATTCCTATCTCGGCGGCAAACTTTCGCCTTTCGAGGCCTGGCTGTTGCTGCGTGGCCTGCGCACATTGCCGCTGCGGTTGCCGCATCACATGAAGAGCGGGCTGACCATCGCCGAACGGCTGAAAGCGCATGACCATGTCGAGCGGGTCAACCACCCGGCCTATTCCAACCATCCAGGCAAGGCGACGCTTGCCGGCTATGCCGGGCTGTTCTCGTTCGAAGTGACGGAAGACGTCGACATCCCGGCTTTCGTCGATGCGCTGAAACTCTTTCGCATCGGCGTCAGCTGGGGCGGCCATGAAAGCCTGGTCGTTCCGGCAAAGGCCTCGCTCGAGCAGACGCCGGGCCTGAATTCGATGGCGCGCTTCGGCGTCAGCCCACGAACCATCCGCTTCAGTGTCGGATTGGAAAGTGTCGAAGACCTGTGGGCGGATGTTGCCCGGGCCTTCGACAGAGCAAAAAGATAAAGGAGCCGTTCAAAATGGGAGTGCTGAACATGAAAAAACTGAGCATCCTTCTTGGTGCCGTCGCGGGTCTGGCGATTTCCGCCGGCAGCGTGCTGGCCGATTCCACGGTCAAGATGGTCGAGGTCATCACCAGCCCGCCGCGTACCGAATTCCTCAAGAAGCAGATCGCCGAATTCGAGGCGGCCAATCCGGGTGTCAAGGTCGAGCTGGTATCGCTGCCCTGGGGCCAGGCGTTCGAGAAGTTCCTCACCATGGTGCAGGCCGGCGACACGCCCGACATCGTCGAGATGCCGGAACGCTGGATGGGTCTCTATGCGACCAACGGCCAGCTCGAGGATCTCGGGCCATACATGGCCAAATGGGACGATGCCAAAACGCTGGGCGAGCGTGCCAAGCAGTTCGGCTCGACGGTCGATAACAAGCAGTACATGATCCCTTACGGCTATTACCTGAACGCGCTGTTCTGGAACAAGAAGCTGTTCAAGGAGGCCGGTCTGGACGGTCCGCCGGCGACGCTCGATGAATTCGTCGAGGACTCCAAAAAAATCTCGGCGATACCGGGCAAATACGGCTACTGCCTGCGCGGCGGCCCGGGCGCCTTCAACGGCATGCATATGTTCATGAACATCGCAGCCGGCAAGGGCGGCTATTTCAACGAGGACGGCACCTCGACCATCAACGAGGAAGGCTCGGTCAAGGGCCTGCAGATGCTCGCCGACATGTACAAGAACGGCCTGGCGCCGAAAGATGCGGTGAGCTGGGGTTTTAACGAGACCGTCACCGGCTTCTACAGCGGCACCTGCGCCATGCTGAACCAGGATCCCGACGCGCTGCTCGGCATCGCCGACAAGATGAGCGCCGACGACTTCGCCGTGGCACCGATGCCGGTCGGGCCGAGCGGCAAATCCTATCCGACGCTCGGTTATGCCGGCTGGGCGATGTTCGCCAATTCCCAGCACAAGGACGATGCCTGGAAGCTGATGGCGACGCTGTTGTCGCCCAAGGACAATCTGGAATGGGCAAAGGAAGTCGGTGTCATTCCAATCCACAACGGCGCCGACCAGGACGCCCACTTCAGGACCGAGCAGTTCAAAGGCTGGTTCGAGGAACTGAACAACGGCGACAAATACGAGATGGTGACGCCTCCGACGCATCTGGAAAACCTTGGCAATTTCGTAGACCAGGTGGCGATCAAGAATTTTCAGGAAGTGCTTCTTGGCCAGAAGGCGGCCAAGGACGTGGCCGACGAATGGGCCAAGTTCCTGACCAAGGAACAGCAGGACTGGCTGGCCAAGAACAAGAAATAGCTTTTGTTCCTTCTCCCCGTTCACGGGGAGGGGGTGTCACGACGTGACGGATGAGGGGCGGCGCCAACCCGACTTGGCTCGCGCTGCTTCTCATCTGCCTGCCCGTCCTCCGCAGCAGCTGCGCTGCAGCTGCGGAGGGTGGACCGGCATCTCCCCGTAAACGGGGAAGGCGCTGTCGCCAGCCCGTGCTTACCCAGGAGACGATCAAGTACCAATGACCTATGCCGTGTCCGAAATCCGATCCGCCGGCAGGCCGCGAAAGAAGCGGCTATCCCATGCCGCGATCGAGCCTTGGCTCTATCTCAGCCCGGCGATCGCGCTGCTGGTCGTCGTGCTCCTGGTGCCGCTGGTTATCGGTGTCGGCTACTCGTTCCGCAAATTCTCCGCTTTCAAATCCGAATATGTCGGGCTTGGGCAGTATCAGGCGATGCTGTCGGATCCTGTGCTCGGGCAGGCGCTCGTCAACACGCTATGGTGGACGGCAGCCAGCCTGTTCTTCCAATTTTTCCTTGGACTTGGCCTGGCGCTGCTGCTCGATACGCCGTTCCGGGGCAGAAAGATCGTGCAGGCCGTGGTGTTCCTGCCTTGGGCGGTACCGTCCTTCCTCTCGGGCCTGACCTGGGCCTGGCTGTTCAACCCGATCATCGGGCCGCTGCCGCATTGGCTCTACGCCTTGGGGCTGAAAGCCGAGCCAACCAACGTGCTCTCCGATCCCTCGACAGCCATGTGGGGGCCGATCGTCGCCAATGTCTGGTTCGGCATTCCCTTTTTTGCCGTCACGCTTTTGGCGGCGTTGAAGTCGATCCCGTCAGAACTGCATGAGGCGGCGGCGATCGACGGCGCCTCGCCGTGGCAGCGCTTCACCAAGGTGACGCTGCCGTTCCTGGCGCCGACCATCGTCATTACCGTCATGCTGCGCACGATATGGATCGCCACATTCGCCGACCTGATCTTCGTCATGACCGAAGGCGGGCCTGCCGGTTCGACCGCCACGGTGCCGGTCTATATCTATGTCAGCGCGTTCAAGTCACTGGATAAGGGCTATGCCTCGGCGGTGGCGGTGCTGCTGCTTGTGCTGCTCATCGTCTATGCGATTGCGCTGATAGGCATCCGCCGATCGCTGGTGAGGCACGTCTGATGATTGCCGGACGCTCCGTCTCCTCGCGCATTCTCGGCGGCATCGGCCTTTACGGCGCCATCGCCGCCTATATGGCCTTCGCGCTGTTCCCGATCTTCTGGACGTTGAAGATCTCGGTCACGCCGGAGCGGCTGCTCTATTCCGAAGGCATCACTTTCTGGCCGTCGCAAACGACGCTGCAGAACTTCGTCACCGTGCTCGAAGCCACCGATTTTCCGCGCTATTTCCTGAACAGCGTTATCGTTTCGGTGTCGACGGCAGCCTTCGTAACGGTCATTGCCACGCTGGCCGGCTACGCCATGTCGCGATTTTCCTTCCGCGGCAAGGCGACCCTGGCCATCCTGCTTTTGCTCACCCAGACTTTTCCGCTGGTGATGGTCATTCCGCCGATCTACCGCATCATGGGACAGATCGGCCTCATCAACAGCCTGACCGGCCTCGTCATCATCTACACCGCGTTCAATACGGCCTTTGCGACCTTCCTGATGCAATCTTTCTTCGACGGCATCCCGCGAGACCTGGAAGAGGCAGCCATGATCGACGGCTGCACGCGCCTGCAGGCGATGCGCAAGGTGATCGTGCCGCTGACGCTACCCGGCATGGGCGCGACGCTCGGCTTCGTCTTTACCGCCGCCTGGAGCGAGTTGCTGTTTGCGCTGATGCTGATTTCCAGCGACGACCAGAAGACCTTCGCGGTCGGCCTGCTCACCTATATCGGCAAATTCGCGGTCGACTGGGGACAGATGATGGCTGCTTCCATCCTGGCGCTGATCCCGGTCTGCGTCTTCTTTGCCTTCCTGCAACGCTACCTCGTCACCGGCCTTACCGCCGGTGCCGTCAAGGGATAGATCGATGGCCTCCGTTACACTCGACAAAGTCCGCAAAGACTATGGAGCCGTGCGCGTTCTGCACGCGGTCGATCTCGAAATCGCCGACGGCGAGTTCGTCGTTCTGGTCGGCCCGTCCGGCTGCGGGAAATCGACACTGCTGCGTATGATCGCCGGGCTGGAGGAAGTCTCCGACGGCGAAATCCATATTGGTGAGCGCCTGGTCAACGACATTGCGCCAAAGGACCGCGACATTGCCATGGTGTTCCAGTCCTACGCGCTCTATCCGCACATGGACGTGTCGAAGAACATGGGTTTCAGCCTGATGCTGAGAAAGGCCGGCAAGCCGGCGATCGATGCAAGGGTGGACAGTGCCGCCAAGCGGCTCGGGCTCGGTGCGTTTCTGCAGCGCCTGCCGCGGCAATTGTCTGGCGGCCAGCGTCAGCGCGTCGCCATGGGCCGTGCCATCGTGCGCGACCCGAAGGTCTTTCTCTTCGACGAGCCGCTTTCGAACCTCGATGCCAAGCTGCGCGTTCACATGCGTGCCGAGATCAAGGCGCTGCACCAGCAATTGAAGACCACTTCGGTCTATGTCACCCACGACCAGACCGAAGCGATGACAATGGCCGACCGCATCGTCGTCATGCATGACGGCCTCGTCCAGCAGGTCGGTGTGCCGCTCGATCTGTACGACCGGCCGGTCAACATGTTCGTCGCCGGGTTCATCGGCTCGCCCGGCATGAATTTTCTGCCTGCCGTGGTTGAAAAGGGCGCCAAGCCGGACGCCATCCTGGCCGACGGCCAGAAGCTGAGGCTGCCGGACGGCTTGCCGCTCAGGGATGGCGATGCGATCACCGTCGGCTTGCGGCCCGAGCATATCCGGCTCGCCGACAATGGCGCGCTGAAGGGCGAGGTGGGTGTCGTGGAGCCGCTCGGCCTGTCCACCCAGTTCTATGCCGGGCTTGCCGGCCAGCAGGTCTGCGTGTTTGCCATGGGCCGGGCCAGCGTGAAGCCGGGTGAGGCCGTGCGCCTATCGGCTGATCCGGCATCGCTCCATCTGTTCGATCCGGCAAGCGGCGATCGCATCGGCTAATCCTGCATCCCGAAATGAAAAACGCCGCCCGGAAGGCGGCGTTTCGGTACCGCGAGAGAAAACCCCGATTACTTGATCTTGGTTTCCTTGAATTCGACGTGCTTCTTGGCGACCGGGTCGTATTTGCGGAACGACAGCTTGTCCGTCTTGGTGCGGCTGTTCTTGCTGGTCACGTAGAAGAAACCGGTGTCGGCGGTCGACAGAAGCTTGATCTTGATGTTTGCGGCTTTGGCCATGATGTTCGTCCGTTAATGTTCGTGGAGTTTTGGCCGCTGGAGCACGGGAAACACCCGGACGCGGGAAACTTGCCGCGACACATAAAGAACGCGCCCGGAAAGTCAACCCTTGTCCAGGTTCTGTGTCGTAAGCAGATGAGTTGTCCGGATTAGGTAGCACATGAGTTGTCCGGGTTTATTGCCAGCCGATGGAGGCTGGGGACGAAGCGGACATTGATGTGCTACCAAAACCCGACAATTTGATTGGGTGCCGACAGCCGCGGGAGGCTCCTGTGTGCCTCCGGCCGTCCTCCGGGTGGCGTCTCAGTTTGAATGCTAGAGCGGCGGACTTTCATGTGAGTCCGTACCCTGCGGCTGCGAAGTAATTTCTGCATTCTGTTGGAGAGAAGAGATTGCAGATATCGCCAATGGCCTGCCACAGGGCGTCGATGGTTCTGATGGCCTTTGCGCGCAGGTGCGCCTTGAGCTTGGCGAATGCCATTTCGATGGGATTGAGATCTGGGCTGTAGGGCGGCAGGAAGAGCAGCCATGCGCCTCTGGCCCGGATCGCTGCCTCGGCGGCCGGGCTCTTGTGGGCAGCGAGATTGTCGAGGATGACGACATCGCCCTTTGCCAGCGTCGGAGCGAGCTGCGTTTCGACATAGGTTTCGAAGATGCGCCGGTTCATCGGCGTGTCGATAACAAAAGGGGCCGTGAGCCCATGACAGCGCAACCCGGCGATGAAGGTCTGCGTCTTCCAATGCCCGAACGGTGCCTTTGAGCGCAGCCGTTGGCCCTTTAGGCAGCGGCCGCGCAGACGTGTCATCTTCGTAGTGGTTCCGGTTTCGTCGATGAACACCAGCCGATGTGGCTCAAGCCGCATCCGCGGCTGGCGCCTGGTCTGCCACTCCTGCCGCGCCTTGCTGACGTCGGGACGATCTTGCTCGCTGGCCAGCAGCGTTTTTTTTGAAGCGATAGCCATTCCTGATGAGCCAGCGCGAGATCGAGGCAGGAGCGACCTGGACGTCTGTAGCAGCGGCCAGCTCGGCGGCAAGCTCCGGCATGGTGATGTCATCCTTCTCGGCCACACGGCCAAGCAGGAACGCACGATGCGGGTCGAGCTTGGAATGGCGGCGGCCACCGCTGGCCTTGGGCGCCAGGCTCTCGGTCTTTCGATAGTTCCTCATCAGGATCACGACAAACGAAACCGACACCCCAAAATGTGCCGCCGCCGCACGCCGCGAGTGGCCAGCCTCGACAAACCGCACAACACGTTCACGCAAATCGAGCGAATAGGGCTTGGGCATGGCAAATCACCTCCTACAGGAAGTGAATCATGAACCACGCCTCACTGGAATCCCTCGCGATTCAAACTGAACGTCCGACGCTCTAGCTATGAGTATCGAGCGATGGACGGCTGATCGATCACCCAAAGCCAGTTCCCGTCACCTTGCCGGCGAGCGATTTCCGCAGTAACGGTGCCATCGGCAAGGCGCGTGGAAGTGAGCGCCAAATCCCTGTTGATGATAGCCGGACGCTGATCTCCGAGATCAAACTTTCGTCCCGCTGCCACCAACTTGGCGTAAAATCGGCGGATGGCATCTCTGCCGCAGGCCAACTGTCCGTTGCCGGTAGCGAGGATGGCACCGGGTTCGTAAAGAGCAGCCATTCCTTCCGCGTCTCCCGCTTGCTCGCGAGAAACCAATAGCCGCGCCAGGTCCTGGGGATCGCTTGCCGGTTTGCGGTTTGCTTCATCATTCATCGGCAGGCTTCCTGACAGCCAAATTCAAACCGAGATACGACCAGGTTCCGGTCACTCCGCCGCGACGGTTTCCCGTTGCAACGCCTTCTTCCAGTCTCCCGTCGTGTTCCACCAGCGGTTCGGGTTGGCGCGGTCGTCGAGACCCTTGGAGCGGCTGGCAAGCAGTGGCTGAATGCGGATCACCGGCTCCTGATAGCTGTGAACCTGGTAAATCGCTTCGACGACGCGAGCGGCGAGCTTCTGGTCGTCAGGCAGTTCGAACGACACCTCGACAGTCCCTGGCCGCCTGCGCAATTCCGTCTCGGCGCCGGCGGCGGCACCTTCAAGCGGCCGGTAGCGTTCGATGCCGTCCGCCGACTGGAAAGCATTGCTGTCATATTTGCCCATTCCGAGCGGTACGATCGCGACCACCGCCTCCATGATGCGGTCGACATCGGCTGCCGGTGCCTGAAAGGTCACCAGCAGCAGCAATTCCATCCGCAGCGATTTCGTTTCAAAGCCACTATCGATCATCCGAGGTCTCCCTGCTATGCATTTTGGGGGAGCATATACTCGAGCCCTCCTGACATGGTTGTGTCAGGAGTTGGTCAGCAGTGGGAGCGATGTCGGCAGCTGGGCCGACTCAGAGGATTTTGCGGAGCAGCCTGGTGCCGACCAGCACGATATAGCAGGCGAAGAACAGGCCGAGCGCCCAACCGAAGCCCGACGGCCCGAAAGCGTCCATGCCGATGCCGATTGCCTGCGGGCCAAGCACCATGCCGACGCCGTAGCAGAGAACGAAGGCGGCGTTGGCGGAGGCCAGTTCGTGGCCGGAAAGCTGGGAGCCGAGGTGAGCAAGACCGATTGTATACATAGCGGCGACCACACCGCCCCAGATGAACAGAAGCGCTGCCATCAAATGCCAGTTATGCGCGAAGAACGGCATGAAGACCGTGCCGGCAAGCCCGACAGTGGCACAGGCCATCAGCAGATAGCGGCGGTCGCTGACGCGGTCGCTGATCATGCCGATCGGGATCTGCAACAGCACATTGCCAAGCCCGATCATGGTGAGCAAAAGGGCGGCGTCCGCCTCTGAGTAGCCGATGCGGCTACCGTAGACCGGGAACAGTGCAAAGCCGCCGGTCTCGACCGCGCCGAACACCAGCACGGCGGCGGTTGCCGTCGGCACCAGCCAGATGTAACGCAGGAAATTGCTGGTTTCGCCGTCCGAGACGATCGTCGGGCTCTCGTTGCGTGCCGCCAGGACCGGTATGGCAGCGAGCGTAACCAAGGCGATGGTAACGCCGAAGGGCAGGAAGCCACTGCTGCCGAGATGGGCGAACAGCCAAGGCCCGGCGGCAAAGCCGAGAGACAGCACGGTGGCATAGATGCCGAGGACCAGTCCGCGCCGGTGTGGCGGCGCCGAGGTGCTGATCCAGAATTCCGACAGGATGAACAGCACCGTCAGCGCGATATGCAGCAGCACGCGCAGCGGAAACCACATCCAGAAAGCTGGCGCGAAATGGAAACCGACAAAGGCCAGCGCTCCGGCCGCAATCATGGCAAGCATCGTCCAGGCGACCCCGAACCGCATGGCAAGCGGAGTGGCGAGCGGCGCGCCGGCGATAGAGGCGAGGCCGGCGACCGCGGTGTTGAGACCGATCATCGACGCGGAATGGCCACGCGTTTCCAGGATCACGCTGAGCAGCGGCATGCCAAGGCCGATGGCAATGCCGACGACGCTGATCGACGAGATCGCCGCGACCATCGGCAGCCAGTGTACGCGTTCCTTGCCCTGCGGCTGGATATCGACTGTCATGGAATGCCTGGCTGCTCTAGAGAATTTCGCGGACGAAGCGATTGCGGACAAGCCGGTAGAACGGCACGGGACCGCCGGGGCTCAGCAGCGGATCCCGGGCGAGCCGGGTTTCCAGCTCCTCCAGGACCGTGCGCGTGATGTCTGGAATATCGGCTTGCCGGGCCTTGGCCAGCGGCAGCCAAACGACGTCTTCCAACTCGTCGGTCGGACCGCCATCCGGCAGTTGCACGGCGACATCGTCGCGCCATGCGGCGAGAAAGCGCGTATCGAAGCGGCGCACCCGGTTGGGCGGGGTGATGGCGCGTGCGACGAAGCGCAGCGCTTGCAGTGATGGGATGACGCCGTGTTCGACAAAGCCCTGCCAGTCGCGCCTGGCGGTTGCGAACACGCCTTTTTGACCGATCAGCAGGCCGGCCTCCTCATAGGTTTCGCGGATTGCCGACAAGGCAATGGCGCGGGCGCGAGCCGGGCTGGTGCGACCGATGCCAGCGGTCAATCTCGCTTCTTCCTCGGGATGAAGTGCGGTGGCTATCGAGATGCGGCTGTCGGCCGGATCGGTGCGGCCGCCGGGAAACACGAATTTTCCCGGCATGAAGGCATGACGGGCGTGGCGCCGGCCCATCAGCACCAGGAATTCGTCGCCTTTGCGGTCGAGCAGGATCAGCGTCGCGGCGTCGCGCGGGCGTATTGGCTTGGCCTCGAGCGCGTTCCGCTCAACCTTGTCGACTTCCGCCTTGGTCATAACGTCCATGCGCTCGACCTAGCGGAATCTTCTCCGATGCGAAAGTGGCGTCCAGCCATGCCGATTGCGCCAGCCTCGGTTTCAAGCCTCGGGATGCGACTCGATCAGATCTTCTTCACCGCCAAAGCCGTGCATATAAAACGCCCATTGCAGGCCGATGACAGCGCCCTTGACCGGCTGCAGCAGGACGACGGCGAGAATGATGGTCAATGGCACCCAGATGGCGATGTGCTGCCAGGTCGACAGCGTCGAGGTTGCCTCGACACCCATGAAGGCGCCGAGCACGATGTGGCCGACAATGACCACCACAAGATAGGCCGGCAGGTCGTCGGCGCGATGGTGGTGAAGTTCCTCGCCGCAATGATCGCATTTGTCGACGGTTTTGACGAAGGCGCGAAACAGCTTGCCCTCGCCGCAATGCGGGCAGCGGCCGAGCGTGCCGCGTTTCATTGCCGTCCATAGCGGCCGGGCGGTCCGGCCCGAGTGATGTTCGCCGCCAAAAACCCGTTCTTCCACCTGCAGTTCTGTTGGCATTACCGTCTCCTGCCGCGCGAGCCTGGACGCGATTGCGACGCCCGGGCGCGGCCTTTGGCCTTGTGGAACGACCGTTTGGAGCCGGGCAGCGGCTTTGGCTCGGTCAGCATCTCGAAACGCATCGCGCCGGCCATCGGCGCCACCTCGATCAGGCGAACCTCGACGCGATCAGCAAGCTGATAGCCCTTGCCGGTGCGTTCTCCGAAAAGCGATCGAGCAGTTTCGTCGTATATATAGTAGTCGCCGCCCAGGGTTGAAACCGGAATGAAGCCATCCGCGCCATACTGCGGCAATTGGACAAACAGGCCCGATTTGGTGACGCCCGAGATGCGGGCGTCGAAACGGTCGTCGATGCGCTCGGCGAGATAGGCGGCGATCAGCCGGTCGACCGTGTCCCGCTCGGCGGCCATCGCGCGCCGCTCGGTCGCCGAAATCAGCGCCGAGACCTCTTCCAGCCGCTCCGCCTCGTCCTGCGTCAGGCCCCCCGGACCAAGGCCGAGTGCGGCAATCAGCCCACGATGCACGATGAGGTCGGCATAGCGACGGATCGGCGAGGTGAAATGCGCGTAGCGCTTCAGGTTGAGGCCGAAATGGCCGATATTGGCGGGCGAATATTCGGCCTGGCTCTGCGAGCGCAGCACCACTTCGTTGACCAGCCCCTCATTGTCGGCGCCGCGCACGCGAGCGAGGATGCCGTTGAACTGGTTCGGCCGCATTTGCGCGCCGCGCGCCAGCGACAGGCCGAGCGTCTGCAGGAATTCACGCAGCGATTCCTGCTTGGCGAGCGAGGGCGCATCGTGGATGCGGTAGACCAGCGCCTGGCGCTTCGCCTCGAGTGTCTCGGCGGCGGCGACATTGGCCTGGATCATGAACTCTTCGATCAGCTTGTGCGCGTCGAGCCGCTCCGGCACGACGACCTTGTCGACGGTGCCGTCCTGCTTGAGCAGGATCTTGCGCTCGGGCAGATCGAGCTCAAGCGGCTGGCGCGTGTCGCGGCCGCGCTTCAGGATCGCGTAGGCGTCCCATAGCGGCTTCAGCACCGTATCGAGGATCGGGCCAGTCGTGTCATCCGGTGCGCCGTCGATCGCCGCTTGCGCCTGCTGATAGGCGAGTTTCGCCGCCGACTTCATCATGACGCGATGGAAGGAGTGTCTGAGTTTGTGGCCATCGGCCGAGAAAGTCATACGCACCGCTATCGCCGGACGATCCTGGCCCTCGCGCAGCGAACAGAGGTCGTTCGAGATGCGCTCCGGCAGCATCGGTACGACGCGGTCGGGAAAATAGACCGAATTGCCGCGCTTCAGCGCTTCGCGATCGAGCGCCGTGGCATAGCGCACGTACGCAGCGACATCCGCAATGGCGACGGTGACAACCACGCCGCCGGCGTTCTTCTCGTCGGTGTCGGGCATAGCGAACACCGCGTCGTCATGATCCTTGGCGTCGGCCGGATCGATGGTGAGCAGCGGCAGCTCGCGCCAATCCTCGCGGCCGGCAAGCGTCGCCGGCTTGACCGCCTCCGCCTCGGCGATGACGTCGGCGGGAAAAATATGCGGAATGTCGTGTGCGTGAATGGCGATCATCGAGACCGCCTTTTCGCTGGTCAGCGAGCCCAACACCGCCAGAACCTTGGCTCGCGGCAGCCCGTAGCGGGAGGCCCGCGCCGGCTCGACCTCGACCAGGTCGCCATTCTTGGCGCCGTTCTGGAATTCCTTGTCGACGACCAGCTCCGGCTGGCGCCTTTCCACCGGCTCGATGCGGAACGTGCCGTCCTTCAGCACACGGAAAACGCCGAGAACCGCATCGGTGCGCTTCTCGAATATCTTCATAACCCGGCCGGTATAGGCGGGGCCTGCCGGATCGTCGGTCGGAAAGGTCTTGGCCAGCACGCGGTCGCCGATACCAGGCGTCGGGCCATTGCCGCCGCGCGACACGCGGATCGCTATGACCGGAGGTTCGCCATTGCCAATCGCTTCGGTCGGGTGCGCCAGCAGCACACCGTCGGCGTCACGGCCGAAGATGTCGAGCACCGCGACGTGGGGCAGGGCGCCGACACGGGCAAGCCGCTTGCGCTCCTTGGTCAGCAGGCCTTCATCCTGCAGGTCGCGCAAGACGTCCTTCAGCCAGATGCGGTCTTCGCCGCGCAGCGCAAACGCCTTGGCGATGTCGCGTTTTCCGGCGCGGTCCGGATTTTCGGCGATGTAACGCAGTATCTCTTCGCGTGAAGGCCGGTAATTGTCCCTGACCTTGGCACGGGTATCGGCGGTGCGCAGATCGCCGTGGCTTCTTCCGGAGACTTTGCGCGCCAACCCGTCCTATCCCTTTTTCCTGGCCGCCGGTTTTTTGGCCGCAGCCGATTTCTTCGCAGGCGCGGCCGCTTTGCGGAAGGGCTTCCTGGCGCCATTGCCGCCCTTGGCTTCCTTTTCCGCAATGAGCGCCACCGCATCCTCGATCGTCACCGATTGCGGATCCTTGCCCTTCGGCAGCGTCGCATTGACCTTGCCGAAATTCACATAAGGCCCGTATTTGCCGTCGCGCACGACGATCTTGCCGCCGCCGGCAGGATGCTCGCCAAGTTCCTTGAGCGCAGCGGCTGTGCCGCCATTGCGGCCGCCTTTGCCCTTCAATTGCTTCTCGGCGATCACGGAGACGGCGCGATTGAGGCCGATCGAGAACACGTCCTCGATGCTGTCGAGATTGGCGTAGGTGCCGTCATGCAGCACGAACGGCCCGTAGCGCCCCAGCCCGGCCGAAATCATCTTGCCGGATTCCGGATGCTTGCCGACGTCGCGCGGCAGCGACAAAAGGGCGAGTGCCTTTTCGTGATCGATCGAATCGACAGTCCAGCCCTTGGGCAGGCTGGAGCGCTTGGCATCCTTGCCGTCGCCGCGCTGGATATAGGGGCCGAACCGGCCATTGCGCAGCGTGATCTCCTCGGCGGTATAGGGGTCCTTGCCGAGCACTTTGGTGCCGTCTTCGCCACCGCCGTTCTCTCCATTGGGATTGGCGGCGTCGCCGAGCTGGCGGGTGAAGGAGCATTCGGGATAGTTCGAACAGCCAACGAAGGCGCCGAACTTGCCGAGCTTCAGCGACAGGTTGCCGGTGCCGCATTTCGGACAAATGCGCGGGTTCGAACCGTCTTCCCGCGCGGGAAAGACCAGCGGCGCCAGTTCCTCGTTCAATGCATCGAGGACGTCGGTGACGCGCAACTCCTTGATGTCGGCGACGGCGCCGGAAAAATCCTTCCAGAAATCGCGCAGCACGTCCTTCCATGCGAGCTTGCCGTCGGAAATCTCGTCGAGCTTTTCCTCCAGCGAAGCGGTGAAGTCGTACTCGACATAACGCTCGAAGAAGCTTTCGAGGAAGGCCGACAAGAGCCGGCCCTTTGCCTGCGGCACCAGCTTGCGCTTGTCGATGGTGACATAGTCACGATCCTCGAGCGTCTTCAGGATCGCCGTATAAGTCGACGGCCGGCCGATGCCCAACTCTTCCAGCTTCTTGATCAGCGAAGCTTCCGAATAACGCGGCGGCGGCTCGGTGGTGTGCTGGGTGGCGTTGATCGCCTCGCGTGTGAGCTGCTCGCCGGCACGGATCTCGGGCAGGCGGCGGCTTTCCTCGTCTTCCGAATCTTCTTCCTTCTGCTCGATGTAAGCGGCAAGGAAGCCGTCGAAGCGAACAACCGAGCCTACAGCGCGAAGCTCGGCGGTGCGAGGGCCGTTGACTGCCTCTATCTCGACCGTGGTGCGCTCTATCTCGGCCGGCTGCATCTGGCTGGCGATGGCGCGTTTCCAGATCATCTCGTAAAGCCGCGCCTGGTCGGCGTCGAGATACTGCTTGACGGAAGCCGGCGTGCGCATGAAATCGGTCGGACGGATCGCTTCGTGCGCCTCCTGGGCATTCTTGGCCTTGGCGGAATAGACGCGCGGCTTTTCAGGCAGGTATTTAGGGCCGAATTCCTTGGCAATCGCATCGCGCGCGGCAGAGATCGCCTCCGGCGCCATCTGCACGCCGTCGGTTCGCATGTAGGTGATCAGGCCGGTGGTCTCACCGCCGATCTCCATGCCCTCATAGAGCCGCTGCGCCACCTGCATGGTGCGGTTGGCCGAAAAGCCGAGACCCGATGAGGCTGCCTGCTGCAGCGTCGAGGTGGTGAAGGGCGGCCCGGGATTGCGCTTGGTCGGCTTCGCTTCGACAGACGCCGCCTTGAAGCTGGCGCCTTCGAGCATCGCTTTGATGTCGTCGGCCTGCGCCTTGTTGGAAATGTCGAGCTTTTGCAGCTTCTTGCGCTCGAAGGCGGTCAGCCGCGCCTCGAAATTTTCCTTGCGCGGCGTACCGAGAATGGCGGCGACCTGCCAGTATTCCTCGCGGATGAAGCGCTCGATCTCGGATTCGCGGTCGCAGACCAGACGCAGCGCCACCGACTGGACGCGGCCGGCGGAGCGGGCGCCAGGCAGCTTGCGCCACAGCACGGGCGACAGCGTGAAGCCGACCAGATAGTCGAGCGCGCGGCGGGCGAGATAGGCATCGACCAGCGGCGCGTCGATCTGGCGCGGATTGGCCATCGCCTCCAGCACGGACGCCTTGGTGATGGCGTTAAAGACGACGCGGCTGACCGGCTTGTCCTTCAACGCGCGCTTTTGCTTCAGCACTTCCAGGACATGCCAGGAGATCGCTTCGCCCTCGCGGTCCGGATCGGTGGCGAGGATCAGCCCGTCGGCGTCCTTGACCGCCTTGGCAATATCGGCGAGACGCTTTCCAGACGCGGTGTCGACGGCCCAGGACATGGCAAAGTCCTCATCCGGACGCACCGAGCCATCCTTGGCCGGCAGATCGCGGACATGGCCGAACGAGGCCAGAACCTTGTAGTTCTTGCCGAGGTATTTGTTGATTGTCTTCGCCTTGGCCGGCGATTCGACGACGACGACGTCCATACGGTCTCATATCAGTTGTGATGCGGCAGAAGAATTCCGCTGCGCGCGACGAAATCTCGTTCAATGTGTCGCTCACATGGCCGCGCTTTTGCATCCGGTCAAGGCCAAGCAGTCAAAATGCGGCCCTGTACGGAATGCGCAACCCAACGGCGCCATGCGATTTTCCGCAATCCTGGATAAGGGAAATGGGCAGCCTATCGCTGGACAAGCCCGGCAATTGATCCTGGAGAACGGGACAAACTCTCCCGCGGATATAAGAGAAACATCGAGCACGCGCCAGCCCTGCTTGAACAGATGCTGTGAAGCGCGCAATCGGTAGCCCGGCATTTTGCTCGGACAGTCGCAAGGAAGTACCGTGCTGAAAAGCTGGCCGCCGGGGCGGTTGGGTCGAGTTCCCAGCGACCAGCCGTGTTACCGCCTGTTACAGCCGATCAGAAGCTCAAGGCCTAGTCGGCCTTGGCGATATGCCAGACGCCGCCGACACCCTCGCCGGTCACGTCGCCGGCCTTCTTGTCCTTGATGAACGTGTAGAGCGGCTTACCTTCGTAGGCCCACATCCTGGTGCCGTCGGTGCGGTCGACGATCGTCCACTCGCCCTCGGCCTTGGCGTTGGCGTCAGCCTTCAGCGGCGGCCAATTGGCGGCGCATTTGTCGTAGCAGTTCGACTTGCCCGCCTCGTCCTTGTCGTAGGTGTAGAGCGTCATGCCGCTGGCGTCGGTGTAGATCTTGGTGCTGCCGACCTCCGCTTCCTTCCACGCCTCGGCGGCGAAGGATGCGGCAGTGCCCAGCAAAAGCGCGGCCATGCCAGTTGCGATCGTTTTCATGGACTTCTCCCTGGATCATTCGAAAAGCGCGCGGAACAACGCAGCTTCGTTTGATCAACGCTGCCTGGCTGCCCTTTCTTCCCGGGCGGGCGTCGGCTTGCTACCCAATGTGATGGGGCCACGCGATGGTGATTGGCGGACAGCTGTTGTCGCGGCTATATGGCTGCGCAGTCATCGGGAGACGGAAATGGCATTGGACGTCGGCTATGTCAGTGCGATCGGGGCGGGAGCGATTTCGTTCCTGTCGCCTTGCGTGCTGCCGCTGGTGCCACCGTACCTATGTTATATGGCCGGCGTCTCGGTCGACGATTTCCGCGGCGAAGCCGGCATTACGGCAAAGGCCGGGGCGCGAGGCGCGCTGATCAATTCCTCCATCGCCTTCGTGCTCGGCTTCTCGACTGTCTTCGTCGCGCTCGGCGCCGGTGCCTCGACGATCGGCCATTTGCTGCGCGTTTGGCAGGAGCCGCTGGCGATGGCAGCCGGCGTGCTGATCATCCTGATGGGGCTGAATTTCCTCGGCGTACTGCGCATCCCTTTGCTTTCACGCGAGGCGCGCTTCCAGTCACAAGGCAAGCCGGCCAGCCTGATCGCCGCTTACGTAATGGGCCTGGCCTTCGCCTTTGGCTGGACGCCCTGTATCGGCCCGGTGCTGGGGCCGATCCTGACGCTTGCCGGCGGCCGCGAGACGGTGGGCGAGGGCGCGCTGCTGCTTGCCGCCTATTCGCTCGGCCTCGGTATTCCCTTCCTCGTTGCGGCGCTGTTTTCAGGCGCCTTCATGCGCTTTCTCGGGAAATTCCGCGTCCATCTCGGCCGCGTCGAAAAGGCCATCGGCGCGTTGCTGGTGGTCGCCGGCGTGTTTTTCCTGACCGGCGGCGTGCAGGCGGTGTCCTATTGGTTGCTCGAGACTTTCCCGGTGCTGGGGCAATTGGGATAGGTTTGCCGCCCGGCCGAAGCGCGAGGCCGTAGCTGCGGCGCAAGGCACCGCAGCTACGCGGTCCATTCACCTTCGAAATAGCCCGGCTGGTCGATATCGGCGATGAGCCCGGGTCCGCTCGGCGCCCACCCCAGCAGCGCGCGAGTCCGCTCGCTCGAGGTCGGGACATCCATCGCCGCGAACATCGCGAACCAGCCAAAATGATCGGCGGCTTCTTCCGCGGACTTGGCGACCACCGGCACGTTCAGGTGCCGGCCGATCACGCCGGCGACGTCCTTGAACGGCACGCCTTCTTCGGCGATCGCGTGATATCGCCCGCCATCGGCTCCATGCTCGAGCGCAAGCCGGTAAACGCGAGCGGCATCGAACCGATGCACGGCAGGCCAGCGATTGAGCCCTTCGCCGATATAGGCCGACACGCCCTTCTTGCGAGCGAGGTCGATGAGAATAGGAACGAAGGCGTGGTCGCCCTGGCCATGGACCGCCGGAGGAAGGCGCACAACCGACGCGCGCACGCCGCGTGCCGCCAGCGCGGCGGCTGTCGCTTCGGAGGCGCGGGGATACGAAGCGGAAGAGGGGACAGGCACATCTTCCTCGGTCGCGATACGGCCCCGCGCCTGGAGCGCGGTTCCGGAGGTTACGAGCAGGGGCCGCTCGGAGCCTTCGAGTGCACCGCCCAAGGCCTCGATGGCGCGCCGGTCCATCTCGCAATTTTGCGCGAATTTCGAGAAGTCGTGGTTGAAGCCGGCATGGATCACGCCATCAGCTGCCGCTGCGCCCCTGCTGAGGCTTTCGAGGTCTTCGAGGTCACCTCGATGCACCTCGGCTCCGGTGGCTGCAAGCGACTTGGCCGACGCCGCCGAGCGGGCGAGGCCGAGCACCTGATGGCCGGCGCCGATGAGTTCTTGAACGACGGCAGAACCGACGAATCCGGTCGCTCCGGTAACGAAAACACGCATCACGACTTCTCCTTGTTCGTTTCTGACCACGACCATTTTCGCGGCTCAGTTATGTCGTGATAGGCGCTTGAGAAAATACGATCTATGCGGCAAAGTCCGTATTATCTTCGCAATCGTCCGGAATGACCTGTGGATCCCCTTTCAGATGTGCTCTCGCTGCTGAAGCCGCGAAACTATATGTCAGCCGGTTTCGATGCTGGTGGTGAATGGTCGATCCAGTTCCCCGACCAGCAGCAAAGCATCAAGACCGGAGCGGTGGTCTCCGGCCGGTGCTGGCTATCTGTGGAGGGCGTTGCTGACGCAGTGCGCCTTGAGACGGGAGACTGCTTCCTGCTGCCGAGTGGACGGCCTTTCCGCCTTGCAAGCGACATGAGCTTGACGCCTGTTGAAGCCGTCAGGATTTTTCCGCCTGCGCGAGCCGGCGGTGTCGTGACCCACAATGGCGGTGGTGATTTCTTTCTGGTCAGCAGCCGCTTCGCGCTTGGCGGCAATCATGCCGGCATCCTGTTGCGGATGCTGCCAGCCATTGTGCATATCCGCAAAGAGTCGGACCAGTCGGCGCTGCGCTGGTCGGTGGAGCGGATGATGCAGGAGCTGCGCGAGCCGCAGCCGGGCGGCTTTCTGATGATCCAGCACCTCGCCCACATGATGCTGGTTCAGGCGCTGCGGCTGCATCTTTCGGAAGGATTGAAAGGTGGCATCGGCTGGCTCTTTGCCCTCGCGGACAAACAGATCGGCGCGGCGATCAGCGCCATGCATGACGATCCGGCGCATGGCTGGACGTTACAGGAACTGGCGGAACGGGCCGGCATGTCGCGATCGACCTTTGCGCTCAGATTCAAGGAGACGGTTGGCGCGTCGCCGATGGACTATTTGACGCGCTGGCGAATGCTGCTGGCCGGCGAACGGCTGACGAATTCCAGCGATCCCGTCGCCGTCATAGCGCTCTCGCTCGGCTACGAATCCGAAAGCGCCTTCAGCACAGCCTTCAAGCGGGTCATGAACTGTTCGCCACGGCAATACGGCCGTGGCCGAGCCTCCAGTTTCGCATCACGCAACGAGGCGGAAGCCGCGTGAGCCGATCGGCTTGAGCGTGTCGCGGGTTGGAGGTTCCACCGTCTCACCGGAATTTAACCGCATTGGTGCAGCATGGCGCCAGTGCTACTAACGCTTCGATTCCAGACCCCTTTCAACGGTTGCCATCCCATGAGCCAGAGAACCTGCCTGTCCATCATCCTCGCCGCCGGCGAAGGCACGCGCATGAAGAGTGCAGTGCCGAAAGTGCTGCACACAATCGCCGGCCTGCCGATGGTTGCCCATGTCGTCAAGGCGGCCGAAGCCGCCGGCAGCGGCGAGTTGGCGCTGGTGATCGGCCATGGCGCCGATGAGATGCGCAAGGCGGCACTCAAGTTTGCGCCGAAGGCCGAGGCTTTCGTCCAGGAAAAACGTCTCGGCACCGCGCACGCCGTGCTTGCCGCACGCGCAGCAATATCAAAAGGTTATGACGACATCTTGGTGATGTTTGGCGACACGCCGTTGATCGATCCGGAAGCGCTCGCGGCGGCGCGGCTGAAGCTGGCGGAAGGTGCGGCCGTCGTCGTGGTCGGCTTCCGTACGGAAAATCCTTCGGGCTACGGCCGGCTTATCGAAAAGGCCGGCAAGCTCGTGGCCATCCGCGAGGAGAAGGACTGCTCGGACGAGGAGAAGAAAATCACCTTCTGCAATGGCGGGCTGATGGCGGTCGCCGGCAGGCACGCGCTGAAGCTGCTCGATCAAGTCGGCAGCAAGAACGCCAAGGGCGAGTATTATCTCACCGACATCGTCGAGATCGCCGCTGCGCAGGGACTTGATGTCGTCGCCACCGAAGCCAGTTTCGAGAACGCGCTCGGCATTAACAACCGTGCCGAGCTTGCCCAGGCGGAAGATATCTGGCAGCAGCGCCGCCGGCGCGAGGCGATGCTTTCTGGCGTTACGCTGATCGCGCCCGAAACCGTGTTCTTCTCGCACGACACCGAGATCGGCGCCGATACGATCGTCGAACCCAATGTCTGGTTCGGGCCGGGCGTGAAAATCGCCACGGGGGCCAAGATCCATGCCTTCAGCCATATCGAAGGCGCCACCATCGCGTCGAATTGCGATGTCGGGCCGTTCGCGCGGCTGCGGCCCGGGGCCGATCTGAGAACCAAGGCCAAGGTCGGCAATTTCTGCGAGGTCAAGCAGGCGATCGTCGAAGAGGGCGCCAAGGTCAACCATCTGACCTATATCGGCGATGCCCGCATCGGCGCCGGCGCCAATATCGGCGCCGGCACCATCACCTGCAATTATGACGGCTATTCGAAATTCTTCACCGATATCGGCGAGGGCGCCTTCATAGGCTCGAACTCCTCGCTGGTGGCGCCGGTGTCGATCGGCAAGGGCGGCTACATCGCCTCGGGCAGCGTCATCACAGAAAGCGTACCCGACGATGCGCTGGCCTTCGGCCGCGCCCGCCAGCGGACTCTAGCCGGCAAGGGCAAGGAGTTGCGAGAGCGTTTTTCTCAGGCCGCGGCGGCCCGCAAAAAAGGGTAGACTAGCGGAACTCGGCGACAAGCTGGATTTCGCCAACGATTGCATCGTTGAAGGCCGACAGGTCTTCGGCCGGGATCCAGTATTCCAGATGCGCCCGGCTGCCGGCATGCTGGACGCTGTAACGGTCCAGAAAGCTGCGACGCACCTCGAAACGCGTCACGAAACCTGATCCGCTCGCGGGCACATTCCAGTCTCGGGCGATCTGGGTGGCATAGGCCTCGCTGGTGACCGGATAGAAGATCGGCTGATCGGCAAGTCGAGGAGGAAAGGCGCGCATCCCTGCCTTCTGGATCAACTCCAATTCGCGGGGGCCGACCGGACGCCAAAGCGTCACCGTGTCAATTCGTTCGTTCATAGCCGCATCATGTCTTTGACTGATTTCTGGAGCCGTTGAGGCGAGATAGGATACATAAGCGGAGAAACTGAGCAATTGCAGTAACCGGATTGCAAGTGCGCCCTGTCATGGTGCATCTGTGCAGGATAGTCCGGCTGATACCGGACGAAATGGAATGTGATTTTTCGCGACAGCCCGGCAGTCTCTAAATAGCGCCGGGTTTGAGGTCGGAATCGGGGGCAAGCGCCATGTGCGGTATCGTTGGAATTGTCGGTAACTCGCCGGTCGCGCCGCTTATCGTCGATGCGCTGAAAAGGCTCGAATATCGCGGCTATGACTCGGCCGGCGTCGCCACGATCGAGCACGGCAGGCTTGACCGCCGCCGTGCCGAGGGCAAGCTGGTCAATCTCGAGCGCCGGCTGAAGGACGAACCGCTCGACGGCATGATCGGCATCGGCCACACGCGCTGGGCCACACATGGCGTTCCGAACGAGAGCAATGCGCATCCGCATTTTTCCGACGGCGTCGCCATCGTCCATAACGGGATCATCGAGAATTTCGCCGAATTGCGCGACGAGCTGATGCGCGACGGCTACAGTTTCGCCTCGCAGACCGATACCGAAGTCGTCGCTCATCTGGTGGCGCGCGAACTGGCCAAGGGGCTGAAGCCGGTTGAGGCGGCGCACAAGGCACTGAAGCGGCTGGAAGGCGCCTTTGCGCTCGCCATCATGTTCAAGGGCGACGAGGATCTGATCGTCGGCGCGCGCAATGGCCCGCCGCTCGCGGTCGGTCATGGCGACGGCCAGATGTTCCTTGGCTCCGACGCCATTGCGCTTGCCCCTTTCACCAATTCGATCACCTATCTGGAAGACGGCGACTGGGCGGTGGTGCGCCGCAACGAGGTCGATATCTTCGACATGGGCGGCAACAAGGTCGACCGCAAACGCCAACAGTCGCTCAGCACGAGCTTCATGGTCGACAAAGGCAACCGCCGCCATTTCATGGAAAAGGAAATCCATGAGCAGCCGGAAGTGATCTCGCACACGCTGGCGCATTATGTTGATTTCGTCAGCGGCGTCTCGAAGCCGCTCGACCTGCCGTTCGATTTCGCCAAGATCGACCGGCTGGCGATCTCGGCCTGCGGCACCGCCTATCTCGCCGGGCTGATCAGCAAATACTGGTTCGAGCGCTATGCGCGGCTGCCGGTCGACATCGATGTCGCTTCGGAGTTCCGCTACCGCGAGATGCCGCTGTCGAAGAACGATGCCGCTTTCTTCATCTCGCAATCGGGTGAGACCGCCGACACGCTGGCGTCGCTGCGCTACTGCCGCAAGGCCGGCATGAAGATCGGCGCGGTCGTCAATGTGCGCGAATCGACCATGGCGCGCGAATCCGACGTCATCCTGCCGACGTTGGCCGGCCCGGAGATCGGCGTCGCTTCGACCAAGGCGTTCACCTGCCAGCTTTCCGTGCTGGCCTCGCTGGCGGTGCGGGCGGGCGTGGCGCGCGGAACGATTTCGCAGGAGCAGGAGAAAACGCTGATACGCGAGCTGTCGGAAGCGCCGCGTTATGCGAACCAGGTGCTAAAGCTCGACGGGCAGATCGAAAAGGTCGCGCGCGACCTCTCGCACTACAAGAATGTGCTTTATCTCGGCCGTGACACCAATTTTCCGCTGGCCATGGAAGGTGCGCTGAAGCTCAAGGAGATCTCCTACATCCATGCCGAAGGCTATGCTGCCGGCGAGTTGAAACACGGCCCGATCGCGCTGATCGACGAGAACATGCCCGTCATCGTCATCGCGCCGCATGACCGCATCTTCGAAAAGACCGTGTCGAACATGCAGGAGGTCGCGGCACGCGGCGGCAAGATCATCCTGATCACCGACAGCAAGGGCGCCGCACACGCTACGGTGAAGACGATGGAGACGATCGTTTTGCCGGACGTGCCGGAAATCATCTCGCCGATCATCTACGCGCTGCCGATCCAGATGCTCGCCTATTTCACCGCCGTGTTCATGGGCACGGATGTCGACCAGCCTCGCAACCTGGCGAAATCGGTAACGGTGGAATAGGTCTCGTTTAAAAACTTCGCCATTCCAAAGCGCCTTGGGGTTCAGTAGTGTCGCGCTGCAAACACACGCTGCGGTGAACCATGTCGGATGCTCTCAAGACCTCAGGCATGACCCGGCTGAGAAACTATTTCCTGACCGGCTTCGTCGTTTGCGCGCCGCTGGCGATTACTGCCTACATTGCCTGGTCGCTGATCGGCTGGGTCGATTCCTGGGTGAAACCCTACATTCCGGTACGCTACAATCCGGACACCTACCTGCCGTTTCCAGTGCCGGGTTTTGGGCTGATCGTTGCCTTGATCCTCATCACCTTCATCGGCTTTATGACCGCCAATATCGTTGGCCGCGCCATCGTCAACTTCGGCGAGCGCCTGCTTGGCCGCATGCCGCTGGTGCGCGGCATCTACCGTTCGCTGAAGCAGATTTTCGAGACCGTGCTGTCGAACAAGGGCGACATGTTCCGCCAGGTCGGGTTGGTCGAATATCCGCGTAAAGGGGTCTGGTCGCTTGTCTTCGTCGCCAGCGAGAAAGAAACCGAGATCAACCAGAAGCTCGACCGGGAAGGCGATCCGCTGATTGCCGTGTTCATGCCGTGTACGCCCAATCCGACGACGGGCTTTTTGATGTATGTGCCGAAATCCGACATCGTGCTGCTCGACATGACGATCGAGGACGGAGCCAAGCTGATCGTTTCGGCCGGCCTGGTGGCGCCGGCAGTCAAAATGGTGACGGTGAACGGCGAGCAGATCCACGGCGCGCTTGCCAATCCTCCGCTCGACACGATGCCTCAGCCGGCACGCAGGAGCCGCACGGCCTCGTCGCGGCCGAACAGATAGAGCAACAGGCGCAGCGCCGTGCCGCGATCGGACTGCAATTCCGGATCGCGCGACAGGATCAGCCGCGCATCGTCCCGAGCGGCCTCGAGCAGGTCGGCATGCGCCTCGATGCGCGCCACCTGGAAGCCCGGCGTGCCGGACTGGCGGGTGCCGAGCAACTCGCCTTCGCCGCGCAGCTTCAGATCCTCTTCGGCGATACGGAAGCCGTCCTCGGTCTCGCGCATTACCGACAAACGGCGTTTTGCCGTCTCGCCGAGCGGATCCTTGTAGAGCAGCACGCACGATGAAGGCTTGTCGCCACGCCCGACCCGGCCGCGCAATTGGTGCAACTGGGTAAGGCCAAAACGCTCGGCATGCTCGATAACCATGATTGTCGCATCAGGCACATCGACGCCGACCTCTATCACTGTGGTGGCGATCAGGATACGGGTGTCACCCTGCTTGAAGGCGCGCATCGCCTCGTCTTTGTCGGTGCCTTTCATGCGGCCGTGCACCAGGCCGATGCGGTCGCCGAACAGCGGCTCCAGCGAGGCAAAACGGTCCTCGGCCGACATCAGCTTGATCTCCTCGGATTCCTCGACCAGCGGACAGATCCAGTAGATTTTCTGGCCATCGGCGACGGCGTCGAGCATGCGTCCGATCAGTTCGTCGAGCCGTTCAAGCGGCAAGGTGACGGTGCGGATCGGCTGGCGGCCGGCCGGCTTTTCCGTCAGCTTCGACACATCCATGTCGCCGAATGCAGTCAGCACCAGCGTCCGCGGTATCGGCGTTGCCGTCATCACCAGCATGTCGGGCGCGTCGCCCTTGGCGGTGATCGCAAGGCGCTGGTGGACACCGAAACGGTGCTGCTCGTCGACGACGGCGAACACGAGGTCACGGAACGTCACCGTTTCCTGGAACAGCGCATGGGTGCCGACGACGATGTCGATGTCACCATTGGCCAGCCCGGTCAGCGTGTCGGCACGCTCGCGGCCCTTTTCGCGACCTGTGAGGACGGCGACACGCAGGCCGGCCCGTTCCGCCAACGGCGCAATCGTTGCCAGATGCTGGCGCGCCAGGATTTCGGTCGGCGCCATCAATGCCGCCTGGCCGCCGGCCTCGACGGCACGCGCCATGGCAAGCAGCGCGACCACCGTCTTGCCGGAGCCGACATCGCCCTGCAAAAGGCGCAGCATGCGTTCGGGGTCACCGAGATCGGCGTTGATTTCGGCAAGCGCCATTTCCTGCGACATGGTCAGCGAATAGGGGAGTGCCACGCGCAGTTGTTCGACTATGCGGCCGTCGCCGACGAGTGGCCGGCCAGATAATCGGCGGACCTTGGCCCGCACCAGCGCCAGCGATACCTGGCCGGCCAAGAACTCGTCATAGGCAAGGCGCCGCCACGCTGCGCCGTCGACAGAGACGTCGATCGGGTCGGCAGGATTGTGGATGCGGTTGAGCGCATCGCTGAAAGCAGGAAAGGCATGGCGGCGCCGGAACTCACCGTCCTGCCATTCGGGCAGCACCGGCAGGCGGGCCAGCGCCTGGCCAATCGCCCGGCGCAGCACCTTGCCAGAGAGCCCGGCGGTCAGCGGATAGACCGGCTCGACCAAGGGAAGGTTTTCCGTGTCGCCGGCAAGTGCGATATGGTCGGGATGAACCATGGTCGGGCGGCCGTTGAACCATTCCATGCGGCCGGAGACGACGACATGCTCGCCTACGGGCATTGCTTTTTCGAGATAGGCGGCATGGGCATGGAAGAAGGTCAGCGCGATCTCGCCGGTGTCGTCATGGGCGTAGACTCGGTACGGGACCGACCTGTTGCCGCGTGGCGGCGGCTGGTGGCGGTCGATGCATACATCGAGTGTGACGATGGCGCCCTCGGCCGAGCCGGCGATGCCGGGCCGGTTGCGGCGGTCGATGACAGTATGCGGCAGCACGAACAAGAGGTCCCCGGCGCGCGCGGCCCGGTCGCCGAGGTCGGCGGCTACGACTTTTTCGATCAGGGCGCCAACTTTTGGCCCGACCCCGACAAGCGAGGTGATCGGGACAAACAGCGGATCGAGGAGGGAGGGACGCATGATGTCAGCTTATGTTGCGGCGACTGTAGCGCAAGGCTGACACCGCCTTCTATCCACGCTATATGCGCCGCCTGGGCAAGGATGTTGCAAGATGACCGGAACGAAACGATCAAGCGAGGGGCTCGATGCCCGCCGCCGCAAGCTTCTGTTTCGTTCGTGGCACCGCGGCATGCGCGAGATGGACCTTATACTCGGCAGCTTCGCCGACGCCGAGATCGGCGCCTTGACCGGCGACGAAATCGACCAATATGAGAGGCTCCTCGACATTCCCGACACCGAATTCCTGCCTCTCGTCACTGGCGAACGCCCGGTTCCGGCGGATATCGACTGTGCCGTCCTGCAAAAAATCCTGGCTTCGCGCCGGGAGATGACCTTCTGAACAACGTGTAGCCATGAGCCTTATCCCTACGATCGGTCTGCCGAAAGGCCGCGCCGGCCAGTTCATCGTCGATGGCGTCGCCGACGGCTACGAAGCCTTTGCGCTGGTGCAGGCTGCGCACGAGATCGCCCCTGACAAGCCGGTGCTGTTCGTGGCGCGCGACGGCCAGCGTCTGCCGGCGATCGTCGAGGCGCTTGCCTTTGCCGCTCCAGGCCTGCCGGTGCTGGAACTGCCGGCCTGGGACTGCCTGCCTTACGACCGCGTCTCGCCCGGCGCCGATGCCGCCGCAAGGCGGCTCGACGCACTGGCCGCAATGATTGCGCTGGCGAAAAAGCCGCACCGCGCCGTCGTCCTCAGCACCGCGAATGCGCTGTTGCAACGCATTCCGCCGGCTGAACTCGTCGAGGCGCAGACCTTCCACGCCAAACCCGGCAACCAGATAGACATGAACGTGCTGGTGTCGCGGCTGGAGACTTCCGGCTTCGAGCGAGTGCCGACGGTGCGCGGCATCGGCGAATTTGCGGTGCGCGGCGGCATTCTCGATCTCTTCGCGCCCGGCTGGATGGAGGCACTGCGCCTCGATTTCTTCGGCGATACGCTGGAATCGATCCGCGTCTTCGACACCGCAACCCAGCGCACCATCGGCCAACGCAAATCGATGGCGCTGCAGGCGATGAGCGAGGTGGCGCTGACGCCGGAAACCATCAGCCGCTTCCGCCGCGCCTACATCGAAGCCTTTGGCGCGCCCTCCCGCGACGATGGGCTCTATGCGGCGGTCAGCGAGGGCAGGCGGTTTGCCGGCATGGAGCACTGGCTGCCGTTCTTCTATGAGCGGCTGGAAACCGTCTTCGACTACCTGCCCGATGCGCCTGTGGTTTTCGACCATCTGGCGCATGAGGCACTGGCCGAGCGCCACACTCTGATCCTCGACCACTACGAAGCGCGCAAGAAGCAGGCCGACGGCGCCTTGAAGGACGCGGTGCCCTACAAGCCGGTGCCGCCGGATCTGCTCTATCTGTCGCCCGAGAACCTGATTGCCTCGCTTGGCCCGCGCGAGGCGATAGATTTCACGGCCTTCGACGCGCCCGATGCCGGCGCGAAAAAGGTGTTCCATGCCGGCTCGCGCCACGGCCGCAGCTTCGTCGAGGAACGCGCCGATCCTAACGCCAACGTTTTCGACGTCGTCGTAAAACACATTTCCGACGAGCGCGCTGGACGCCGCCGCGTCATCGTCGCCGGCTGGACTGAGGGTTCGCTCGACCGGCTTGGTCAGATCCTGGCCGAGCATCATCTTGGCAATCTGAAGCCGGTGGCGACGCTTGCAGAAGCCGAAAAGCTTGAGCCGGGGCAGGCGGGACTGGCCGTGCTGCCGCTCGAATCCGGCTTCGAGACAGAGAAACTGGTCGTCGTCGCGGAGCAGGACATTCTCGGCGACCGGCTGATCCGGCGCTCGAAGCGCAAGAAGCGTGCGTCCGACTTCATCGCCGAGGCTTCGGCCTTGTCGTCAGGCGATATCGTCGTCCATGCCGACCATGGCATTGGCCGTTTCATCGGGTTGCGTACCATCGAGGCGGTTGGTGCGCCTCACGATTGCCTCGAGATCCACTATGCCGGCGACGATCGGCTATTCTTGCCGGTGGAAAACATCGAGCTGCTGTCGCGCTATGGCTCGGATTCGGCCGAGGCGACGCTCGACAAGCTTGGCGGTGGCGCCTGGCAATCGCGCAAGGCGCGGCTGAAGAAACGCCTGCTCGACATGGCCGGGCAGCTGATCCGCATTGCCGCCGAGCGGCAGATGCGGGCAGCACCGGCGCTGGTGCCGGCGGAAGGCCTCTATGGCGAGTTTGCAGCGCGTTTTCCCTATGAGGAGACCGATGACCAGCAGACGGCGATCGATTCGGTCATGGATGATCTAGGCGCCGGAAAGCCGATGGACCGGCTGATCTGCGGCGACGTCGGCTTCGGCAAGACCGAAGTTGCACTTCGCGCCGCCTTCATTGGGGCGATGGAAGGCTTTCAGGTGGCCATAGTGGTGCCGACGACATTGTTGTCGCGCCAGCATTTCAAGACTTTCTCGCAGCGCTTCTCCGGCCTGCCGATCCGCGTCGCCCAGGCCTCGCGGCTGGTCGGCGCCAAGGAATTGGCGGAGACCAAGAAGGGCATCGCCGAAGGCCAGATCGATATCGTCGTCGGCACGCATGCACTGCTCGGCTCCTCGATCTCGTTCAAGAATCTTGGTCTGCTGATCATCGATGAGGAGCAGCATTTCGGCGTCAAGCACAAAGAGCGGCTGAAGGATCTCAAGACCGACGTCCACGTTCTGACGCTGTCGGCGACGCCGATCCCGCGAACGCTGCAGCTTGCCTTGACCGGTGTGCGTGAGCTGTCGCTGATCGCCACGCCGCCGGTCGACCGCCTGGCGGTGCGCACCTTCATCTCGCCCTTCGATCCGCTGGTCATCCGCGAGACGCTGCTCAGAGAACGCTACCGCGGCGGCCATTCCTTCTACGTCGTACCGCGCATCAGCGATCTCGCGGAAATCCATGATTTTCTGCGCGAATCTGTACCTGAGCTGAAAGTGGCGGTGGCCCATGGCCAGATGCCGCCCGGCGAGCTCGACGATATCATGAATGCCTTTTATGACGGCCAGTACGACGTGCTTTTGTCGACCACCATCGTCGAATCCGGCCTCGATATACCGACCGCCAACACGCTGATCGTGCATCGCGCCGACATGTTCGGCCTGTCGCAGCTCTATCAGTTGCGTGGCCGCGTCGGCCGTTCGAAGGTGCGCGCCTATGCGCTGTTCACGCTGCCCGCCAACCGCAAGCTAACCGATACAGCCGAGCGTCGGCTGAAAGTGCTGCAGTCGCTCGATACGCTAGGCGCCGGTTTCCAGCTGGCCAGCCACGACCTCGACATCCGCGGCGCCGGCAATCTGCTCGGCGAAGAGCAGTCCGGGCACATCAAGGAGGTTGGCTTCGAGCTCTATCAGCAGATGCTGGAGGAGGCGGTGGCCGAAGTGAAGGATTCCGGCGAGGTGCAGGACGGCGGCTGGTCGCCGCAGATCGCCGTCGGCACGGCGGTAATGATCCCGGAAAGCTATGTCCCGGACCTGCAGCTGAGGCTCGCGCTCTATCGTCGTCTTGGCGATCTCGAAAATACGGAAGAGATCGATGCTTTCGGCGCCGAGCTGATCGACCGGTTCGGGCCGCTGCCGGAAGAGGTTGAACATCTGTTGAAGATCGTCTTCATCAAGGCGCTTTGCCGCAAGGCCAACGTGGAGAAGCTCGACGCCGGGCCGAAAGGCGTCGTCATCCATTTCCGCAAGCGGGAATTCCCCAATCCGGTCGGGCTGGTCAAGCTCATCGGCGAACAGGGCTCGCTGGCCAAGATCCGTCCGGACCAGAGCGTCGTCTTCAGCCGTGACTGGGCGACGCCCGAGAAGCGGCTGGCTGGCTCAGCGGTTGTCATGACGCAGCTGGCGCGGCTGGTGGAGAAGGCGGCGTAGCAGCGCGTCGCTGGTGGTCTGGGCACAGCCGCACCGGCACTTTCGCCGTGCCGTGCTCATTCGCCACGCGACCACTTCCGGTCTAGAATAGGAAATCGGCTTCGTGTATGGAGCCGCGACCCCATGTGGGGCGGATTGGCGGGCGATGGCGTCCGTGTGAAAGAGCGTTAGGTGCTTCGATGACGAAATGGTCGCCGAATTCGTGGAGAGCTAAGCCGATCCAGCAGGTTCCTGCCTATCCGGAACTTGCCGCGCTGAGGAACACGGAAGCCCAGCTTGCCACGTTTCCGCCGTTGGTTTTTGCAGGTGAGGCACGCAAGCTGAAGAAGCAGCTTGCAGCCGTCGCTGCCGGTGACGCATTCCTTCTGCAGGGCGGCGATTGCGCCGAGAGCTTCGCCGAGCATGGCGCCGACAATATCCGCGACTTCTTCCGCGTCTTCTTGCAGATGTCGGTGGTGCTGACCTTCGCCGGCGCACAGCCGGTGGTGAAGGTCGGCCGTGTCGCCGGCCAGTTCGCCAAGCCGCGCTCGTCCGACAATGAGACCAAGGGCGGTGTGACGCTGCCCAGCTATCGCGGCGACATCATCAATGGCATCGAGTTCGATGCCAAGTCGCGCATTCCCGATCCTGCGCGGCAGGAGATGGCGTACCGCCAGTCAGCGGCCACGCTCAACCTTTTGCGTGCCTTCGCCCAAGGTGGCTATGCCAGCCTGGAGAACGTGCATCAATGGATGCTTGGCTTCGTGTCCGACAGCCCGCAGGGCGAGAAATACGAGTCTCTCGCCAACCGCATCACCGAGACGATGGACTTCATGAAGGCCGTCGGCATCACCTCGGAGACCAATTACGCGCTGCGCGAGACCGATTTCTACACCAGCCACGAAGCGTTGCTGCTCGGCTATGAGGAGGCGCTGACCCGCGTCGATTCGACCTCCGGCGACTGGTACGCCACCTCCGGCCACATGATCTGGATCGGCGATCGAACGCGCCAGCCCGACCATGCCCATGTCGAATACTGCCGTGGCATCAAGAACCCGCTCGGCCTGAAATGTGGCCCGTCGCTGACGCCGGATGGCCTCTTGCAGCTCATCGACCTGCTCAATCCGGAGAACGAGCCCGGCCGGCTGACGCTGATCGCGCGTTTCGGTTCCGACAAGGTTGCTGACCACCTGCCGAAGCTGGTGCGCGCGGTGCAGAAGGAAGGCCGCAGCGTGGTGTGGTCGTCCGACCCGATGCATGGCAACACCATCGAGGCCGCCGGCTACAAGACACGGCCGTTCGACCGCATCCTGAAGGAGGTGCAGACCTTCTTCGAGGTGCATCGCGCCGAAGGCACGCATCCGGGCGGCATCCATGTCGAGATGACCGGCAAGAACGTCACGGAATGCACCGGTGGCGCCCGCGCCATCACCGCCGAAGAGCTGCAGGATCGCTACCACACCCATTGCGATCCGCGCCTCAACGCTGACCAGGCGATCGAGTTGGCGTTCCTGGTCTCCGATCTGCTCAAGAAGACCCATCCGGTCCAGCACAAGCAGGCCGTCAATGGCTGATACGATCTGAACTGTGATGTCATTGAAGAAGCGCCGGGCGAAAACCGGCGCTTTTTCTATTCAATCCCGCCGGTGTCGCATTTGCTCGTGCCTAACGCGCGCAAAACTGGAATCCTGCCAGGCGATGGCAATTGCATCGGGAGGCCGACATGGCTGACAGTCACAGCGGATCATGCTTGTGCGGGGCAGTGCGGTTCCAGACACGAGGACCGCTACGCGGTGTCGTCTACTGCCATTGCTCGCAGTGCCGGAAGCAGAGCGGGCATTTTTATGCGGCGGCCAATGTTGCCGACCGCGACATCACAATCACCGGCGCGGAGAGCATCACCTGGTACGAGGCCTCTTCGTTCGCCAGGCGCGGCTTCTGCAAGACATGCGGCTCTCTGCTGTTCTGGAAGCCGAGCGATGACGGCTATGTTTCGGTCATGGCAGGGCTGTTCGACGCGCCAACCGGGCTTCAAGGAGAATGCCATATCTTCGTCGGCGACAAGGGCGATTATTACGCCATCGATGACGGGCTGCCGCAGTTCGAGAAGTCGACGCCGTCGATCAAGGTGGCAGGCGACTGATTTTTGAAGAGGTCGCCTTATTCCCTTGGTCCAGCCATTGCGCTAATCCCCTGCCGGTGATTCCGAAGGGTTTTGGCATGCAGCGGCTGATCGACGCTTTTTACAACTCGGTGCGGGCGTTTCGCAAACTGGCCGCCAGCGAGGAGGCCTTCCAGCTGGAGCTGACGCTGCTTGTGCTTGCCTTGCCGCTCGGCTGGTTCCTTTCGGAATCGTGGCGCGGCTATGCGCTGCTTATCGGCGCGGTGCTGCTCATGATCATGATCGAGGTGTTGAACACCGGCATCGAGGCGGCATGCGACGCGTTCAGCCGCGAATTCAACATCGATATCCAACTGGCCAAGGATTGCGGTTCGCTGGCGGTGCTTATTTCGGTGGTAATCGCTGCAGGCGTCTGGGGCGTCGCCATCGTCGAGCGGATCCTCGGGGTACCGATCTGACGTTTCAAACACTACATGCCGGTCAATTGAGGGAACCGACATGACCGATACCGCCGGATTTCTGCTGCTCGAACGTGAGGGCCTGCCGGACGATCTGCGCTGGCTGGCCGAAAAATATCCGCGCGAGATCTGGCAGGCGCATGCCAACATCCACGGCGTGGCCAATATGTGGCTGCAGCGGCACGATATGTTCCGCGAGCTTGGCGGCATGCTCACCAATGGTATCGGCGATTATCGAGAAGGTAGGCTGAACGCGCCGGAATTCGCGCGCTGGTTCGCGCCGCGCCTCAACCATTTCCTCGGCAATCTCGACGGCCATCACAATGTCGAGGGACCATCATTATTTCCCGGTCTTCGCCAGGGCCGAGACCCGTCTGAAGCGCGGCTTCGAGATTCTCGATGCCGATCACCACACAATCCATGAGGGACTGGAGCGCAATGCCGAGGCGGCAAATGCCTTCATCCGCACGCTTCAGGAGAGCGAAGACAAACAGCGTTTCGCCGCCGATGCCTATGCCGACGAGAACAGCCGGCTGATCGCCATGCTGACCAGGCATCTTGCCGACGAGGAAGACCTGATCATCCCGCTGATCCTGGAAAAGGGTGACCGTGCGCTCGGCATAGATTGACGATCAGCTTCCCTTGCGAAGCTCCTTCTTGGCGAGGAAGTGCGACGCCAGCCAGCCGAGGATAGCCACAACGAGGCCGATTGCCAGAGCGATCAGCAACCGCTCGTGGCGGGCCAGCGCCTGGCCGACGATGTGCTCCGCGCCCAGCCCGAAGACATAACCGACAGTGCAGAACAGTGCCGCCCAGACTACCGACGAGATGGCGTTGAGGATGATGAAGCGCGCCGCGGCGATGCCCGACAGCCCGGCCGCGATTCCGCCGACCAGTCGCAGGCCATAGATGTAACGGTTCGACAGCACGAAAATGTTGGGATGAGAGGTGACAAGGCGGTAGGCGTGGCTGAAGCCCGGCCGGGCTCGGAGCCTGATCACGAATTTATGGTCGGCGAAGCTCCGTCCCAAGATGAAGAACAACGTGTCGCCACCGAAGGCGCCGAGCGCGGCTGCGAGAAACGCCTGCCACGGGACGAAGACATGCTGATGCGCAAAAAAACCGCCAAGAATTGCGGCGCTTTCGCCCTCGGCGACGCAGCCCAGAAAAACCGCGACCAATCCATATTGCTCAATGAGACGATGGATGACTTCCGTCATGAAGACGTTCGCTGCTTCGACAGAATGTCGTCGATGCGCTTCACCTGCTCGGCCAGCCGGGCGATCTCGTCTCGCATGCCGATGATCTGGCTGTGGCGCAGTTCGTCGAGCTTTTCGTGTAACGCCATGATCTCGATCTCGGCCTTGAGATTAACCTCATAGTCGTGGGCGGCGTCGATTCGATCGCGCTCCGTCTGGCGGTTCTGCGCCATCATGATCACTGGCGCCTGCAGGGCGGCAACCATGGAAAGCACGAGATTGAGGAAGATGAAGGGATAGGGATCGAAGGCGGCGCGCGACAAGAGCCAGACATTGCCTGCCGTCCACAGGATCAGGAAGCCAATGAATGCCAGGATGAAGGACCACGAGCCGCCGATCCGGGCGATGGTGTCGGCTAGGCGATCTCCAAACGTCTGGTGAAAGGCGACGGCCTTGTTGGTGTCCTTGGAGATCGTGGTGCGCTCGAGCGTAGATTGCAGTACCCGGCTTTCGAGCGCGCTGAGGCCGTCCGGCTTTCGCTTCAGCCAGCGGCTTGCCAGGTCCTCGATCGTTTTGTTCATCGTCGCCTCCGTCGTCAGCGATGAGGTAGAAGCTGCCGGTTCATACGGGAAGTGGTAGATTGACGCGATGGGGTCAGGAAACAATGGTGGATTTTCAGAAAATTCGCGCCCGTGCAGCGAAGCGCAAAGGCGGTGAGGCAGCGCTGACGTCGCTGCTGGGTCCTATGCCCGACAATGCCGCGGTGGCAAAGATTGCGGACGACCGGATCCTGTCGACCATGGCCGAGCGGGTTTTTGCCGCCGGCTTTGTCTGGCGCGTCATCGAGCAGAAATGGCCGGGTTTCGAGGAAGCATTTCTTGGCTTCGAGCCGAAGCGGCTGCTGTTCCAGCCTGACGATTTCTGGCACGATCTCACAGCCGACAAGCGCATCGTCCGCAATCCGCAGAAGATCAAATCCGTACGCGACAACGCAGCCTTCGTCGAGCGCGTGTCGAAGGAGCATGGCAGCTTCGGCAAGTTCCTGGCCAATTGGCCGGCGGATGACCAGGTCGGATTGATGGCCTATCTCGGCAAGCATGGCAGCCGGCTCGGCGGCAATACCGGCCAGTATTTTCTGCGCTGGCTGGAGTGGGACGCCTTCATCGTCTCGGCCGACATGGCGGCAGCGCTGCGCGACGCCGGGCTCGACCTCGCGCAGAGCCCGACATCGAAGAAGGACCTGGACAAGATCCAAGTGCAGATAAACGCCTGGGCGGCGGAAACCGGGCTGCCGCGCCGGCACATTTCGCGCATTCTGGCAATGTCGATCGGCGAGAACCATCCGCCGGAAGCCTTGCGCGAATATATGGGCGAATAGGATCGACTGTTTGGTCCAAACGAACGCCATTGCTCGACGAATTTTGCCGCGCTAAACCCACGGGCATGACAGACAAGACCGCTCCAGACGTATTGCGCATCGCCGTCGCCCAGCTCAATCCGACGGTCGGCGACGTCGCCGGCAATCTTGCCAAGGCACGCGAGGCGAGGGCGGATGCCGCCCGCCAAGGCGCCGACCTCGTGCTGTTTACCGAGCTTTTCCTTGCCGGCTATCCGCCTGAGGATCTGGTGCTGAAGCCCGCCTTCCTGAAGGCCTGCGAGCGGGCGGCGGAGGATTTCGCCGGCGATACCGCCGACGGCGGCCCGGGTTTCGTCATCGGCACGCCGTTGAAGCGCAAGACCGGCACGCACAATTCGATCATCTTTGCCGATGGCGGCAAGATCCTTGCCGAACGCTACAAGCTCGATCTGCCGAATTACGGTGAGTTCGACGAGAAGCGCGTCTTCCAGGCCGGCCCCGAGATCCAGGGGCCGGTCAATTTCCGCGGCGTGCGCGTGGGAGTGCCGATCTGCGAAGATATCTGGGGCGAGGTTGCCGTCTGCGAGGCGCTGGCCGAAAGCGGCGCGGAAATCCTGCTGGTCCCGAACGGCTCGCCCTATTACCGCGGCAAGGTCGACGTCCGCCACCAGATCGTCATCCGCCAGGTCATCGAATGCGGACTGCCGATTATCTATGCCAACCAGCTTGGCGGCCAGGACGAGCTGGTTTTCGATGGCGCATCGTTTGCCATAGGTTCTGACAAGACGCTGGCCTTCCAGATGAGCCAGTTCGAGGAGACGGTCAACGTCACCACCTGGAAGCGAAAGAATGACATCTGGTTCTGCTCTGACGGACCGATGTCGAAAATCCCGGAGAAGGAGGAGGCCGACTACCGCGCCTGCATGTTGGGCCTGCGCGATTACGTCAACAAGAACGGCTTCAAGAATGTCGTGCTCGGCCTTTCCGGCGGCATCGATTCGGCGATCTGCGCGGCACTTGCCGTCGATGCGCTGGGCGAGGAACGGCTGCGCGCCGTGATGATGCCTTACCGCTACACTTCGAAGGACTCGCTGAAGGATGCCGAGGACTGCGCCCGCGCACTCGGCTGCCGCTACGATATCGTGCCGATCTTCGAGCCGGTCGAGGGCTTCCTGCACACGTTGACACAGCTTTTCGAGGGCACCAACGAAGGCATCACCGAGGAAAACCTGCAGAGCCGGGCCCGCGGCACCATCCTGATGGCGATTTCCAACAAGTTCGGCTCGATGGTGGTCACCACCGGCAACAAAAGCGAGATGTCGGTCGGCTACGCGACGCTCTATGGCGACATGAATGGCGGCTTCAATCCGATCAAGGACCTCTACAAGATGCAGGTCTATGCGCTGTCGCGCTGGCGCAACGCGCATGTGCCGCCGGGTGCGCTCGGTCCGTCCGGCGAGGTGATCCCGACCAACATCATCGACAAGGCGCCCTCGGCGGAACTGCGAGAGAACCAGACGGACCAGGATTCGCTGCCGCCCTATCCGGTGCTCGACGACATATTGGAGTGCCTGATCGAAAACGAGATGGGTGTCGACGACATCGTCGCGCGCGGCCATGACCGGGCGACGGTGACGCGCGTCGAGCACCTGCTTTACGTCGCCGAATACAAGCGCCGGCAGGCGGCACCCGGTGTGAAGATCACCAGGAAGAATTTCGGCCGCGACCGCCGCTATCCCATTACCAACCGGTTCAGGGATGGCGGGTAGGCGATTGGCCTGTTTAACGGTTTAGCCATGGCCAACCTTGAAATCAGCTTCGACCCGTCGCGGATCGACTTCCGGGCGACGTCCGACATTTTGAAGGAGAGCTATTGGGGCAGTGGCCGCAGCGACGAACTGCACCGCCGCGCCTTCGCCAACTCACTGTGCGTCGGCGCCTATGTCGGCGGCAATCAGGTCGGCTTCGGCCGGGCGATCACCGACCGTACGGTATTTGCCTATCTCGCCGACATAATTGTCTGGCCCGGGTATCGCGGACAAGGCATCGGAACCCGGCTTGTCCAGGCGCTTATCGACCACCCGGACGTCAAGACGGTCACGCATTGGAGCCTGTCGACCAACGACGCCCATGCGGTTTACGAGAAGCTCGGCTTCAGGCCTTCCACCGACGGCCGCTATATGCGCTTCGACCGTATCCCGGCAACCTGAACAGAGGCAGCGCACAACCCGCGATTGTTGCAAAATCGTCTCACTGCTTGGACCAGATGCGCTTTTGGCTATCTACTGACTTGGCGCGGCGTTGAGGCGTCTCTATAAACACCTCTCCGCGATTCCCCTTCAGGAGGAACCGAATGCTAGGATTTGACATCGTTATGCGAGGCCGCGAAGCCTAGGTCTTGGTCACTGCGCCGCGAGATAGCCTCGCGGCAAGGCTGAACCGAGGCAGGTATTTCGCCGCTGCCGGTCGCCGCCCCTCTACAGGGCCGCCAAATACGCCAAACCTCCGCATCTCCGGGCGCCAAACGGCGCCGACGCGGTTTTTCAATTTCTACTTTCGTGGGATCGGGCTCGTTTGCGCCCGAATGACATCATGACTCGTTTTCGAATAGATTTGCGCGCGGGCGCCTTTCGCAGCGTTCTTGGCTTCACGCTCAGCCATTGGCGGCGTCAGCCGTGGCGGCTTGCCGGCATTATGGGCACGTTCCTGCTGTCGACCTTGGCCGACGTGCTGACGCCGCTCTATTCCGGCCGGCTGGTCGATGCCGTCGCCAGCAGTGCTGCGGCCGACGATGTTGCGTGGAACGCGGCGACAGCGGCCTTTTCGATGCTGGTGGCCCTGGCGCTCACCGGTGTCGTGCTGCGCAATCTGGCCTTCATGGCCATTGTCGAGCTGACGTTGAAGATGATGGCGGATATCGCCGCCGACGCCTTCCACCGCGTCCAGCGCTTCTCCACCGACTGGCACGCCAACAGCTTCGCCGGATCGACGGTGCGCAAGATAACGCGCGGCATGTGGGCGCTCGACCTGCTCAACGACACGATCCTGATCGCGCTGCTGCCATCGGTCGTCATGCTCGTCGGCTCGACGCTGCTGCTTGGCTGGTTCTGGCCGCTGATGGGTGCTGTCGTCGCCACCGGTTCGGTTCTGTTCATCGCGGTGACGACGATGCTGTCGCTTGGCTATGTCGCGCCCGCGGCAAGGCTTGCCAATGCGTGGGATACACGGCTCGGCGGCTCGCTGGCCGACGCGGTGAGCTGCAACGCCGTGGTCAAGGGTTTTGGCGCCGAGGAACGCGAGGAGACACGGCTTGCCGAGGTCGTCGCTAAATGGCGCGGCCGCACGCGCCGCACCTGGATGCGCGGCACTGTCAACGGCACCACGCAAGGGACGATGCTGCTGCTTTTGAGGGCAGCGGTCATCGGATTCTCCCTGCTGTTGTGGTCGTGGGGGCAGGCGAGCGCCGGCGATGTCGCCTTCGTGTTGACCTCATTCTTCGTGCTGCAAGGCTATCTGCGCGACATCGGCACGCATATCCGCAATCTGCAGCGCTCGATCAACGACATGGAGGAACTGGTCGACTTCCAGTCCGAACCACTCGGCATTGAGGATCGGCCCGGAGCCAAACCGATCCGGATCACCGATGGCCGTATCACCTTCGACAAGGTCACGTTCCATTATGGCAGCCACCGCCTGCCGCTCTATCGCGACTTTTCGGTGGACATCGCGCCGGGCGAACGGGTTGGGCTGGTTGGCCATTCGGGCTCCGGCAAGACGACATTCGTCAAGCTGATCCAGCGCCTCTACGACGTGACTGCGGGCAATATCCTGATCGACGGCCAGGATATTGCCAATGTGGCGCAGGCGTCGCTGCGCGCACAGATCGCGATTGTCCAGCAGGAACCGATCCTGTTTCACCGGTCGCTGGCCGAAAACATCGCCTATGCCCGGCCGGCCGCCACGCAGGCCGAGATCGAGCACGCGGCGCGATTGGCCAGCGCGCATGACTTCATCGCCAATTTGCTGAAAGGCTATGGCACGCTGGTCGGCGAGCGTGGCGTAAAGCTATCGGGTGGTGAGCGTCAACGCGTTGCAATCGCACGCGCCTTTCTTGCCGATGCGCGCATTCTCATCCTGGATGAGGCAACGTCGAGCCTCGATTCGGAATCGGAGGTGCTGATCCAGCAGGCGATGGAGCGGTTGATGGTCGGCCGCACGACGCTGGTCATTGCCCACCGGCTGTCGACGGTGCGGGCGCTGGACAGGCTTTTGGTGTTCGATCGCGGCCGCATCGTCGAAGAGGGCTCGCATGACCAACTGATCCGGCTGCAAGGCGGCATCTACCGCCGGCTGTTCGAACGCCAGGCGCTTGAACTGACCAAAGGCATGGTGATCTGACGGTTGCGGCGCCGCGCGTCCTGATGGACGCGTGGCGCTGCAGTCTTTTCTTCGCCTTCGTCATGTTCTATGTCTGCCGCAGAGCGCGGGGGCGCGTCTTGTCAACAGCAAAACCATCCGGTACGCCCCGCTCATGACAGTTACCGTCCGTTTCGCCCCGTCACCGACCGGCCGCATCCATATCGGCAATGCGCGCACCGCTCTGTTCAACTGGCTGTTCGCCATCAAGAACAAGGGCCGCTTCATCCAGCGCTTCGACGACACCGACGTTGCCCGTTCGACGCAGGAATTTTCCGACGCCATCCTTTATGACCTGCATTGGCTGGGCATCTTCCCCGACGCCACGGAGTATCAGTCGCGGCGGGTCGAAGTCTATGATGCCGCACTGCAGAAGCTGAAGGAGGCGCGCCTCGTCTATGCCTGCTATGAGACGCCCGAAGAGCTCGACCTGAGGCGCAAGGTGCGCCGCACGCGTGGCCTGCCGCCAGTCTATGGCCGCGAGGCGCTGACGCTGGCACCCGAGCAGGTGGCGGAATATGAGGCCGATGGCCGGCGGCCGCACTGGCGCTTTCTGCTGCCCAACTTCAGCAGCGATCCGCTGCAGCCGGAGCGCACCGAAATCCACTGGAACGACCTGGTGCGGGGCGAAGAGACCGTCGACCTCGCCTCGCTTTCAGACCCGGTTCTGCGGCGTGAGGACGGCACCTACCTCTATACATTGCCTTCGGTTGTCGACGACATCGACATGGGCGTCAGCCATGTCATTCGCGGCGACGACCACGTCACCAATACCGGCGTCCAGATAGCCCTGTTCCGAGCACTTGGCGCGGAGCCGCCGGTGTTCGGCCACCACAATCTCCTGACAACGGCATCAGGCGAGGGACTTTCGAAGCGCACCGGCGCGCTGTCCATCCAGAGCCTGCGTGAGAGCGGCATCGAGCCGATGGCGATCGCTTCGCTGGCGGTGCTCGTCGGCACCTCGGAAAACGTCGTGGCGGTGCCAACGATGGCCGAGCTAGCCGAGCGCTTCGATCCGGCTGCAACATCGAAATCCGCCGCCAAATTCGACCCGGACGAGCTCTTCGTGCTCAACCGCACGCTGCTGCATCACATGCCGTTTTCCGAGGCGCGCGACCGGCTGATCGTGCTCGGCATCTCCGGCGAACAGGCCGAGCCTTTCTGGCTGGCGGTGCGCGGCAATCTCGACAGGCTGGCCGATGCGGCGATCTGGTGGCGTACGCTTCGAGACGGTCCAGAGGAGCCGGCGGAGTTTTCCGACGATGACCGCGACTTTCTTCGCCAGGCGTTCGAACTGCTGCCGGAGGAGCCTTGGAACGGCACCGTCTGGAAAGACTGGACCGGCAAGATCCGAGAGGCGAGCGGCCGTAAGGGCAAGGCGCTGTTCATGCCGCTCAGGCTGGCGCTTACGGGACAGCCTTCGGGTCCGGAGCTTGCAGATCTGTTGCCGCTGCTGGGTCGGGAAGGAACGTTGGCCCGACGACCCTGACCTTGCGCTGTTCTGGCGGGGGCAGGGACGTCGGCGAAGGCACGGGCTTGACGGCAAGGCGTCTGATCGCCTCACGGTCGAGACCGTCTTGCGCATTGGCCAAGGACTCCGGGTCGGCGCCCGGATCAGGCCTAGCAACCGGCAGCGGAATGAACGGGGTACTCTCTACATTCGCCTCAGATTGTGCCCGGGTTGGCGGGTTGCCGGCGATGATCTCGAAATTCTGCGCGGCATTGCAGCCGCAGGTCGGCGGCCGCGGCATGTCGGACTGCTTGTAGAGGTATGCCGTCGGCAGTTCGATATAAGGCCTGCCGGTCACCGAAGACGTCATGGACGCCGAATCGCCATTCATGCCGCGCGTGTAGAAAACCTGCATTTCTGTGCCGGGGCAGCTCGATTCGCAATTCTTCTGGTCGCGCTCGAAATCGCCCAGTGAGGCGGCATTCGACATCGGAAAGAAATAACCGTCGCAGGTCCGCACGCACATGGTGCGGAATTCGCCTCGCGGCTGCCCCAAGTCGTCGGCGTTGTTGAGCATGGTGCGGATGTTGCCCGGCTGGCTTAGCTCTTCGGCCTGGCTGGGCCCTTCAGGCTGGTCGGGCGCGCCCGGTTCACTTGCGTCACTGCCCAAAAGCTGGTCGAGCAGGTTTCGCTTGCCGTTTTCACGGCTGGCTTCGCGGACCGGCGCGGGCGTCCGCGCCGCATCATCGCGGCAGCCATTGGCGTAAAGCAACGTCAATATGCGCGCGCGATCGCGTCGCGAACCACCGCCGGCAAGGTCGGCGCGCTTGGCCTGCAGGGCGTCGAGATTGGCTGCCATGCGATCGATGGTGGCGTCGAGTGCCGCGCATGCGTTGGCGTTGCGGCGAGACAGCGAAAAGCCGCAGCCGGCGCTGCTGGCCTGGCTGACGGCCTTTGAAATCTGCTGGCGCTGCCGGACGATTGCGTCGTCATATTTCCTGAACAAGGCCGGTTTGCCGCCGCCACCACGAGAAGCGGCGGCAAGATCGGCTTCAAGCTGGCGGCAGAGGCGCGGAGCGGGCTGCGCCTGAGTGACGGCAATGTCGCACAGTAGCAGGGCACCGAGCAGCGCGGCGGCACGCGTCAGCTTCCAACATGCGCCCGTCATCCCTCCGAAACTCCGCCTGTCTGCCGTTCTGAAAGCTACCGCGCTTGCGGTTAACCGTTTGTTTAGCATACCGCCGATTCCGGCTTCAGCCCAAATGCGCGATGGCTTGCGCCTTGTGCGGGGCTTCGATCACGACGAGTGCTGGCATGTCGACCACGCCACACGACGTATTCGGACAGAGCCAGAACCGCGACATCCTGGCGCTGCACGAAAAAGGCGTATTCGCCCAGAAGAATGCCCGGATCCAGCAATGCCCGGAGGCTTGGCATGACCGCGATTACCCGTCGAGCCGCACTGCAATTTGGTCTTTTGTGCCTGGCGATGCCGGTTGCCATGGCGCAGGAAAAGCCCATCACGCCGGATTGGGGTACCAAATTGGTCGAAGCTGCCCGTGAGCAGATCGGCGTCACCACACTCTACGATCCGACCTATACACGCCTGGCCTATCCGGGCGGGGACGTTGAGCCCGAGCGGGGTGTGTGCACGGATGTCGTGATCCGTGCCTATCGCCGCGCCTTCGATCTCGATCTGCAAGAATTGGTGCATGAGGATATGCGGGCCAATTTTGCCGCCTATCCGAAGGCTTGGGGCCTGAAAGCGCCGGACCGCAACATCGACCACCGCCGTGTGCCCAATCTTGCGGTCTATTTCGAGCGGCGCGGTGCCGCCTTGCCCGTCAGCCAAGACCCGGCCGACTATCGGCCTGGGGATCTTGTCGCCCAGATGCTGCCGGGCAATCTGCCGCATATTGCCATCGTGTCGTCCAATCGCTCCACTGTGGTGCCGACAAGAAGGCTGGTTATTCACAATATCGGCGGCGGCGCCAAAGAAGAGGACACTTTGTTTGCCTTCAGGCAGACAGGACATTTCCGGTTCAGGCCAATCTGAGAAAGCCCGCGGCTACCCCAGATCGACGATGGCTTGCGCCTTGTGCGCGGCTTCCACCACGGCCAGTGCCGTCATGTTGACGACGCCGCGCGACGTGACGGACGGGGTCAATATGTGCGCCGGGCTATCGGTGCCGAGCAGGATCGGGCCGACATGCAGCGCGTCCATCATCGTGCGCAGTGCCGTCAGCGTGATGTTCGCCGAATCGAGATTGGGAAACACCAGCAGATTGGCTTCGCCCTTCAGCCGCGAATGCGGATAGACGCGTTGGCGCAGCTGCTCCGACAGTGCCGAGTCGGCATGCATCTCGCCGTCGCATTGCAGGTCGGGCGCGATGCGCGCCAGGATTGCCGCTGCCTGCCGCATCTTCATGGCGCTTGGCGAATCGCGGGAGCCGAAATCAGAATGCGACAGTAGCGCTGCCTTGGGCTCGATGCCGAAACGCTGAATTTCCTCGGCCGCCAAAACGGTCATTTCCGCAATCTCCTCGGCGGTCGGGTCGACCGAGACATGGGTATCGGTGAGAAAGATGATGCCGCGCTGCGAGATCAGCATGGAAAGCGTCGACAGGTCGCGATCCCTAATGCCGGCGCGTGGCCCGATGATCAGCGTGACGTTTCGCAAATGGCGCTCGAAACGGCCTTCGAGGCCGCAGACCATGGCGTCGGCGTCGCCGCGCTTCAGGGCAAGGGCGGCGATCACCGTATTGTCGGTGCGCACCATGGTGCGCGCCGCTTCCGTAGTCACCCCACGCCGGCCGGCAAGCTCGATCAAAAGGTCGACATAGTGGCGGTAACGCGGATCGTCTTCCGGGTTGATCAAGCCGAAATCGACGCCCGGCTTGATGCGCAGCCCGTAGCGCTTCAGCCGCACCTCGATGACATGCGGGCGGCCGATCAGGATCGGTTCGGCAATGCCTTCCTCGAGCACGACCTGGGCGGCGCGAAGCACGCGCTCGTCCTCGCCGTCGGCATAAATGACGCGTTTGGCGCTCGACATCTTGGCCATCGAGAACACCGGCTTCATGACCAGGCCGGAGCGGAAGACGAAGCGGTTCAGCTTGTCGATATAGGCGGCGAAATCGGTGATCGGCCGGGTCGCGACGCCGGTCTCGCAGGCTGCCTTAGCGACGGCAGGGGCAATGCGCAGGATCAGCCGCGGATCGAAAGGCGACGGGATCAGGAACTCCGGACCAAAGATCGGCGTCTCGCCGGAATAGGCACGTGCGGCAACGTCGGACGGCTCTTCGCGGGCAAGCGCTGCAATCGCTCGCACGGCAGCCATTTTCATCTCTTCGTTGATGGCGCTTGCGCCGCAATCCAGCGCGCCACGGAAGATGTAAGGAAAACAGAGTACGTTGTTGACTTGGTTGGGGAAATCGGAGCGGCCCGTGCAGATCATCGCGTCGGGCCGCGCTGCCCGCGCCGCTTCCGGCATGATCTCGGGATTGGGATTGGCCAGCGCCAGGATCAGCGGCTTGGGCGCCATGTGGTGGAGCAATTCCGGCTTCAGCACGCCGGCGGCAGACAGGCCGAGAAACACGTCGGCGCCGGGCAGAACGTCGGCCAGCGTACGCGCCTCGGTATCCTTCACATACGGGTCTTTCCAGCGGTCCATCTCCTCGACACGGCCTTTATGGGCGACGCCGAACCGGTCGGTGACCCAGATGTTTTCGACCCGCGCGCCGAGCGAGACCAGAAGGTTGAGGCACGCAAGCGCCGCAGCGCCGGCGCCTGACGTGACTATCTTGATGTCCGAGATGGACTTGCCGGCGAATTCCAGCCCGTTGAGCACGGCGGCAGCGACGATGATGGCGGTGCCGTGCTGGTCGTCATGGAAGACCGGTATGCCCATGCGGGCTTTCAACTGCTCCTCGACCTCGAAGCATTCGGGCGCCTTGATGTCTTCCAGGTTGATGCCGCCGAAGGTTGGTTCCAGCGCCGAGATCGTCTCGACCATGCGCTCGATGCCCGGTGCGTCGATCTCGATGTCGAAGACATCGATGCCGGCGAACTTCTTGAACAGCACCGCTTTGCCCTCCATCACCGGCTTGGAGGCGAGCGGACCGATATTGCCGAGGCCGAGCACCGCCGAACCGTTAGTGACAACGCCGACCAGATTGGCGCGGGCTGTATAGTCGGCAGCGGTTGCCGGATCGTCGCGGATTTCAAGGCAGGGGGCGGCGACACCCGGCGAATAGGCAAGCGCCAGGTCCCGCTGGTTGCCGAGCGGCTTCGTCGCCTGGATTTCAAGCTTTCCGGGACGGGGGTGCTTATGGAAATAGAGCGCTGCTTCGTCGAGGTCGGATCGGGCCGCCTTCTTGCTTTCGCCTGTCATGACGGCCGCCTCCTCAGTTCAGTCCGTTTGGTGTTTTGAGTCTCTTAGCATGCAGCCGAGCCTTTTCGAGGGGTGATATGTCGCAAGCGCGAGCTTATGGCTTCGCATCGCCCGCCGGCCTGTACGGTCTGCCATTGAAATGTTGGGGCGATAGGCGCGTTGCTGGAGCGAGCTGCGAGCCGAATGTCTGCTTCAGGTGGTTTGCGGACGATTAGGTATTCTTTCGCTAGTTCGCTGTGGGGCTGTTGCTCCTATAAAGTGCACGAAAGAAACTCTTGGAATAGCGATCGTACCAAGCGGCAGCCCACTCGCCGACAAGTCGCTCTGTCGACGACACCCTACGCCGGTAGTCGACTGTTCGGCGGATACCTCCTTCTTCCTCAAGCTCGATGTCCAGGTGAGTAAACTTTGGGGCCGCATCCGAAAACCTGAGATACATGTATGCAAACACCGCGATATGACGTTTACCCATTGATAAGCAACGATTTTCTATCGCCACCACCGCAGACTGGACTGTAGCGAAATCCTCTAGCCTAACCGCTCGTTCTAGACGAACGAAGTCAAGGAACAATCTCCTGTCGGCAATTGCAAGGTTGCCGTCGGCCGTGTCTCGAACCCCGTGCGACAGCAGTTTTTGCGCAACAAAGCGATAAATAGACGCCATTCGCCGGTCTCATTTTCATGTGCGAGGCAGGACATAACATGCGGACTAACCCTAGTCCTTGTGAACTGGGCGCCGTTTTGAGCATAATGTTGCCCTGTTTCGGCTTGCCTGAGGGCGCCTGTTGCCCGCCGTTTCCAGCGGGTATCAAGCCTTGGATTCTGCCACTAAAACGCGCTGACATAGAGGCCGCCGTCCACCGGTATGTTCTGTCCGGTCAGGTAGCCGGCATGGACCGAGCACAGAAAGGCGCAGATCTGGCCGAATTCCTCCGGCGTGCCGAGTCGCTTGGCCGGAACATTGGCCGCTGCTTGCGCTTTGCGCGCGGCGGCGGCGGCCGGATCTTCGGGCGTGCCGGCCTCGTGCGGGCCGCGCAGCCGGTCGGTATCGAGTTTTCCCGGCAGCATGTTGTTGATCGTCACATTGCGGTCGATCACCGTGCGCGCGACGCCGGCGAGGAACGAAGTGAGGCCGGCGCGGGCGCCGGACGACAGGTCGAGGCCGGGGATAGGAACATAGACCGACAGCGATGTGATGTTGACGATGCGGCCGAAGCCGCGCGCCGCCATACCGTCGATCACCGCCTGAACCAGTTCGACTGGGGTCACCATGTTCTGGGTGACGCCTTCGAGGATCTTTTCGCGGTCGAGCGCGCGGAAATCGCGAAATGGCGGACCGCCATTGTTGTTGACGAGGATGTCGGGATCGGGGCAGGCGGCAAGCAGCGCCTTCTGGACATCGGGCTTGGATACGTCGCCGACGATTTCGGTCACCTTGACGCCGAATTTCTCGCGCAGTTCAGCGGCGGTTTTGGCCAGCACGTCGGCGTTGCGGCCATTGACCACCAGATCGCAACCTGCCTCTGCCAGTGCCATGGCGCAGCCGCGTCCCAAGCCTTTGCTCGAAGCGCAGACGATGGCCTTCTTGCCGCGAATGCCGAGATCCATAGTGGTTTTCTCCTCTGATTGCCGCGGCAACCTACCCGTATGGCTGGACCAATCGCAACCGTCATACGCTTGTTGCATGAATCGGGGCATAGCCTCACGCGAAAGCAACGGTGACAAATGATGTCCGGCGCAGAGCCCCGCACTTTCCGCAGCATGTTCATCTCCGACGTCCATCTCGGATCGAAGGCGGCGAAGGCCGAGTTCCTGATCGATTTCCTGCGCCATCACGATGCCGATATCATCTATCTCGTCGGCGACATCGTCGACGGCTGGCGCTTGAGACGAAGCTGGCATTGGCCGCAGAGCCACAATGACGTCGTCCAGAAATTGCTGCGCAAGGCGCGCAAGGGCGCCAGCATCACCTACATCGCCGGCAATCACGACGAGTTCGCGCGCCAGTTCCAGGGCGTGCATTTCGGCGGCATTGTCGTCGCCGACCGCGCCATCCACGAGACCGCCGATGGCAAACGCCTTCTTGTCATTCATGGCGACCAGTTCGACACCGTCGTCCACAATGCGCGCTGGCTGGCCTATCTCGGCGACTACGCCTACGACGCGGCGATGCTGGTCAATCGCGTCATCACACGTCTGCGCCAGGTGCTCGGCCTGCCTTACTGGTCGTTCTCGTCCTGGGCCAAGGTCAAGGTCAAGAAGGCGGTGAATTTCATCGGCTCGTTCCAGACCGTGCTGACCGAGGAGGCGCGCCGCTCGCATGTCGACGGCGTGATCTGCGGGCACATCCACCATGCCGCGATCGAACGCTATGAGGACGTGCAATACATCAACACCGGCGATTGGGTGGAGAGCTGCACGGCGGTGGTCGAGCATTTTGACGGCCGGATTGAGATCCTGCACTGGGCGCATGTCCTGCCGGAGACTCCGGTCGGCAGCGAGGTGCTCGTGCCGATCGGCATCAAGGGCAGGGCAGTCCGGGCGGCTTGACCAAATCCGGCCGCATCTCGCTTCAATCGGTTAGTCCAGCGGTTTCATCGACTTTTTCGCCGTGTTAAGCAGCGGCAGGTGTGGCGGGCCGACCCGGCTGAATGCCGTGCCGACGGATCGCCTGTCAATGTCCTCGCTGCCGCCGCTTTCGCCCGAACAGCTCGTCAAGCCACGCCATTTCGAACTGCGCATGAGCTTGATCTTCTTTACGCTCTTCGTTCCGCTCGGGACGCATGTGCCGTATTTCCCGCTGTGGCTGCAGGCGAAGGGGTTCCATGCCGAACAGATAGCCGTGATCCTCGCCGCGCCGATGTTCCTGCGCGTGGCGACGACGCCTTTTCTTACTGCGCTGGCAGACAAAGCGAGCGACCGCGCCAATGTCTATGTTGCGCTCGTCGCCGCATCGCTGATCCTGTCCGCCGGCTACCTCCTGCCGCCGACCTACGCAACGGTACTTGCCGTGTCGTTGGCCCTGACGGTCGTCTGGACGCCGCATTCGCCGATTGCCGATTCGCTCGCCCTTTCAGGTGTTCGCCGCTTCGGCTCGAATTACGCAAGCATGCGCAAATGGGGCTCGATCTCCTATCTCTGCGCCAATCTCGCCGGCGGTTTCATCCTGTCGGCGAGCGGTGCCCAGGCTGTCCCGGTGATCATCTTCGCGGCGCTGTGTGCCGCGCTAGCCGCCGGACTGATTGCGCCGCGCCTCGGCCGTCCACGCCGCGCCTCGCCGCTGTCGGCCGCCGATATCCAGCAATCGGCACCGAAACTCCTCAACCGGTACTTCCTCTATTTTTCGACAGGCGTCGGCGTCATCACCGCCAGCCACGCATTTCTCTACGGTTTCGTGTCGATCTACTGGAAGTCGATCGGCATCAGCGATTCGGTTGTCGGGCTTCTGTGGGGGTGGGGAGTCGTCGCCGAGATATGCATGTTCGTCGTTTTCACCCGCGCTTTCGCCTCCTTCTCGGTCGTCTCGATCATGCTGATTGCCGGGATTGGCGCGATCGTGCGCTGGTTCGCCTTTCCGCTGATCTGGCCGCTTGGGCTTGGCGTTGGCGGGTTTTTCGCGATCCAGACGCTGCACGCGGTTTCGGTGGCGCTGGTGCTGATCGGCCTGCAAAAGATGATCGGTGAGACGGTCGCGGAAGAACGCACCGGGGCGGCGCAAGGCATCGCCTACTTCTCCAATGGCTTCTTCATGGCGGCGGCGACGCTGATTTCCGGTCCTCTTTACGACCGCTTCGGCGCGAATGGCTTCTTTGCGATGATCCCGATCGCCCTGACGGGCCTGGCTCTGATCGGGCTTGCCGCGCGTTCAGCCCCACAGCGCCCGCTCGGGCGGTGACACCAGCGAACCTTGGTAGACGAGACCGGGAACGCGGTCGCGGGCCAGCAGCAGCGGACCGTCGAGATCGACGAAATCGGCATCCTGCGCCAACAGCACGGCCGGCGCCATCGCAAGCGATGTGCCGACCATACAGCCGACCATGACACCAAGACCCAGTTCGCGGGCGCGGTCGCGAAGCACGAGTGCAGCGGTCAGGCCACCCGATTTGTCGAGCTTGATGTTGACGGCGTCGTAAAGGCCGACAAGCGCTTCAAGGTCCTTCGCCTCGTGCACGCTTTCGTCGGCACAGATCGGTACCGGATGCGCGATGTGGCGAAGAATACCGTCATGTCCCGCCGGCAGCGGCTGTTCGATCAAGGCGATACCGTGCTCGGCGGCAAAGGCGAGGTTTGCGACGATATTGTCGTCATTCCAGCCCTCATTGGCGTCGAGAATGATTCGGCTGTCGGGTGCTGCCGCCGTCACTGCGCGGATGCGCGCGATGTCGTTGTCGCCGCCGATCTTGACCTTGAGTAGCGGGCGCTGGGCGTTAGCGCGGGCCTGCGCCGCCATAGCCTCCGGCTCGGCGAGCGACAATGTATACGCCGTCTCGAGCAGCCGTAACGGAACGGTTCGTATCGTATGCGCCACCGGTGTTCCGCTGATCTTCGCTTCCAGGTCCCAGAGCGCGCAATCGATGGCGTTGCGTGCCGCGCCGGCAGGCATGGCATCGAGCAGGGCGATGCGGCTGATGCCGCGCGCGATCTCGCTGCGCATCGCCTCGATCGCGTCGCGCACACCCTCCATGGTCTCGCCATAGCGCTTGTAAGGGACGCATTCGCCGCGTCCTGTACGGCCGTTTTCGGTGATGGCGCAGGAAATCACCTCCGCTTCGGTCTTCGAGCCGCGCGAAATGGTAAAGGTCCCGGCTATCGGAAAGCGCTCGGCCTCGACCGAAATGACACGCGCCATATTTTTCTGCTCCAGCTGTGCGACAAGGAGGATATCGGCAAATCGACAGGTCGGCCCCGTCAGGCTAAACAGGATGCCATGTTGACCATCCGCAAACGCGACGCAAGCGGCCCTGCCAAGGAGCCCGACCACCAGCCGCGCATCGCGATCGGCGAGGAGGGCGACGTTCTCGGCTGCGCTTTCTCGGGAACCTGGACGACACGTACCGTTGCCCTGGTCGATGCCGAGATGCGCAAGATCGAGAAGCGCGGCGGCTTCAAGACGCTGGCGCTCGACCTTTCACAAATCGAGAAGATGGACACTGCCGGGGCGTGGCTGATCGACCGCCTGGTCAGCAGCTTCGAAAAGAAGGGCGTCGAGATCACGATGCAGGGGCAAAGCGAGATTGCCTCCATCCTGCTCGGCGCCGTCGGTGATGCGGTCCGACGCGAGGCCGAATCAGGTCCGGCAAAGCCGCCCAACTTCATCATTCGCGGGCTCGAGGCGGTTGGCCGGCGCGTTTATGAGATGCGCGACGATTTCCTGGCCGCAATGAATATCCTCGGCGCCACGATACGCGGCTCTCAGATGAAGCTTGGCCGTGGCCATGGCGTCAACATGGCGGCGATCTTCAATCAAATCGATCGCATGGGTGTCGGCGCCATACCGGTAGTCGTGCTGATGTCGGCCATCGTCGGTGCGATCGTTGCCCAGCAAGGCGCTTATCAGCTCAGCTATTTCGGCGCCGACATCTTCGTCGTCGACCTGGTCGGGGTGCTGATCCTGCGCGAGCTCGGCGTGCTGATGACGGCGATCATGATCGCCGGCCGCTCCGGCAGCGCGATCACCGCCGAGATCGGCTCGATGAAGATGCGCGAGGAGGTCGATGCGCTGAAGGTGATCGGTCTTAATCCAATCGGCGTGCTGGTGTTTCCGCGGCTGGTCGCGCTGGTCGTCGCGCTGCCTTGCCTGACGATCATCGCCAACTTTGCCGCGCTGGGCGGCGGCATTTTGGCTGCATGGCTCTACTCCGATATTGCACCGGCAGCGTTCATCGACCGGCTGCGTGTCGCAATCGACCTCAGCACCATTTTTGCCGGCCTGATCAAGGCGCCCTTCATGGCCATGATCATCGGCATAATTGCCTCGGTCGAGGGCATGAAGGTTGGCGGCAGCGCCGAATCGCTTGGCCAGCATGTGACCGCCTCAGTGGTGAAGTCGATCTTCGTGGTTATTATCCTCGACGGGCTTTTCGCCATGTTCTATGCAGCGATCGAGTTCTGACATGGCGCTGCCGGGCACAAACACGACCAAGGTGGCGGCGAAAGCCAAAGAAGACGAGATCGTGCTGTCGGCGCACGATATCACGGTGTCGTTCGCCGACCAGGTTGTTCTCGACAAATTGTCGCTCGATATCTGGCGCGGGGAGATTCTCGGCTTCGTCGGTGCCTCCGGTGCCGGCAAATCTGTTCTCTTGCGCACCATCCTTGGCTTGACGCGCAAGCAATCGGGAACAATCAAACTGTTCGGCGTTGACGTCGAGAAGGCAACCGAAAGGGAGCGCCTTCGCATCGACATGCGGCTTGGCGTGCTGTTCCAGCATGGTGCGCTTTTTTCGGCGCTGACGGTCCTCGAAAACGTCCAGGTGCCGATGCGCGAATATCTCGATTTGCCGAAGAAGCTGATGGACGAACTTGCCATGCTCAAGGTCGAGCTGGTCGGATTGCCGCCGGATGCGGCGCAGAAATTCCCCTCCGAGCTCTCCGGCGGCATGATCAAGCGTGCTGCGCTGGCGCGCGCTCTGGCGCTCGACCCGGATATCGTCTTCCTCGACGAACCGACGTCCGGGCTCGATCCGATCAGCGCGGCTGAGTTCGACGAATTGGTCGTCAAGCTGCGCGATACGATGGATTTGACCGTGTATATGGTCACGCACGATCTCGACACGCTGTTTACGGCGTGCGACCGCGTGGCGGTGCTCGGCAACAAGAAAGTGCTGGTCGAGGGCACGATCGACGACATGCTCAGGAGCGAGGAACCCTGGGTAAAATCCTATTTCCGCGGAAAACGCGCCCGGCAACTTGATCTTGCGGCGCGCGCATAGCCATAAGTGAGCAATGGAAACCAGGGCCAACTACGTCATTGTCGGCATTTTCACGCTGGCCGCGATCCTCGCGGCTTTCGCTTTCGTCTATTGGACGGCGGCAATCGGCGAAAAGGGTGAGACGACGGTGCTGCGCGTGCGCATTCCAGGCTCCGCTTCGGGGCTCGGCCGTGGCAGCTTCGTGCTGTTCAATGGCGTCAAAGTCGGCGACGTGCGCCGTGTCTATATCGACGTCGACAATCCGACCGCTGCTATCGCCGACACCGAAATAGACCGGAATACGCCTATCACCAAGTCGACGCAGGCCGATATCGGGCTTGCCGGCCTCACCGGCCAGGCCAACATCGAGCTCAAGGGCGCCGACCCCAAAGAGCCAAAACTTCTCGACGAGGCGGAAAAGGAAGGCCGTGTCGCCGAGATCGTTGCCAACCCGTCGGCGGTCACCAACCTGCTGCAGACGGCGCAGAACATCTTCACCCGCGCCGACAAGGTCCTTTCGGAGCTCGAAGGCTTCACCAAGGATGTTCGCGGGCCGCTGACGCAGACCGTCAACAATGTCCAGACCTTCTCCGATGCACTGGCCAGGAATGCGGACGGCGTCGACAAGTTCCTGGCCAGCGTCAGCTCGCTGGCGGACGAACTGAAGGGTGTTTCGGGCAAGCTCGACGGCACCCTGAAGGCGGCGGAAGGGCTACTCAACGCCGTCGACAAGGACCAGATCAAGAGCATCGTCGCCAATGTCGACACGGTCACTTCCAACCTCAAGGAAACCAGCAAGCAGTTCGACGCGGTCATCAAGAACGTGGACACCGCGGTAGGCTCGATCAACGAGTTCGCCCAGAAGACGCAAGGCACGCTGGCCAAGGTCGACGGCGTTCTCGACGGCATCGATCCGGCTGAAGTTCGCACCGCGCTGGCCAATATCCAGAAGGCCAGCGAAAACGCCAATGAAGCTGCCGCCGACATCGCCAAGGTGACCAACAAGTTCGCCAACCGGGCCGACGACATCGACGAAACCATCAAAGACGCGCACCAGCTCGCAGGACGCCTCAACGATGCCTCGGTGCGAGTCGACGGTATCCTTGCCAAGGTCGACAAACTGCTCGGCTCCGGTCAGGCCGACGGCGTCATGGCCGATGCCAGGGCGACGCTCAAATCGTTCAAGCAGGTCGCCGACACGCTGAACGCCCGCCTCGGCACCATCACCGACAATCTGGCGCGGTTCTCGGGACAGGGGCTGCAAAACGTCGAATCGCTGGTCCAGGACAGCCGTCGTTCGATCAACCGCATCGAAGAGGCGGTGACCGACCTCAGCCGCAATCCACAGCGGATCCTGTCCGGCGGCGAGGGTGAGGTCCGGCAGTTCGACGGCAGGGTGCGCCGTTGACTTCGGCCTGCGCCCACCGCAAGAACATAGCTTGCGGATGCGCGTTGTTTCCACGATCCGGGGGGGATCGCGTTTGAAGTCGATCAGTTCAGGCAGCGTCAGATCGAGTGGGTTCAAGACCGGAGCGGCACTGCTGGCGCTTTCGCTCGCCGGCTGCGCGGCGCTGGGCGGCAAGCCGGCGCCGCTGGATACGTTTGAGCTTTCGGCGCCGTCGCTGGAAGCGCGTGCCCACAGCCGTCGCCAGATACTCATCGCTCAGCCATCGGCGCTCAAGGCGCTGGACAGCCAGAACATCGTCATTAAGCCATCGCCGCGATCGATCCAGTATCTCAAGGGCGCGCAATGGGCCGACCGGCTGCCGATGATCGTACAGGCGCGGCTGGCAGAGACGTTCCAGCGCTCGGGCAGCTTCACCGGCGTCGGCAAGCCAGGCGAGGGGCTGGCGATCGACTATCAGGTGATCGTCGAGATCCGCTCGTTCGAGGTGCGTGTCGACGGTGGCGAACATGCCGAGGTCGAGCTGTTTGTGCGCCTGTTGAACGATCGCAACGGTGAAGTGCGCGCTTCGAAGACGTTTAGCGCAATCGCGCCCGTTTCGGGCAATGGCAACCAGGCCTATGTCGGCGCGCTCGATGCCGCGTTCGGCGATGCGGCAGGGCAAATCGTCCGCTGGACGGACACCGTGATCTGACACAGCCGGAACTGCCGGCACGGCACTCTACAGCGCCAATGGAATTCAGTACGGCATGAAAAAGGCGGGAAATCCCGCCTTTTCGTTTGTTCTCTGTCGCCCGCTTAGTGCAGGCGGCCGCTGGCGTGGGCCAGCATGGTGTAGACCTTGCCGGTGTCCGACGTCAGGTAGGTCTGCGCCATGATGTTGTCGCGGTCGTTGCGCGACACGTCCTTGAGCAGCTTTTCGAAATCGTCGCAGTAACGATCGACAGCAGCGCGGAACTCCGCCTCTGACTGATATTTGCGGCGGATCTCGTCGAACGTCTGCTGGCCCTTCAGCGTGTAAAGTCGGCGTGTGAAGACGTCACGCTCGCCACGCCGGTAGCGGTTCCACAACTCGATCGACGCATCGTGATCGATGGCGCGTGCGATATCGACCGAGAGCGAGTTCAGCGATTCCACGACATGAAGCGGCGAACGCGCAGCGGGAGCCGGGCGCGGCGCTTCGGCAGGCGCTGCCGGCTTGGCGTCGTCTTCGCGTGATGCACCGGTCAGGAGGTCACGCACCCAACCGCCCTGCGGCGTGCGGCCGTTGGGGTCGCGCTGGCGCGGCGCTTGGTCTGCGGGACGTTCGAGGTCGAGCGTGCCGCGCAGCGCCGTCTCGCCCGAAGGCGCCTGCGGTGCACGGCGCTGTTCGGGAGCCGGAGCCGGGCGACGTGGCGGTTCGGCGGGGCGTGCGGCAGGCGCTTGCGGCGCCGGACGCAGGTTGCGCTGTTCCGAACTGTCGGCGCTGCGGCCAGATTTCGCAACGATTTCAGAAAGTTCCTTCAGCGCGTTGATCTGCTCTGAAACGGCACGGCGGATAGCCGTGGTTGATTCCTTTGCCTCTTCCGGCATCTCGATGACGCCTTTCTTAAGCTCGGCCCGGGTGAGGTCGAGCTCGCTCTTGATCGAGCCGGCGGTACGCCGCATCTCCTCGGTCGCATCGGCAAAGCGCTTGGTTGCCGAATCGACCACTTCGGAAATCGCGGTACGGATCTTGTCGGCGGATTCCAGCGTCTTGCCTTCGGCGTTCTGCAGCGTCTGGCCGACCAGATTCTCGAACGAGCGCATGACCCTTTCGAGATCTTCCGACTTCTTGACAAGGCCGACGGCAAGGTCCTCCAGCGACGATTGCCTTTCGAGTGTGTGCTCAAGATTGCTCTGGGCCGAGCTCAACAGGTCCGAGGCACTGGAAAGCAACCGGCTGTGCTCGTCGAACTTGGTGGCGATTGAAGCAACCTCGCGCAAGGTCGACGACGACAGCTCGGTGAGCCGCGTCGTGTTCGAATCGACCAGGCGCGCCGAGCTGGCGAAGGTCTGCGCGGTCTTTTCGGTAGTCGCTGCGAAGCTTTGCGTGCTGCCGGTCAGGCGTTCGTCGACCTGGCCGAGATTGGCCGCCGCCTGCTCGATCAACTGACCGAGCTGCGAGCTGGAGGTGGTCATGCGGCCGATGAGGTCGGCAACGCTGTCGGCAAGCGTCGAGCGCGCGCCTTCGACGGCCGACAGCGTTTCGGCCGTGCGGCTGGCGAGGGCGTCGACGAGGGCGGCGTTTTGAGTGCGCAGCTTCTCGGTCGCACGTTCGGTGACCTCTTCCATGCTCTTTTGCAGCTCGGAGCCGCCCTGGGCGAAGCGCTCGACCAGAGGCCGTGCCGTCTCGTCCAGGATTTTCGATATTTCGGCCGAACGTGCCGCAAGCATCGTATTGAGCTCGCGAGTATTGGCACCGATGGACTTTGCAGCGTCATTGGTGCTCTGGCCGATATGCTGGCCGACCGCGGTGAAGGTTTCGGCGATCGAGTTGGCGCGCGAGACCAACTGCGCCTCGGCATTCGAGACCTGTTCATTGAGCTTTTGGCCCATTGTCTCGGCGGAGTAGGCGAGGCGGTTCTCGACGCTGGCGACCTGCTCCTCGACGCGGGCCGCAGTGGCAGCAGCACTCGATGCCAGGCGTTCGTCGGCACCGGCAAGCAGTTGCTCGATTTCACGGGCATGGACGGCGAGTTCCTGGCCAGTCTGCCTGGCGCGTTCGGCAACCCGCTGCTCGGTGCTGGTGAAGGCACCGACAATGGTGTCGGCATGTTCGCCGATTGCGGTGCTGCTGTCGGCAATGCGGGACACCAGACGATGATCCGCCTCCTCGAAGATGCGGCCGATCTCGGACGCACGGGCCGAAAGTGCTTCGGAGCCTTCGGCAATGCGCGAAATAAGTTGCTGGTCGGCGGCATCGAAAATGCGGCCGAGATCCGACGCACGTGCCGCGAGAGCTTCGGCGGATTCGCCGATGCGCACGCCCAGCCGCTCGTCGGCTGTTTCGAAATTGCGCAGGATGTCGCCGGCACGTGCAGCCAGCGACTGGGCCGTTTCGATGGCGCGAGAGACCAGCCTGTGGTCCGCCACGTCGAAGGTGCCGGCAATCTCACTTGCTCTGGCTGCCAGCTGATCGGCCGTCTCCTGGGCACGCGCGAACAAGGTGTTCGACGTGTCGTCGGCGCGGGCAATCAGTGCGCTCGACGTATCCTCGGCGCGGGCGGCGAGGCGACGATCCGCCTCTTCAAAGGTGCGGGCGATGTCCTCCGCCCTGGCGAGCAGGGCGGCCGAGGTCTGCTCGGCGCGCTCGGCGATCTTGCGGTCGGCATCGCTGAATGCCGCGCCCGCCTGCTCATGCAGCGCGCTGGTAACTTCCATGACCTTCTCGCGCAGCGCGCCGGCGACGAAGACCGCGCTTCTTTCGAGCACACTGCGCACGTTGTCGACACCCGTCGACAGCGCCCGCTCCATTGTGCTGGCGCGCTCTTCAATGATGCCTGTCTGCCGGCTGAACGCCTGCTCGATCTTTTCTACGTCCGCAGCGATCGCATCGGAGATGTCGGTGCTCCTGGCGGCGATCTGGTCGATATGGCCGGACAGCGAACGGTCGACATCCTTGCGCGTTTCGGCGAGCCTGGAGAGATCGTCCTGCAATGCGCGGGTCAGCATGTCGCGGCCCTCGCTCAGCTTGCCGACATGACCGGCGACGATCTCGTCGACTTCGCTGCGGCTCATTGCAAGCCTCTCCAGATCGGCTTCCAACGCGCGCCTGAGGATGTCGCGGCCTTCCGCCAGTTTCTCAACCTGGCCGGCAACCAGCCCATCGATGCTCGAGCGGCTTTCCGCCAGCTTGGCGAGATCGTCCTCGAGCGCCTTCGACAGGGTCGAGCGGTCCTGGACGAGCTTCTCTGCGTGGGTTGCGACAAGGCTGTTCACGTTGCCGAGATCGGCTTCCAGCGCACGCGAAAACTGCGCGCGATTATCGGTCAATAGCTGCGACTGATCGGCGATGGCGCCCCTGATCGTGCTGAGATCGGCCTCCAAGGCGCGCTTGAGGATGTCGCGACCTTCGGCCAGCTTCTCGACCTGGCCGGAAACCAGTCCGTCGATGCTCGAGCGGCTTTCGGCCAGCTTGGTAAGATCGTCTTCCAGCGCGCGCTTGAGGATGTCGCGACCCTCGGCCAGCTTCTCGACCTGGCCTGCGACCAGCCCGTCGATGCTCGACCGGCTCTCTGCCAGCCTGGCAAGATCGTCCTCGAGCGCCTTTGACAGGGCCGAACGGTCCTCGGCGAGCTTGTTCATATGTTCGGAGACGACGCCCCGCACGGTCTCGAGATCGGTCTCTAGTGCCCGCGACAGCTGACCACGATCCTCGGCCAGCTTCTCGGATTGGCCGGCGATGACATCCTTGACAGTGCTCAGATCGGCTTCGAGCGCACGCTTGAGGATGTCGCGGCCCTCTGCAAGCTTTTCGACCTGGCCGGCAACCATCACATCGATGCTCGAGCGGCTTTCGGCCAACTTGACGAGATCGTCTTCGAGCGCCTTCGAAAGGGTCGAACGGTCTTCGGCGAGCTTGTCCATGTGATCGGAGACAACGCCCCGCACAGCCTCCAGGTCGCTCTCCAGTGCCCGCGACAACTGGCCACGGTCTTCCGCCAGCTTTTCAGACTGGCTGGCGATGACGCCCTTGATCGCGTTCAGGTCCGATTCAAGCGCGCGCTTGAGGATGTCGCGGCCTTCGGCCAGCTTCTCGACCTGGCCGGCAACCAGCCCATCGATGCTCGACCGGCTTTCGGCCAGCTTGGCAAGATCGTCTTCAAGCGTCTTCGAAAGCAGGCTGCGGTCATCGGCGAGCCTGCCAGAATGATCGGCGATCAGGCTCCTGATGTCGGACAGGTCGTTATCGAGTGACTGGGAAAGCCCGCTGCGGTCTTGCGCCAATTTCGCCGAATGAGCCTCGATGAGGCCATTGATGCCGGCGATGTCGGCTTCCAACGCACTGGCGAGTATGGCGCGACCCTCGGCGATCTTTTCGACTTGACCGGCGACGAGGCCGTCTATGCCGGCGCGACTCTCTGCCAGCTTGCCGAGGTCGGCCTCGAGCGCGCGCGAAAGGATGCTGCGGCCTTCGGCGAGCTTGCCGACGTGCCCGGCAACCATTTCATCAATTATCGTGCGGGCTTGCACGAGTTTTCCAGAGTCTTCGTTCAAGGCCTGGGCAAGCCTGTTGCGACCCTCTTCAAGGCTTTCGAGATGGCTGCCCAGCGAAGCGTCGATCGCTGCGCGCGATTCGTTGACCTTGCGCAGATCCTCTTCAAGGGCGCGCGAGATCAGGCCGCGGCCTTCGGCTAGCTTCTGCACCTGGTTAGCCACCGCTGCGTCGATTTCGGCGCGACCTTCGGCGAACTTCGCCAGATCGGCCTGCATTGCCGCCGCCATCCGGTCGCGGCTTTCGGAAAGCTTGCGGCTGTGGTTCTCGACGGCTTCCTCGATGCCGGCGCGAGCATCGGCAAGCCGCTCGATGTCCGTATCGAACGAACGCGATACGACATGGCGCGCCGCTTCCATGCGCCCGGCGAAATCGCCGGCGCGGGCTTCAAGCATGGTCGAGGTCGATGAAATGATGTCGGCCATGTCGGCGCCGATCTGGGTCTTGCCCTGATCGATCATCGCCGACAGCGTATCCTTGCTATCCTGGAATGTGTGGGCGATTTCGCGGGCGCGCTCGACCAGCGTCTCGTTGATTTGGCGTGCGCGAGCCTCCAGCGCGGCGTTGAGCTTCTGCGTGCCGGTGTCGAGCGCCTCGGCGCGGGTCTGGAACTCGCTGATCAGCGCCTGGCCACGTTCAGCAAGCGTCCGCTCGATGCCGTTGAGGCTGGCTTCGAATTCCGAATTGAGTGTGCGGGCGGCACCGCCGAGCAGCGACACCATGCCGCTCGTGCGGTCGTCGAGCAGGTCGGTCAGTGACCGCGTCAGGCCATCGGTGGTGTCCGTCAGCTTGGCGATCCGGGTGTCGAGCAGGCTGGCGAAGGCCTCGCCCGACGTCGACAGCCGATCGGTGATCGATTCGAGCCGGCCTTCCACCGAATCGAAGATCGACAACGAGCTTCCGTTGATCCTGTCGATCAGCGTATCGCCGGATTCGTTGATCGTCATCGACAGCTTGGTCGAGGCGTTGAGAATGCTGTCGCGAATGATATCGCTGGCGGCGTTGATCTCGTCTTTCAGTGTCTCGTGGGCGCCGGTGATCGAGGCGCGCACGCGCTCGGCATGGGTGACGACCGCTTCGCGCTCGCTGCCCAGCCCGTCGACCAGCGAGCGGATGCGGGACTCGTTCTCTGAATAGGAGCGCTCGATCTGGTTCACCTCGCTGTGGACCAGCGTTTCGAGCTCGACGGCACGCGCAAGCGTGCGTTCGATGCCTTCGCCCATGGCTGCCACCTCCCGGCGAACCGCTTGGCCGATCATCATGACGCGATCCTGGGCAAGATTTTCCGGCTCGGCCAGACGGAAGGCCACCTCGGTCATCGACTGCGCGGCAAGGCGCATCTCCTGAGCGCGGCGAATCATCACTGCGAATGCCCAGAACAGGATGACGGGCACGATTGCCGCGACCGCCAGGCCGATCAGCTCCGGACGGGCGAAAAACTGATCGAAGGTGCGGATGTTCCAGATGCCAGGTCCGAACAACAGGTTCGCAAGGCCGCCAGCGCCGGCGATCCAGGCCAGCGAAACGAAAGCCACGACCCAGTAGATCGTGTTCGAGGCGCGCCGATTGAGGGTGTGCAGGAGCGTCTTATAGTCTTTTTGACGATCGTCGTTGGCCGGCGAGAAAGCTGCCGGCTGCGAGCCATTGCGCGTTACGACAGGACGCAACTCAGCCGGCTTGGCCTTTGGCGCGGGTTTTGCGATCTGGCTTTGATTGGCGGCAGGTGCCGCGTTCTGGGTCTGGTCCGGGGCAGGCGCTTCGTTCTGGCTGCGACCTTCGCGCGCCAACTCGTCGGCGGCTTGCGATATTTGCGCTTCGAGATCTTCCATGGATGCAGCCATGTCGAAGTCGCCGCCGGCATCGCCGCTCAGATCGATATCAAGTGCCTTTTCAAGTTCCCTGGCTACGTCGCTGTCGAGCGTTCTTGTCGTCGTTGGTTTCTTCGCCATGCCTTCGCTACCCTGTACAAGCTGCCGCGGGACTTATGGTTCTGCTTATTGATTCTGCCTAGCGTGTCCCGCGCAGGAGGCTGAAAATGGACCTGTCGTATCGTAATGACACAGCCGGGTAAAGAAAACATGCATTCCGCCCGATACGTAAAACTTTAAATATAAGGTTAACACAGCCGTGATTCCGGCGCCGTTATCGCGACATTTTTCCGGGCCAATCATTAACCCGTTGTCCACCGGATACGCCTAGTTTTTGCGGCGGTCGAAGAACGGAGTCTCAAAGTGATACGTGGCGAAAACGGCATTGCCTTCTCGATGCCCGGCGGCGACGTGTCGGGGACAGCCGGGGCGCGGCCGATCGACCTGGCGCATCTTGCGCGCCAGACGATGGGCGATCGGAGCCTCGAGCAGGAGGTGCTGGCTCTGTTCGTGCAGCAGGCGCTGTCGGTGCGCGACAAGATCGTCGAAGCGGATGTCAGGCAGCGGCTGCTATTGGCACACGGGCTCAAAGGCTCGGCGCGCGGGGTCGGCGCCTTCGCCATTGCCGATTGCGCCAGCGCGATCGAATGCCGGCCCGAAGACGCCAGCACGCTGAAGCGGCTTGGCTCGCTGATCGAAGAAGTGCGCGACTTCGTCGCCGCCATCAGCCGATAGGACTTATCCCAAAGACGCCACGCACGGGCGCTTTCGCGCCGCAGTTGACTTGTCCGGCAGAGTGATTATGTCGGCTCAGACTCCCTTCAGGTGACAAATGACCAAGCTGACCTTCATCGCCCATGACGGCACGCATTTTGACGTGGATGCCGAAAACGGCTCGACCGTCATGGAAAATGCGATCCGCAATGCGGTGCCGGGAATAGAAGCGGAATGCGGCGGCGCCTGCGCCTGCGCGACCTGCCATGTTTATGTCGACGAAGCCTGGACGGCGGAGGTCGGCGAGCCGGAAGCCATGGAAGAGGACATGCTGGATTTCGCCTACGAGGTCCAGCCGAACTCGCGGCTGTCATGCCAGATCAAGGTGCGCGACGCCCTCGACGGGCTGGTCGTGCGCGTGCCGGCCCGCCAGGGCTGAAGCCGATTTTTGCGGCTGCCGCTTGGCAGCGGACCAATGGTCATGCAGTGTCGCGCCGTTTTCCCATAAAGGCGCATGCTTCATGACCGCTATCACCAAGACGGACGTACTCATTGTCGGGGCAGGGCCTGTCGGCCTGTTTGCCGTATTCGAGCTCGGCCTCTTCGACATGAAGTGCCATCTGATCGACATCCTCGACCGGCCCGGCGGGCAATGCGCCGAACTCTACCCGGAAAAGCCGATCTACGACATTCCGGCTTGGCCCTCGATCTCGGCGCAAGGCCTGGTCGACAAGCTGCTTGAGCAGATCGCGCCGTTCAAGCCCGAATTCACCTATAGCCGCATGGTTTCGAGCCTGGAAAGATTGGAGGACGGCAGCTTCCGCGTCATTACCGACGAAAACGAGGTGTTCGAAGCCAAAATTGTGGTGATTGCCGCCGGCGGCGGTTCGTTCCAGCCGAAGCGCCCGCCGATTCCAGGCATCGAACCCTATGAAGGCAAGAGCGTGTTCTACTCGGTGCGCCGGATGGAGGACTTTCGCGGCCACGACCTCGTCATCGTCGGCGGCGGCGATTCGGCGCTCGACTGGACGCTGAACCTGCAGCCGGTTGCCAAGAGCGTGACGCTGGTGCACCGGCGGCCCGAATTCCGTGCAGCGCCCGACAGCGTCAACAAGATGTATGCCATGCAGGAGATGAAGCAGCTGGAATTCCAGGTCGGACAGGTGACTGGCCTGACCGGCGCCGACGGCCAGCTCGCCTCCGCCACCATCAAGGGGCCGGAGGGCGATATCGAAGTGCCGTGTACGCGGATGCTGCCGTTCTTCGGCCTGACGATGAAGCTCGGCCCAATCGCCGAATGGGGCCTCAACCTCCACGAGAACCTGATCCCGGTCGACACCGAAAAATTCCAGACGTCGGTGCCCGGCATCTTCGCCGTCGGCGACATCAACTGGTACCCCGGCAAGCTGAAGCTGATCCTGTCGGGCTTCCACGAGGTCGCCTTGATGGCGCAAGCGGCCAAGCGCATCGTCAGCCCCGGCGAGCGCATCGTTTTTCAGTATACGACCTCGTCAACCAGTCTGCAGAAGAAGCTCGGCGTGATCGACTGAGCCTCGCCATATTTTCGTCGGGCCGGTCTACTCCGCCAGGGCTGGAGCCACAGCCTCGGCATGGCCGCGAAGCGTTTTCTCCGGCATCAGCCAGAGCGTGATGAGCGACAACAGCAAGATCGCGGCCGCGGCAAGAAAGATCATCACGAACGGCATGGCCGAGGCGATATGGCCGGCCGGCTGCGTGCCTTCGCTGGCCAGCGGCAGCCCGTAACCAAGGGCGACGGCACCGAGCATAGCGACGCCAAGCGCGCTGCCCAGCGAGCGCAGGAAGGTGAGAACGCCGGTCGCTACGCCAAGGTGCATGCGATCGACGGCGTTCTGGACCGAGACGGTGGCAACCGGAAAGGTCGTGCCTGTACCCAGGCCTACGCAGGTCGTCAACACCTCGACGAGCAAAAGTGAGGCATGCCCGGCGACCAGGCTGAGCACGCCGAGGCACAGGATCGAGAAAACAGTTCCGATCATGGCAATGCGCTTATAGTGGAAAAAGCGCGGGATCATTCGCGCGCTGAATGTCGCACCGGCCACCGTGCCGAGCATCAGCCCAAGCAACGCGGTGCCCGATTGACTGACCGACAGGCCGACGACCGATTGCAGGTAGACCGGCAGATAGACCGACAGGCCGACATTGGCGGCCTGCAGTAGGAACATCGACAATGTGCCGGCGAGAACGATCGGATTGCCGAGCACTTCGAGCGAGATCAGCGGTTCGGCCGCGCGCATGAGCCGCAGCGCGAACGCGCTCCAGAACACCGCCGAGCAGGCGAGCAGTCCAAGGATTTCAGGCGACAGCCACGGATACTCGCTGCCGCCCCAGTTCAAGGCAAGCAGCAGCAGCGAGGTGGCCGCGACCAGAAGCAGCGCGCCGAGGCCGTCGATGCGGTGATGTTTTGCGGCGATCGGCAGCTTCTTGAGCGGGTTGTTGATGATCGCCATGGCCAGCAGGCCGAGCGGAATGTTGATCCAGAAGATCAGCGACCAATGCAGATGTTCGGCGAAGGTGCCGCCGAGGAGCGGCCCCGCGATGCTGGCGACGGCCCATGTGCCCGAGATCCAGGCGGCGTATCGGGCCCGCTCGCGCGGCGGCACGAGGTCGCCGATCACGGTCTGCGTCAGGGCGAACAGGCCGCCGCCACCGGCGCCCTGGATCGCCCGGCCGACAACCAGGACCAGCATGTTAGGGGCCGTGGCGCTGACCAGCGAGCCGGCGAGAAAGATCAGGATTGCAGCATAGACGGTCGGCCGGCGACCATAAATATCGGAGATCTTGCCGTAGAGCGGCGCCACGGCGGTCGCGGTCAGAAGATAGCCGGTCACGATCCATGGCAGATATTCGGCATGCCCGAGCAGACGGGCCATCGTCGGCATCGCCGGCGCGACGATGGTCTGGTCGAGCGCCGCCAGCAGCATCGACAAAAGCACGCCGCCGATGATGGCGTTTTTCTCGGTTTCGGTCAGCGGCGCGCTGGTTTCCACCATCGTTTGCTTGTCGACAGCCTGGTCCATATCCGTTCATCCATTATGCCTGCGTGCACGTCCGCGACGGGCTGGGAAGCATCTAGGTACGCCGATTGGCGTTTGCCGGAGGCTGATCCCTGCGAACCTGGCATATGTCGTTCGCTATAGGCCGATTTCGACAGCGGCTCGAAAGTTTTCCGAAGCTGGCACTATGTTTCGGCAAAATTGGCTTTGTCCGACGACGCGGAGTTCAGCCGGGAGCGAGCCGGCCGTTCTCAATGCGCTCGATGCGATAGTGCAAAAGCCGCAGGATGCGGCTTTGGAAATTGGCGCTTTCGACGCGATCGAAGCGCATCTGGTCCTGGTCGTGTTTGGCAAGCATGGCCGCAGTGATTTTTGCGGCCTTGGCCTTTGCCAGTTCGCAGGTCTTTTCCGGGTAGCTCGCCTTCAAGGCGTCTTCTAGTTCGCGGCCGTGGTTCTTGGCAATCTCGACGTGGCGTTCCTCATGGCGCTTGATGTCGGCGGACAACGTATCCCAGAACAGCCTGACGCCGGCATCGGCTTTGCGCGGGCGGCGCCACTCAGGAAGGATGACCTTGACCTTGACGGTGACGACAGCGTCGGCAATCCAGCACGAGCCCGGCTTTTGCGCATAGCTGACGCGGGTGGTGAACGCCATCTGGGTAGCTCCCGGATGCCGCGACCCGGTGCTTTTCACCTGAGGCCCGAGTTTCGACAGCTGGGTCTCGATGTCGTCGAGCGTCCTGCCGCCGATCGGGAAATAACTATATGTCTTGACGAGAGTTGCAGCGCCGGCCGGGAATGCGGTCAGAGCGAGCATCAGGGCGCAGAGGAGGGATCGTTTCATCGTGTTGCCTCTTTCCCCACCTTGCTTTACCGCCGTCCTCGGCGCAACGGAATTGATCCCCCGCCACGCCGCGAGATCGAACATGGTTGATGGGCAATGATGACAGGGCGATGGCAATTGGCGCACGGACGCCATCTCGACCTTGGCGGCAAGGCCGTGGTCGTCGGCATCCTCAACATCACGCCGGACAGTTTTTCCGACGGCGGCCTGTTCGATGCGCCGGAAAAAGCAGTGGCTCAGGCGCGCCGCATGGTCGAGGAGGGGGCCTCCGTCATCGACATCGGCGGAGAATCGACACGTCCCGGGGCGTCTGCGGTCTCCGCAAAGGAAGAGCAGGCTCGCATATTGCCGGTCATCGAGGCGCTCGCGACGTCTGGCGGAACGCTGATCTCGGTCGATACCTATCGCGAGGATACGGCCCGGCTTGCCGTCCAAGCCGGCGCGCATATCGTCAATGACGTCTGGGGCCTGCAGCGCGAACCGGGCATTGCCCGGGTCGCGGCCGAAACCGGCGCTGGCCTTGTCGTCATGCACACTGGACGGGACCGGCAGAAACTGCCCGACGTGATTGCCGATCAGCTCTTCTTCCTCAGGAAGTCGCTGGAAATCGCGCGGCGGAGCGGTGTTGCCGACGACCATATCGTGCTCGATCCGGGCTTCGGCTTTGCCAAGGAGACGGCAGCGGAAAATCTTGACCTGATGGCACGGTTTTCCGAGCTTCATGCGCTGGGTTTTCCACTGATGGCCGGCACATCGCGAAAGCGCTTTATCGGCACCGTCACCGGCCGCGACGCAGCCGCAAGAGGCGCCGGGACCGCGGCCACCAGCGTTATCCTGAGGCTCAAAGGCGCGCATCTCTTTCGCGTCCACGATGTCGCAATCAACGTGGATGCGCTGGCCATCGCCGATGCTATGCTGGCACGTGAGATCGGGGAAAGCTGAGCCATGTATGTCATCCGCATGAAGAACTGCGCCTTCTTTGCCCGGCACGGTGTGCTGGACGAAGAAGAGACGCTCGGCCAGCGCTTTTATGTCGATGCGGCACTCACGGTGGATCCCGGGCAGGCGCTGGTCGAGGATTCCATCGAGGACACCGTCAATTACGGCATCGCCTTTGCGGTCATCGAGAAGATCATTACCGGCGAACGGCGCTTTCTGATCGAAGCGCTGGCGCTCGAAGTGGCGAGGGCGCTGACGGCGCGGTTTCCGCAGATCAAAAAGGCCGAAATCACCGTGCGCAAGCCGAACGCCCCGGTGCCGGGTGTGCTCGATCATGTCGAGGTGACCGTTGTCTGGCCAGAATAGTAACAACAACAACACCGTCTATCTCAGCCTTGGCGGCAATCTCGGCGATCCGGCGAAGTCGATGGCTGCGGCACTGGGCATTCTGGATGCCAACGAGAGAACGCGCGTCGTTGCCGTTTCGTCGCTCTACCGCACGCCCCCCTGGGGCAAGCTCGATCAGCCGGATTTCCTCAACGCGACGGCCGAAATCTCGACCGCGCTCGCGCCACGGGCTTTGCTCGACCTTTGCCTCGACGCCGAGCGAAAACTGAAGCGGGTGCGCGAGGAGCGCTGGGGTCCACGCCTGATCGATATCGACATTCTGGTGTTCGGCGACCGCATCATCCACGAGACCGGACTGGAGGTGCCGCATCCGCGCATGCTGGAGCGCGCCTTCGTGCTGGCGCCGCTGGCAGAAATTGCGCCGGAGCTTGTGGTCGACGGCAAGAGCGTATCGGAGCGGCTGGCCGCCGTCGACACATCGGGCATTGAACGGCTGCCGTCAGGCCGGGATTGGTGGAAAACCTGATGCTGCCGCCATCGGTGCCTGAAATCAGCCGGAGAACCCACCTCCGTCGAGGAACATTTGTTCGTCCGGTGTCGTCTCGCGGCCAAGCATCCTGTTTCGATGCGGAAAGCGGCCGAAGCGCTGGATGATGTCGCGATGCTCGATCGCATATTTCAGATAGATCGGGGCTTTGGCGGCGGTAAGCTCTGCCGATTTGAGCTGATCGGCGAGGTCCTCCGAATGCTCATAGGGCAGATAGAGAAAAACGCGGAGCTCTTCGTCGAGTGCCAGGTCATGGCCGGCAGCGATCGCTTTCCCGGCGAAATGCCGCGCCAGCGGGTCCGTGGCGTACATGTGGCCGGTGGCGCGAAAGCAGTTTCGCGGAAACTGGTCGAGCAGGATCATCAGTGCCAGCGACCCTTCGGCGTGTTCGGACCAGCCGTCGCATTCGCGGCGGGCGGCGGCAAAGTGCAGATCGAGAAACCGGGTGCGGAAGTCGGCATCAAAGGCGTCGTTCTTCTCGAACCACGCGTCCTCCCCGGCGTCGCGCCAGAATCTGGTGATGGAGACAGCGCGCTCGTCCAGTTCGTTCATCATTCGCGTCTTTCCAACGTTTAATCGGCCGGTTCGGATTTCTGCAGCACGCCGGCGGTCTCCTCGTTGAGCGCCTGGCCCACGCGCCGTGGCGTGCTGAGCGGCGTCGGGATGGGGGTGCCGATATTGCCTTTGAGGAAACGCCGCCCGGCGCGTATGCCTTCGGCCTGTTGAAGCTCGAAACGGGCAGCATCGCGGCGGCGGACGTCCTCGACTACCTCGGCGACCTCTTCCGGATCGACGCCGAGAGCTTCCAGTGTCGAGCCGCCGAAGACAAGCGCCGATTCGAACGTCTCGCGGAGCTGATAGTCGACGCCGGCACGAATGAGCTGCAACGCCGTGCCGCGGTCGAAAGCCCGCGCCAGCACCGTCAGCAACGGAAACTCCGCCTTGATGAGCTCGGCGATGCGCACGGCGGCATCGGGCTTGTCAACGCAGATCAGCACGGCGCGTGCGCGCCCGGCTCCCGCGGCACGCAGGATGTCCAGCCGCGTGCCGTCGCCGTAATAGACCTTGAAGCCGAAATCGGCCGCCGCCTGGATCATTTCGACCTCATTGTCGATGATCGATACGTCGATCCCGCGCAACAAAAGCGGCTGGCTGGCGATCTGGCCGAACCGGCCAAAGCCGATGATCAGCACGCTGCCGGTCAGGCCGTTGGCGACATCGACGCCTTCAAGCGACTGCTCGTCGCGCGGCGTCAGATACCGCAGGGCTATGATTGCCAACGGCGTCAGCACCATGGAAATGATGACGATGGCGGTTAGCATCGCATTGGCCTGGCTATCGATGATCCCGACTGCCGCTGCTGCGGAATAGAGGACGAAGGCGAATTCGCCGCCTTGCGCCATGAAGACCGCGCGCTCGAGCCCTTCCCGGTGGCCGGTTTTGAGAATGCGGGCGACGATATAGATGCCGATCGCCTTCATCATCATGTAGGCGACGACATAGATGGCAATGAGCTGCCAGTTGACGACGACCACATGCAGGTCGAGCGACATGCCGACGGCGAGGAAGAACAGTCCGAGCAGAATGCCGCGGAACGGTTCGATGTCGGCCTCCAGCTGGTGGCGGAAGGTCGATTCCGACAAAAGCACGCCGGCCAGGAAGGCGCCCATCGCCATCGACAGGCCGGAAAGCTGCATGGCGAGCGCCGATCCGAGAACGACCAGAAGGGCGGCTGCGGTCATCACCTCGCGGGCGCGCGCATCCGCCAGGATACGGAAGAACGGATTGAGCAGATAGCGTCCTGCAAGCACCAGCCCGACGATCGCGGCAAGGCCGATGCCGACCTCCGTCAACCGATCCGACAGGCTCATATCGGCGCCGCCCGGCGCGAGGAAGGCGATCAGCGCCAGCAGCGGCACGATGGCCAGGTCTTCCAAAAGCAGGACCGAAACGATGCGCTGGCCCTTGGGCGTGGCCAGTTCGCCGCGTTCTTCCAGCAATTGCATGACGATGGCCGTCGAGGTGAGCACGAAACCGGCGCCGGCGACGAAGGATTGCGCGATAGGAAAAGCTCCCGCCAGCCCGACGCCGGTCAGCAGGACCGCGCAGACGCCGACCTGCAGCGCGCCAAGCCCGAAAATCTCGCGGCGCATGCCCCATAGCCGTGACGGCTGCATCTCCAGCCCGATGATGAACAGAAACATGACGACGCCGAGTTCGGCGACATGAAGAATGGCTTCCGATTCGGAAAAGATGCGCAGCCCGAACGGACCGATCACGACGCCGGCCGTCAAATAGCCGAGGATGGAGCCAAGTCCGATGCGCCTGAAGATCGGCACCGCAACGACGCCGGCGGCGAGCAGCGCCACCACCTGGATCAGATCGCCGTTCGATGCCTCTGCCGCCATGCCTGCCGTTCCGCTCTCTTGCAACAAGCGGCCAAGATAGGGGCTTCGGGGCGGATCGAACAGTGCGAATCCGGCGTGTTGTGAAGGCGATATTGCAGGCGCACTGAACAGGATAATGGGCTCCCGCGCGTTGCTTGTTCCAGCAATCCGGCGCTAAGGACGCCCGGCTTCGGCCAGTGAAGGGCGAGCGACGATCAAGTCGCGGCCCTTTTTTGAGGAGATGACTGACATGAAGAAGTTCTTGCTGCTTGCCGTTGGCATCGCGGCACTTGCCGGTTCTGCCTGTTCGAAGGCGCCGGAGTGCACGACCGAGATGCTGACCAAGAAGGCCCAGGACATGACTGCGGCACTTCAGGCTGCGATTACCAAGAATCCGGCCAAGGCAGCCGACCTCGGGGCCAAGGTCCAGGCGGTCACAACCAAATATCAGAGCGGCACGACAGCGGCTGAGGCCTGCAAGGCCTATGACGAAGTGATTGCCGCGATCAAGGACTGAGCGCCCATTTGCAAATCAAAAGAGGGCGGCGCCGTTTGGCCGCCGCCCTTCTCACGCTGAAAGTCAGTTCGGAGTTATGGAGCCGACCTCGACTGCATCGATCCGCTTCAGCTTCATGCCGATGACCGGGACCAGCTGCTGGTCGACGCGCACGGCAACGGTCACCGTCATTGAATTGTCGTCGGGGACAAGCGCCTGCATAACGCCGCGCAACTGATTGCGATTGATGGTGAAAACCACCTTGTGCGCATCGACGACATTGCCGCCGATAATGTCGAGGCCGGAGCCGGCGGCCCCGCCCATAAAGCTGCCCTTGTAGCCCTGCCGGCCCTTGTGTTCGATCGTTGCCGACATCTGCTGAGTGAACATACCGACCCGGCAGCCGCCGTCGAGCGACATGCCGACCTTGCCGTCAGGCGTCGAGCCGATGAAGCTGCAGGTGAATTTCGTGCCTTTGTATTTGCCGGCAACGATTTCTCCGGGGCCGACCCATTTGCCTTCGACCGATCGAAAGAACTGCTTGTCCGGTTCCGCCGCCGAAGCGTTTCCGGCAATGCCGACGGTTGCGACAAGCGCGAGCGCCACGGGCAGCCCGCTGGACAGAATAACGCTTTTCATCGACGACACCCGGCAACAAAGAGACTGGTTTGGACGCTTCCGACCATGGACAAGATTGGTTAATGCTTTGTCACCCCAAGGCAATAGTCACGTTCCGGAAGCGGATGTTTCTTTTTCTTTCTTTGCTGCAAAGGAGGTCAGCGCGGAGAGGAAATCGCCCAATCCGGGCCGCCTGACCGCGTAAAAGGGCAGGGGCCTTGCGGTTTCCATCGCTGCAATGCCGATGCGCGCAGTCATCATGCCGTTGACGACGCCTTCGCCGAGCTTGGCCGAGAGCCGGGCGGCAAGGCCGTGGCCGACGATCTGCTGGACGAAACTGTCGCCGACGGCGATCGACCCGGTGACCGCGAGATGGGCCAGAACGCTGCGCGCCAGGCGAAAAAAGCCAAGCGTGCCGGGGCGGCCGCCATAAAGCTCCGACAGCCGGCGAATCAACCGGCCGGCTTCGAACACGACATAAGCGACGTCGACCAGCGCGCGGGGGCTGACCGCGGTCACCAGCGAGACGCGCTTCGCCGCTTCGAGGATCATCACCCTGGCGCGGGCATCGAGCGGGCCGAGTATCTCGGTCTCGGCCAGCCGCACCAGATTGCCGCCGTCAATGATCTCGCCGCGCAATTCGGCCAGCGAGCGCCTGCCGGCCGCGGTTTCAGGCTTGGCCGAGACAAAGACCGACAACTCGTCGACCACGGCGCGGGCGGCCTTCGGATCGTCACGGGCAATCGCATCGAGCGCCCGCTTCTGCAACTTTTCGACCTCGGCAAGGCGGGCAATCGCCATGAATTCGCGCACCAGGATGATCAGAAGCGCCAGGATGGCGATCGCGGCCATAGCGGCAGCCAGCCAGCCCAGCCACTCGGCGCGCTCGAACAGGTCGCGAATCAGCTGGTCGGTCCAGAGGCCGACGGCGAGCGAAACCAGAACGCCCAGCGCGCCGAAGAACAGGCTGCCAAGCGGCGAACGTTTTCGCGGCGCAATCGCCGGCGGCGGTTCGGCAGCGACGATATCAGGCTCGTCGAAGACGTCGATCTCCGCCGGTGTGACCACGGCAAGATCCGCCGTCACGGTACGCGGCTTTCGCGCCGGCGCGGCCTCGGACGCAGCATGGTGAGCCGTCGAATCTTCCTTCTGCTGGGGCTCCGGCTCTATGCGAAAGGCCGCCGGTCTGCGGGGCGCACTCATGCGAGATGATCTCCGATCAGGAACTGCAGCGCGCGGTCGAGCCTGATATGCGGCAGCGACAGCGTCACACCCTCGGCGGTGCGCTCGAGTTTCGGCGGGCGAAAGCGCACGAAGCGGATCGCGGGGTCGTCATTGTTCTGCCGGCGGGTCGATTCGGAAACGTCGAACACCGCATCAACTTTCTCCGGCAAGTCACCGGGAAATATGGCTGTTTCGGTCTTTCCGTCAAAGGTTTCGCCATCGATTTTTTCGCCGCGCAATGGCGTGCCGATAATGACCGGCAAAGTCTCGCGGCCCTGCTTGACCGTGCCTTCCCGGGTCGCGCGCATGGCAGCCATAGCGACGACGTCGACGTCGGCGCCGGTGAAATTCGCCCGCGCCACGGCTCGGTCGGCTAGCCGCCGCACGATCGCCTGCAGCCGGTCGTGGCTTTCGTGGTGCAGATGGTCGGCCTTGGTCGCGGCCACCAATATGCGGTCGATACGCCTCGAAAACAGGTCGGTCAGGAAGTTGCCCCGGCCGGGCCGGAAACAGGACAGGATTTCGGTGACCGCGCGCTCCAGATCGGCCATCGCACCGGGGCCGGCATTCAATGCCTGCAATGCGTCGATGAGCACGATCTGGCGGTCGAGACGCGTGATGTGTTCGCGAAAGAACGGTTTGACGACATGCGTCTTGTAAGCCTCGTAGCGCCGCTCCATCATAGCCTGCAGCGATCCCGAGCGGGCGCGCCGGCCGCCCAGATTCGGCAGCGGCGCGAAGGTGAGAGCGGGCGAGCCTTCAAGATCGCCGGGCATCAGGAAGCGGCCGGGCGGCAAGGTCGAAAGCGCCCGCTCGTCGAGTTTGCAGGCCTTGAGATAGGCCGCGAAGCTCTCAGCGAGACGGCGCGCCGTCATCTCGTCGGCCTCGGCGTTGGGGTCGACCGGATTGGAGAGCGCCCGCCATTCCCGCGAAAGGTCGACACGCACCGGCAACACGGCCATCTCGAAGGCCTCACGCGAAAAATCGGCGTAGGACTTGCCGAGCAGCGGCAGGTCGAGCAGCCATTCGCCGGGATAATCGACGATGTCGACCGACAATTTGCCGGCGGAAAACATGCGGCTCCAGCCAGAGGCCGATTCGTATTCGATGGTGAGCCTCAGTTCGGAAATCGCACGCGTCGAATCCGGCCAGACGCGATCGTCGACAAGAGCCGCGATGTGATCCTCGTACTGGAAGCGTGGTACCGCGTCGTCCGGCTGCTCTTCGAGAAAAGCCCGGGCGATGCGCCCCGATTTTTGTGCCTCAAACAGCGGCAAGCGTCCGCCATGGACCAGATTGTGCACAAGGGCCGAGATGAACACCGTCTTGCCGGCGCGGGACAGCCCGGTCACGCCAAGACGCAGTGACGGAGCGAAAAGCCCGGCAGCGCGGCCTGACAACGTATCCAAGGCAATCTTCGCCTCGTCGGTAAAAGTCGTCAGCGATGATGCCAAATCTGTTCTCGCGGGCCGGTCAGGATCCGATATAGGCTTTGATGCGCGGCTTTGAAATGGCCTCAGATATCGGCAGGCGTCAGGAAGGCTTCGAGATAGCCGGTGCCTGGCGCAGCCTCGGCAAGTCTGCCGTTGAACCGGACCACCGCAAGTGCGGAGGTCGGGAAGCCGTGGTTCAGCATGGCCCGCGCGGTCTCGTCGCCGTCGCCTGAGAGCGCCATGGCGAGATCCTCAATCATCGGATTGTGGCCGATGACGAGCAAGGCATCCAGCCCGCCATTCTGCCGGATGGCAGTGAGGTACGCGGCGGCATCGTCGCTGTAGAGGGTGTCACAGAACAGCACCCGGCCCGTGTCCGTCTGGCCAGCCAAGCTTTCCAGCGTCTGGCGGGCGCGCTTGGCGCTTGAGCAAAGGGTGAGGGCCGGTGCGCATTTGCGGGAACGCATCAGCACGCCCATCGCTTCGGCATCGGCGAAGCCGGATGGATCGAGCGGGCGATCGAAGTCAGCCACGCCAGGCAGCGCCCAGCCGGCCTTCGCATGCCTCAGCAGGTAAAGTCTGGTCACCGGATCCCCGTTGTGCCGGGCACCGAACCCGTCAGCACGCCGCAGGATTTGCCATCAGAAGAGCTCCGTGCGCAATGGCAAGCACCCCTCAAGCATAGCGAATCATGTACGGATTCGGTCGTATTCTTCGCAAAAAGGGCATCGCAGATGCTGGTTTGTCCGAGACTAACAATTGCGTGAAACTGTTGTCGATTGACCTTGTGCAGCTTTCGGTCCGCGAATATATAGGCGCCAAATTTGGGGTTTGTTGGGTGAGTCGAATGAACGACATCGTTACCGCCGATTACGTGCCCTCCGAAGACGAGCCGTTCATGAACGAGCGGCAGAAATCCTACTTTCGCATGAAGCTCGTCACCTGGAAGAACGACATCTTGCGCGAAGCGCGCGAAACTCTCGAAATCCTGCAGCAGGAAAACGCCAACCACCCCGACCTCGCCGATCGCGCCTCCTCCGAAACCGACCGCGCCATCGAACTTCGCGCCCGCGATCGCCAGCGAAAACTCATCTCCAAGATCGATTCGGCCCTCCAGCGCCTTGACGAAGGCACTTACGGTTATTGCGAGGAGACGGGCGAGCCGATCGCGCTGAAGCGGCTCGACGCGCGCCCGATCGCCACCTTGTCGATCGAGGCACAGGAGCGCCATGAGCGGCGCGAGAAGGTCTACCGCGACGACTGAGTCGGTGGGTAAACAGCAGCAGCGATAAGTGTTCACAATGGCCGGTTTTCCGGCCATTTTCATTGGCCGTTCGCTATCGGCCTATCTTTTCTGATTGGACAACTCGCCGAGGAGCTTCGTCATCTCGTCGTCGAGAGAGGGCGATGCCTTCGCCACCGGCTTGCTCGGCGTTTGGCTGAAGCGTGGCTCGTCGAGGGAAACCTCCAGCTCCTTCATCAGCGCATCGTCAATCGACTCGTGCTGTGCCGGCGGCTCGTATCTTGCCGGGGAGTCCTGTCTTGCCGGCGGCGGTGCATGTCGCGAGGCATTGGCGTTGACGGATCCATAACTTGGCAACGGTGTGACGTTCGATGCCGGTTTCGGCGCCGGCGCCGGCATTATTGCCGGGATTGTCGCCGTCTGGCGGGCTCGGACGGGCGTTGCGGCTGCACTTGCCGGCTGCGGCGGCGCTTGCCTCGCCGGCGCGGCTGTGGTCTGAGCCGACCTTGCTGCCGGCTGGTGGCTGTTGTCTCCGGTCAATGCCGGGCGGCGCAGCGCCGAGAGCCTGATGTCGCGCTCGACGACGACGTCGGTCGGGCCACCGATCAAAAGCAGGTGCTCGATATCGTCGCGGCGCACCAGCACCAGCCGACGGTGACTGTCGACCGCTGTGGCGTCCATGACGGCCAGCCGCGTCTTGCGGTTCCTGCCGCCGGCGACGAATGTTCCGAACGTCAGGCTGCGGACCAGCTTGATGATGAGAAGAATGATGAGCAGAAGGACAAGTACTGCAAACGTCCATAGGATTGCTGCGGCATAACCAGGACCCGCCACGCCATCCAGCCATTGCAGCATTGGTTCCCCCAAAATCGGCTTTCGAAGAGAGGCGACACTAGACTGTTGCGGCAGGCCACCGCAAGTTGCCTTTCACGCTTCGTGAACAGCTTGAAGCACCGGGAGCCGAACGGCGTCATTTTTAGCGGACATTTGCCGCCGGGCCTTTTCCCGACCCTGAGAATATGATTCAACCGACACCGGAATTCACGAGCAGGGGGCACATGGCCAAGGAAGCGCGCGGCGATTTCTATCCGGTACCTATCGTCGACCAGAACACGCGACCGGGCGCGGTCACCCGGCTCATCGTCTTCATCGTCGTCCTGACAGGGGCAGCGATCGTCTTCGGCCTTTTCCGCGAGCGACTTGGCGATCCATTCCTGCTCGGCATGCTTGGCGTGCTGGCGATGATCGGCGTCGGCTTTCTGTTCGCCACTGCGATCGGCTTCGTGCACATCACGCCGCGCTCGACAAGCGACGAACTGTCGAAAGCCTTCGTCGATTCGATGTCGCAAGGTCTCCTGGTCACCGACACCAAAGGCCGTATCATCTACGCCAACCGGACCTATGCCGATATGACGGGTGCCGAGTCGGCCGCCGACCTCAAGACCGTCGAAGGTTTGCTTTCAGACGTTCCCGAGGCCTCGGTGACCATATACCGGCTGGCGTCCGGCCTGCGTGATGGCCAGCCTGGCGACGGCGAGTTTCGGCTCGCGCAGTCCATTCGGCCAGGCGCCGAACCGGGCGCTCGCTGGTACCGCGTTCGGGCCCGCGCCTTCAGCGTTCCCGGCCAGCGGCTGCCCATGCTTGCCTGGCAGCTTGCCGACATCTCGCAGGAACGGGCCGAGCAGGAGCGGTTCTTTCTCGACCTGCAAAAGGCGATCGATCACCTCGACCATGCGCCGGCCGGTTTCTTTTCGGCCGACCAGGAAGGCCGCGTCACCTATATCAACGCGACCCTTGCGGAGTGGCTGGGCATCGACCTGGCCAGCTTCACTCCCGGCGCCATCACGCTGCCGGAGATCGTCGCCGGCGACGGCATGGCGCTGGTCCGTTCGGTCAAGGCCGACGCTGGTACCACGCGCAATGCCGTTATCGACCTCGATCTGACGACGATGACCGGCGAGGCGCTGCCGGTGCGCTTCATGCATCGTGTCTCGGCCAGCCGAGAGGGGCTCAACGGCCCGACTCGCACCATCGTGCTCAACCGGACGCAAGGCGAGGACGCTTCGGCCGACCTCCGCGCATCGGAAATACGCTTCACGCGGTTCTTCAACTCGACGCCGATGGCGATAGCCGGCGTCGACCATGCCGGCCGCATCCTGCGCACCAATGCGCCGTTCCTGTCGCTGTTTTCCTCGGTCGTCGACCGCGATGCGGTCGATCGGCGTGTGCGGCTGGATACGGTGATCCACGAGCGCGACCGGCCGGCTTTCGCCGCGGCCTTTGAAAAGGCACGCCAGCAACAGGCTGACATCGAGCCGATCGATACGGTGCTGCCCGGCAATGAGGAGCGCCACATACGCTTCTACGTCAACGCGGTCGCAGACGGTACCGGTGGCGAGGGCGCCGAGGAATCGGCCATCGTCTATGCCGTGGAGACCACTGAGCAAAAAGCCCTCGAGGGCCAGATGGCGCAGAGCCAGAAGATGCAGGCGGTCGGCCAACTCGCCGGCGGCATCGCGCATGATTTCAACAATGTGCTGACCGCCATCATCATGGCCTCGGACCTGCTTTTGACCAACCACCGGCCGTCCGATCCGTCGTTCCCGGACATCATGAACATCAAGCAGAATGCCAACCGGGCGGCCTCGCTGGTGCGGCAGTTGCTGGCCTTCTCGCGCAAGCAGACGCTGCGGCCGGAGGTGCTCAACCTGACCGACGTGCTCGCAGATCTAAGGATGCTGCTTGCCCGGCTGGTCGGCAACGACATCAAGCTCAAAATCGACCATGGCCGCGACCTGTGGCCGGTCAGGGTCGATATCGGGCAATTCGAGCAAGTGGTGGTCAATCTGGCGGTCAATGCACGCGATGCGATGCCGGCCGGCGGCGAGCTCACCGTACGCACCCGCAACGTCAGCGCCGGAGAGTGCAAGACCTTTTCCTACCGCGAACTTACTCCGGCCGACTATGTGCTGGTCGAGGTCGAGGACAGCGGCAGCGGCATCGCGCCTGATGTGCTGAAAAAGATCTTCGAGCCCTTCTTCACGACAAAGGAGGTTGGCAAGGGAACCGGCCTCGGCCTGTCCATGGTCTATGGCATCATCAAGCAAACAGGCGGCTTCATCTTCTGCGATTCCGAAGTCGGCAAGGGATCCGTGTTCCGCATCTTCCTGCCGCGGCACATTGCGGAGGCAAGGAAGGCGGGCGAGGCTGGAGAAGTGCCGGCCGCCCCTGCCAAGATCGCCGACTCAGCCAAGGATCTGTCGGGCTCGGCCACGGTGCTGCTGGTCGAGGACGAGGACGCCGTGCGCATGGGCGGCATGCGGGCGCTGAAATCGCGCGGCTACACCGTCCACGAGGCGTCGTCGGGCGTCGAGGCGCTTGAAGTCTACGAAGCGCTCGGCGGCAAGGTCGACGTCGTGGTGTCGGACGTGGTGATGCCGGAAATGGATGGCCCGACGCTGCTTGGCGAATTGCGCAAACGGCAGCCCGACATCAAGTTTATCTTCGTGTCCGGCTATGCCGAAGACGCGTTCGCCAAGAACTTGCCGGCCGACGCGCATTTCGGCTTCTTGCCGAAGCCGTTTTCGCTCAAGCAATTGGCCACGATCGTAAAGGACATGCTGGAATCCTGACCCTTCCAACGCTCCGCTTGCGCAATGTCGTGAGACTGCCATGATTGCAGGCGAAACGGGCGACGGGTTTTGGAAGCATGCCGTGACGCCACACAACGAGGCTAGCAAAGGCGACTACGCAAGCACGGTGCTGCTGCCGGGCGACCCGCAGCGCGCTGAATGGATGGCGGAGACCTTTCTGGAAGCGTCGCGCTGCGTCAACCGCCGCCGCGGCGCGCTCGGCTTTACCGGGTTGTTTCGCGGCAAGCCTGTCAGCGTCCAGTCCACCGGCATCGGCGTCCCGTCATTCCTGGTCTACGTGCACGAGCTGCTGGATTTCTACGGTGCGAAAACGTTGATCCGCACCGGCACCTGCGGCGGCCTGACCGCCGAGATGGCGCTGCGCAGCCTGGTGATCGCACAATCGGTGCGCGGCGAAAATGCGGAGAGCGGCCAGGTTTTTGGTCTCTATCGTGCCGATGCCGGCCCCGATCCTGCATTGTTGGCCCAGGCGTTGGCCCGGGCTTCGGAACTCGGGATCGACCATCGGGCCGGGCTGACGATCTGCAGCGACATTTTTTATCATCCGCTGGGGCGCGAACGCTTTGCCGAAGCACAGGCACAGGGGGCGCTCGCCGTGGATATGGAAACCAGCGCACTCTACCGCATTGCGGCCGATTTCGGCGCCCGGGCGCTGTCGATCCTGACCGTCGTCGACAATGTGGCAACCGGCGAGCAGACCGACTATTCCGAACGCCAGGGCCTTTTCACCGATATGACCCGGCTGGCGCTCGACATGGCGGCGGAGAGCTAGGCGGCTTCTACTTCGGAGTACGGAACCTCGCCAGGTTCCGTACTTTTCAACGCTTCGTGCAGGTCGAGGCGGTAAAGGCGCCGTCTGGCTGCTTCATGATGATATCGAAGGACGGGGTGGTTCCGCTTTCCAGCGTCGCCTGCGTAAGCGAGATCGAGTTGCCGCCACTGGTGTAGCCGCCCAGCGGACCCAGCCAGGTGATCACGCCGTCTGCATCCATCTGGTAATTGTAGCTTTGCGGCGCGATGCCGAAGCTCACCGGACCGCTATAGACGTTTCCCTTGATGGTGATGTCGCCGAGGCTGAGGAACATGCCAAGCAGATAGACTTCGCAATGATAGGAGCCGTCCGGCAGCTTGCCGTCGCTGAAGCCGGCGCGCGCTACGGTCGTCGCCGCCAGCAGAAGCATGGCGGTGAAAATGCAAGAAGCTCTGAAGGCCATGGAGTCCCCCGTTAAGGGTTCGAACTTGCCTCATTTCGCTGCGGCGCTGCAATCCTCGCCAGCGCTCATATGATGCTGCTCAAAATTCGGGCATTGGCCTATATGTGAGTAAAACTTAGGCTGATACGAGTGATCTTTTCTCATTTCAAACCTGGCAGGGGAGGTTCATCTCCTGCGGCTAATACATTAACCGACTGACAGGGCTGGGAAATCTCAAACACTCCGATCTTTCGCCGGTGATTGGCACAGCCGTTGCATGGTCCTGTTCCGATGCAGTTAACCAGCTTGGGAGTTTAAAAGTATGAGGGGCAGTTTCTCGACAATAACAAAAATGTTTTCGGCCGGCGTGGTCACCGCCGGCCTGCTGATGAGCATTCCCGCCAGGGCGGCCGACGACACCATCAAGGTCGGCATCCTCCATTCGCTGTCGGGAACCATGGCGATCTCGGAGACGACGCTGAAGGACGCCATGCTGATGCTCATCGAAGAGCAGAATGCCAAGGGCGGCCTGCTCGGCAAGAAGCTCGAGGCGGTGGTCGTCGATCCGGCTTCCAACTGGCCGCTGTTCGCAGAAAAAGCGCGCGAGCTGATCTCGAAGGACAAGGTCGCCGCGGTGTTCGGCTGCTGGACCTCGGTGTCGCGCAAATCGGTGCTGCCGGTGTTCAGCGAGCTCGACAACATCCTGTTCTACCCCGTCCAGTACGAAGGCGAGGAAAGCGAGCGCAACGTGTTCTACACCGGTGCGGCGCCGAACCAGCAGGCCATTCCGGCCGTCGATTATCTGATGAGCGAGGATGGCGGTTCGGTGAAGCGCTGGGTGCTCGAAGGCACCGACTACGTCTACCCGCGCACCACCAACAAGATCCTCGAAGCCTACCTGAAGGCGAAAGGCGTTGCCGCCGAAGACATCATGGTCAACTACACGCCGTTCGGCTTCTCCGACTGGCAGACCGAAGTCTCGGCGATCAAGAAATTCGGTTCGGCCGGCAAGAAGACCGCCGTCGTCTCGACCGTCAACGGTGACGCCAATGTGCCGTTCTACAAGGAACTCGGCAACCAGGGCATCAAGGCCGAGGACATTCCGGTCATGGCCTTCTCGGTTGGTGAGGAAGAGCTTGCCGGTCTCGACACCGCGCCGCTGGTCGGCCATCTCGCCGCCTGGAATTATTTTGAGAGCGTCGACACGCCCGAGAACGCGAAGTTCATCGCCGACTGGCACAAATTCATCAAGAACGACAAGCGCACCACCAACGACCCGATGGAAGCCCATTATATCGGCTTCAACATGTGGGTGAAGGCGGTCGAGAAGGCCGGCACCACCGATCCGGACAAGGTCATCGACGCCATGGTCGGCGTCTCGGTGCCGAACCTGACCGGCGGTTATTCGACGATGATGCCGAACCATCACATCACCAAGCCGGTGCTGATCGGCGAAATCCAGGCCGACGGCCAGTTCGAAACCGTCTCGCAGACGCCGGGCCTGGTGATGGGCGACGAGTGGTCCGACTATCTGCCTGACTCCAAGGACCTGATCTCCGATTGGCGCGCGCCTCTGTCCTGCGGCAACTTCAACGTTGCCACCGGCAAATGCGGCGGCAAGGGAACCAACTGATCCTCCCGGTCTGTCCTCCCAGACCCGCAAGCCTCCGGGCAGGCTCCTCCTCCAGCCTGCCCGGAGGCGACATTCAATCTTCAAGAGCCACCAGAAACCAATGATCCTGATCCGCGCGATTGGCCTGATGCTGCTCCTTCTCCAGGGGACGCTGCTGCCGTCGAACGCCAGCGAAGCAGATCTGCGCGTGGTCATCGCCAAATTCGCCACCGCCGCCAATTTTCCGGCGATAGAAGCCGTGGTGCGGGAGCTTGCGGCTTCCGGCGATCCGGCCGTAGAACGGCCGCTTGCCGCGCTTGCGGAGGGCAGCCTTTACGTGCGCAAGGCCGATTCACTGGTCTTTGTCGGCAAGGAGAGCGGCGACGGCATCGAGCTGCTCGATGCGCTTACCGGCGAAAGATCGGGCGAAGCTGCCAAGGCCGACATCAGCAAGATCAAGGTCAACAACACGCTGCGCCGCGTCATTCGCGATGCATTGGGCACGCTGACGCTTGGCTCAAAGGATCCGGCCGTGCGCATTGCCGCCGCCGACACCATGTTCAAAACGCCCGACGCGGCAAACATCGAGCCGCTCGACACCGCCATCGCCAATGAGAGCGTGGCAAGCGTCAAGGCGCTGCTAGAACAGGCCCGCGCCGCGTCGGTTCTCGTTTCCGACAGGCCGGAGGCCGACAAACTGGCGGCAATCGCGCTCATCGGTGCGCGCAGCGACCGCGATGCGGTGTCGCTGCTCACGTCGGTCGAGGCCAGTTCCGAAGGTGCGGTGAAAGACGCGGCGACGGCTGCGATCGCCAACATCAATTCGACGCTGGCGCTGTGGGATGCCGGCCAGAACGTCTGGTACGGCATATCGCTCGGATCGGTGCTGCTGCTGGCGGCGATTGGCCTTGCCATCACCTTCGGCGTCATGGGCGTCATCAACATGGCGCATGGCGAGATGGTCATGCTCGGCGCCTACACGACCTTCGTCGTGCAGGAGGTTATCCGCAATTGCTTTCCCGGCCTGTTCGACTGGTCGCTGGTCATCGCCCTGCCGCTGGCCTTCCTGGTGGCGGCGCTCGTCGGCCTTGTCATCGAGCGCGGGCTGATCCGCTTCCTCTACGGCCGGCCGCTGGAGACACTGCTGGCGACATGGGGTGTGTCGCTGATCCTGCAGCAAGCCGTACGCACCATCTTCGGGCCGACCAACCAGGAGGTCGGCAACCCGTCCTGGATGTCCGGCTCGTTCAATATCGGCCAGCTTGCCGTGACCTGGAACCGGCTCTGGATCCTGGTATTCGCGCTCGGCGTGTTCGCTGTGCTGCTCTACGTGATGAAACGCACGCCCTGGGGGCTGCAGATGCGTGCCGTCACCGCCAATCGCCGCATGGCCGCCTCGATGGGCATCAGGACGCCTTGGGTCGATGCGCTAACGTTTGCACTCGGCTCCGGCATTGCCGGCATCGCCGGTGTCGCGCTCAGCCAGATCGACAACGTCTCGCCCAATCTCGGCCGCGGCTACATCATCGACAGCTTCATGGTCGTCGTTTTCGGCGGTGTCGGCAATCTTTGGGGCACGCTGGTCGGCGCTTTCTCGCTCGGCATCGTCAACAAGTTCCTCGAACCTTATGCCGGAGCAGTGCTCGGCAAGATCGTCGTCCTGGTGCTGATCATCCTGTTCATCCAGAAACGCCCGCGCGGTCTGTTCGCGCTAAAGGGCAGGTCGGTGGAAGCATGATCACGGGACGCTTCTTTGCCGCCGGCGCCGACCGCCGCGTCGCCATCACCATCTTCATCCTGCTGGCGGTTGCAATCGTCGTGCCGCTGCTCAATCTTGCGGTCTCGCCGACAAGTGCGTTTTACGTGCCGTCCTATATCGTCGCGCTCACCGGCAAATACCTCTGCTATGCACTGCTCGCCTTGGCGCTCGATCTCGTCTGGGGCTATTGCGGCATCCTCTCGCTCGGCCACGGCGCCTTCTTCGCACTCGGCGGCTATGCGATGGGCATGTATCTGATGCGCCAGATCGGCTCGCGCGGCGTCTACGGCAATCCGCTGCTGCCGGATTTCATGGTGTTCCTTAACTACAAGGAATTGCCATGGTTCTGGTATGGTTTCGACCATTTCTGGTTTGCCGCGGTCATGGTGCTTGCGGTGCCCGGCCTGCTCGCCTTCGTCTTCGGCTGGTTTGCCTTCCGCAGCCGCGTCACCGGCGTCTACCTGTCGATCATCACCCAGGCGATGACCTATGCGCTGCTGCTTGCCTTTTTCCGCAACGACATGGGTTTCGGCGGCAATAACGGCCTGACTGATTTCAAGGACATTTTGGGCTTCAACGTGCAGGCCGACATGACGCGCTCGGCGCTGTTCGCGGCCAGCGCCGTCATGCTGGCGTTTGCCGTCTTCGTCACCTGGGCAATCGTCGGTTCCAAGTACGGCAAGCTTCTGATGGCGGTGCGCGACGCCGAAAGCCGCACGCGCTTTCTCGGCTGGCGGGCGGAGAACGTCAAACTGTTCGCCTTCACCGTGTCGGCGGTGATGGCCGGCATCGCCGGTGCGCTTTACGTGCCGCAGGTCGGCATCATCAACCCTGGCGAATTCGAGCCGTCCAATTCGATCGAGGTGGTGGTGTGGGCGGCCGTCGGCGGGCGCGGCACCATCGTCGGGCCGATCATCGGCGCGCTTCTGGTCAATGCCGGTAAATCCTGGTTCACCGGCGTGCTGCCTGAATTCTGGCTGTTTGCGCTGGGCGGACTGTTTGTCGCCGTCACGCTGTTCCTGCCCAAGGGCATCATCGGCATGTGGGATTCCTGGCGCGGCAACGCCAAGGCGCTGCGGGCGGCCTCGGTTGCCGAAGAAGCCGGCATCGATCCCGATGCGCCGGTGCCGCCGAAAACCGACCGCTCGGCGGCGAGAAGGCCGGGCGACTGGTCGGCCTCCGGCGCCGAACCGCAGCCGGCGGAGTGATGGCCTGATGTCGAAGAGCAACACCATCCTCTATCTCGACGGCGTGTCGGTTTCCTTCGACGGGTTTCGCGCCATCAACAACCTTTCGCTGGTGCTCGACAAGGGCGAGATGCGGGCGATCATCGGCCCCAACGGCGCCGGAAAGACGACGATGATGGACATCGTCACCGGCAAGACGCGGCCCGACGCGGGTGAAGTTTTCTTCAACGGTGAGGTCGACCTAACCAAACACGACGAGGCCGAAATCGCCATGATGGGCATCGGCCGTAAATTCCAGAAGCCGACCGTCTTCGAAAGCCACACGATCGAGGACAATCTGATGCTGGCGCTGAAAGGCCCGCGCTCGATCTTCCCGGCACTGTTCCATCGTCGGTCGGCCGCGGACGTGCGGCAGATCGACGACATCCTCGGCATCATCCGGCTTGGCGACAAGCGTGACGAACTCGCCGCCAATCTGAGCCACGGCCAAAAGCAATGGCTCGAGATCGGCATGCTTCTGGCGCAGGATCCGAAGCTGCTGCTGGTCGACGAACCGGTTGCCGGCATGACCGATGCCGAGACCGAGGAAACCGCGCGGCTGCTCAGGGACATCGCGCGCGACCATTCTGTCATTGTCGTCGAGCACGACATGCATTTCGTGCGCGAGCTCGGCGTCAAGGTCACCTGCCTGCACGAAGGCTCGGTGCTTTCCGAGGGCAGTCTCGACTTCGTTTCGGCCGACGAGCGCGTCGTCGAAGTCTATCTGGGGAGATGAACATGGTCTGGCGCGTTCCGTTCCATCATTTCGACCTTTCGTTCTTCACGCGTTGGAGAAAGCGCTGACCATGCTCGAAGTCTCCAATGCCACGCTGCACTACGGCGCTGCCCAGGCGCTGCGCGGCGTCTCGCTGAAGGCCGGCGCCGGCAAGATCACCTGCGTGCTCGGCCGCAACGGCGTCGGCAAGACCAGTTTGATGAGATCGATCGTCGGCCATCACCGGCTGACGAGCGGAAGCGTTGCCTTCGAGGGGAAGGCGCTCGACCGGAGCGCGGCGTATGATCGCGCCCGGTCGGGCATCGCATTCGTGCCGCAGGGCAGGGAGATATTTCCGCTGCTTACGGTGCGGGAAAATCTCGAATCCGGTTTTGCGCCGTTGAAGCGCGCCGATCGCAACATTCCCGCTCACGTCTTCGAATTGTTTCCGGTGCTGAAGCAGATGCTCGCGCGCCGCGGCGGCGATCTTTCCGGCGGCCAGCAGCAGCAGCTTGCCATCGGCAGGGCGCTGGTGATGCGGCCGAAGCTGCTGGTGCTCGACGAGCCGACCGAAGGCATCCAGCCGTCGATCATCAAGGACATCGGCCGCGCCGTCCGCTATCTGCGCGACCAGGCCGGCATTGCGGTGCTTTTGGTCGAACAATATCTCGATTTCTGCCGGGAATTGGCCGACGAGGTCAATATCATGGACCGCGGCCAGATCGTCCATACCGGCCCCGCCGAGGATCTCGACCGGGCGGACGTCCGCAAATTCCTGACTGTCTGAATTCTTATTGATTCCATTGGTTTGCAACTCTGGCGCGCCGAAGATTGCGTGCTAGATTTTGCTTGGCCTTGGTGAGTCGGCCGCTTTCCGTACCAGTTCCAATTTGGCAGATCAGGGGAAGGCGCGGGCCGCGCCGGCACGCTTGCGCGCAAGCCGTTCCCTTCCAGCGATCTGTTGTCGTCCAACATTTCGGGTGCTTGGGAGCCAGGGCTAGACGATGGAGCGCTATGTCGAGGACTACCAGAAACGACGGCTCACGGAGCGCGTCGATATCCTAACAGCCATCAACATTCTGAAATCGCAGGGGTATGACCACGACGAACTCATCGCGGAGATCACCAAGGTCTTCTATGTCGACCTCGATGCTTTCAACGAGATCGTCAGGGTTGATCGGCGTCCGGACGAACGCGCCGCATAGCCGGTAGTTTAGGACCAAGCCAGGCGGACCACCGACAGCGGGGGCGTCAGCCTGCGACCCGCTTCATCAGCGCGATGGCGCCGAATGGAGCGCGGACCTTGCCCTCGGTGATGAAGTAGACGAACACATCGCGTGGCTTGACCGGCGCGTCGGTTGAAGGATCGGCGCGCGACAGGTCGGCCGGCACCTTGCCTTCCGCCCAGGTTTTTGCGCGCGCCGCCCATTCGTCGAGCGCTTTTGGCGTATAGCAATCGGGATTGTCGTCGCTGCCGGTCTGCAGCCGCGCATAGATGAAATCGCCGGTAACGTCGGCAATCCCCGGATATTTGGCGTGGTCGGCATAGACGATGGCGGCCTTGTGCTTTCGCGCCAAGGCGGCGAACTCCGGCACGATGAAGCTGTCGTTGCGCACCTCGACCGCGTGGCGCAGCGCAACGCCGTCCTGCTTTTCCGGCAACAGCTTGAGGAAGGCCTCGAAATCGTCCGGGTCGAATTTCTTGGTCGGCGCGAACTGCCACAGGATCGGCCCGAGCTTGTCGCCAAGTGCCGCGACGCCCGACCCGAGGAAGCGCATGATCGATTCCCCGGCCTCGCCGAGCACGCGGCGGTTGGTGACGAAGCGGTTGCCCTTCAGCGAATAGACGAAACCATCCGGCGCCTCGTTGGCCCATTTGACGAAGGTCGGCTCCTTGAAGCTCGAATAATAGGTGCCGTTGACCTCGATAGTGAGCACCTGCCGGCTGGCATAATGCAGTTGCTTGGCCTTCGACAATTTGTCCGGGTAGAAGGACGTGTCCCACGGCTCGAAGGTCCAGCCGCCCATGCCGGCGCGGATTGTTCCTGATTGAGTCATGGTCGTCCTCCCGGTTTGCAGAAAAGGATCACGCGATGGCGGTCGTCTCGACGGCTTTCGCCATGTCGACGACCGTCCATCCTGGCCGATATGGATTGGGCCGGCGACCCGTTTCGCGAAAGCCGTAGGCCTTATACAACGAAACGTTCCGTTCCATTCTGGCATTGGTGTAGAGTCGGATTTCCGGCAAGCTCCACAAGCGCGTCTGTCGCTCGGCCCAGTTGAGCAGCCCGATGCCGAAACCCTTGCCCTGAAAGGCGGGCGCAACGGCGACGCTGAAGATCATTGTATGGTCCGCATGTCGTTCGAGAACGATCAAGCCGGCCGGCTGTCCGTCCTGCTCCGAAAGCCAGACCTCGCCGCGTTCTATGCGCGGCGCATAGTCCTCGGTGACCGGGATCGGCGGTGCGCCGAGCAGGGCAGTGTAGGGCGCGTAGGCGTCGGTGGTGAGCGAGATCACCATGGGGAGATCATCGGCCCGAGCGGCTCTCATGATCAAAACTGGCCCGCGCCGGCAGCGGCCGCAATCACCTTGTCCATGCCGGCCGCTATCGCGGCGACGGCATTGCGACTGGCGTCGCCCAAGCCGTGGCGCTCGGCGAGCCAGTGCGCGTCATTGTAAGAGAGCCAGACCTTGCCTTGCTCGTCCTCCCAGGCCAGTGCCTTGACCGGCAGATCGATGCCGGCAAGCTGCCGGTCCTGCATCAGCGGCGTGCCGCCTTTCGGGTTGCCAAAAATCAGAAGCTGGGTCGGACGCAGGGAAGCTTCGACACTGCGCGCACCGGCGGCGTGGTCAATGCGGGCGAAGACCAGCAATCCTGCACGTTCCACAGTCCCGACCAGGCGATCGATCGTTTCGGCCACGCCGAAGCGGCTTTGGAGCGTGATGAGACCGTTCTTTACCATCACTCCGCCGCTTCGCGCTTGCCTCCGGGGCGCCGCTCCAGCAATTCCCTCAGGAACTGCCCGGTATAGCTGCGTTTTTCGCGAACGATCTCCTCAGGCGTGCCGGACGCTACCAGCTCGCCGCCGCCGTCACCACCTTCGGGGCCGAGATCGAGCACCCAGTCAGCGGTCTTGATCACCTCTAGATTGTGCTCGATGACGATGACCGTGTTGCCCTGGTCGACCAACTCGTGCAGCACTTCAAGCAGCTTGGCGACGTCGTGGAAATGCAGGCCGGTGGTTGGCTCATCGAGAATGTAGAGCGTCTTGCCGGTCGCCTTGCGCGACAGTTCCTTGGCAAGCTTGATGCGCTGCGCCTCGCCGCCCGATAAAGTCGTTGCCTGCTGGCCAACATGGATGTAGCCGAGGCCGACCCGTTTCAGCGTCTCCAGCTTGTCGCGCACACCGGGCACGGCGGCGAAGAAATCGACGCCTTCCTCGACCGTCATGTCGAGAACGTCGGCGATTGATTTGCCCTTGAACAGGACGTCGAGCGTCTCGCGGTTGTAGCGCTTGCCGTGGCAGACGTCGCAGGTGACGTAGACGTCGGGCAGGAAGTGCATCTCGATTTTGATGACGCCGTCGCCCTGGCAGGCCTCGCAGCGGCCGCCCTTGACGTTGAACGAGAAGCGGCCCGGCTGGTAGCCGCGCGCCTTGGCCTCCGGCAGGCCGGCGAACCAGTCGCGGATCGGCGTGAAGGCGCCGGTATAGGTGGCAGGGTTGGAGCGCGGGGTGCGCCCGATCGGCGACTGGTCGATATCGATGACCTTGTCGAGGAATTCCAGCCCCTCGATTCGGTCATGCTCGGCCGGATGCTCGCGCGAGCCCATGATGCGGCGCGACGCCGCCTTGAACAGGGTCTCGATCAGGAAGGTCGACTTGCCGCCGCCGGATACGCCGGTGACGGCGGTAAAGGTGCCGAGCGGGATTTCGGCGGTGACGTTCTTCAGGTTGTTGCCGCGCGCGCCGACGACCTTCAGCCGGCGGTTCTTCTTGGCCTCGCGCCGAACCGCCGGCGTCGCCACTTCGAGCTCGCCCGACAGATACTTGCCGGTGATCGAGGCGGGGGTCGCCATGATCTGCTGCGGCGTGCCCTGCGCGATGATGTGGCCGCCATGGATGCCGGCCGCCGGGCCGATATCGACGACGTAGTCGGCATGCAGGATGGCGTCCTCGTCATGCTCGACGACGATGACCGTGTTGCCGATGTCGCGCAGATGCTTCAGCGTGTCGAGCAGGCGGGCATTGTCGCGCTGGTGCAGGCCGATCGACGGCTCGTCGAGCACATAGAGCACGCCGGTCAGGCCGGAGCCGATCTGCGAAGCCAGCCGGATGCGCTGGCTCTCGCCGCCCGACAACGTGCCGGAGTTGCGCGACAGCGTCAGATAGTCGAGACCGACATCGTTGAGGAAGCGCAGCCGCTCGCGGATTTCCTTGAGCACGCGCACCGCGATCTCATTCTGCTTGTCGTTGAGCGATGCAGGCAGGTCGGTGAACCACTGGTCGGCCTTGCGGATCGACAGCTCGGTGACCTCGCCAATGTGCTTGCCGGCGATTTTGACCGCGAGCGCCTCGGGCTTCAGCCGATAGCCGCGGCAGGCCGGGCAGGGCGTGGCCGACATGAAGCGCTCGATCTCCTCGCGCATCCAGGCGGATTCCGTTTCCTTCCAGCGGCGCTCGAGGTTGGGGATGACGCCCTCGAAGGTTTTCGTCGTCTTGTAGGAGCGCAGGCCGTCATCGTAATGGAAGGTGATTTCGCGCTCGCCGGTGCCGTGCAGGACGGCTTGCTTTGCCTCCTCGCTCAAATCCTTGAACTTGTCGCCGAGCTTGAAGCCATAGGCAACGCCCAGCGCTTCCAGCGTCTGCGCATAGTAGGGCGAACTCGACTTCGCCCAAGGGCTGACGGCGCCGGCCCGCAGCGAGACATTCTCGTCGGGCACGACCAGGCTGGCATCAATGGCGCGTTGGCTGCCGAGCCCGTCGCAGGTCGGGCAGGCGCCGAACGGATTGTTGAAGGAGAATAGCCTGGGCTCGATCTCGGGAATGGTGAAGCCGGATACCGGGCAGGCGAACTTTTCCGAGAACAGCATGCGTTCATGCGTCTCGTTCTTCGATTTGTTGACCGAATCCTCGCCGGTCTGGCTGGCGTCGAGCGGCTTGTCGGCAAATTCCGCCACCGCCAGCCCGTCGGCCAGCTTCAGCGCGGTCTCGATGGAATCGGCGAGCCGCGTCGCCAGATCGCCGCGCACGACGATGCGGTCGACGACGACGTCGATGTCGTGCTTGTACTTCTTGTCCAGCGCCGGCACGTCGGCGATCTCATAGAAGACGCCATCGACCTTGACGCGCTGAAAACCCTTCTTCTGCAGCTCCAGCAGCTCCTTGCGGTACTCGCCTTTGCGGCCGCGCACCATCGGCGCCAGGATGAACAGCCGGGTGCCTTCCACGACTGCAAGCACCCGGTCGACCATCTGCGAGACCGTCTGGCTCTCGATCGGCAGGCCGGTGGCCGGCGAATAGGGTACACCGACGCGGGCGAACAAAAGCCGCATATAATCGTAGATCTCGGTGACGGTGCCGACCGTCGAACGTGGGTTCTTCGAGGTGGTCTTCTGCTCGATGGAGATGGCTGGCGACAGGCCGTCGATCTGGTCGACGTCCGGCTTCTGCATCATTTCGAGGAATTGCCGTGCATAGGCCGAAAGGCTCTCGACATAGCGGCGCTGGCCCTCGGCGTAGATGGTGTCGAAGGCAAGCGACGACTTGCCCGACCCCGACAGGCCGGTCATGACGATCAGGCTGTCACGCGGCAGGTCGAGATCGACATTCTTCAGATTGTGTTCGCGTGCCCCGCGAATGGAGAGATATTTATGGTCGGCCATCGCCGGTCGCCGCCTCAGAATCTGGAATTCGTGGGATGGGCGGGTTTTCCCGACCACCCCCTATGTAGGCAATTTCGCCGCCTTTTCGAGAGACGCCACAACTCTCGACCAAAGCGTTTAACCGCCTTTCGCGCGAACGGGCAAGCGGAAAGAACAAAGGCCGAACACGCTCCTGACAAAAGCTGCCCGTGGGGCCGGCTTCCCAAAACGTCTCGCGATCACATTTTTCGGTAATCGGCTATTCAAGGTTGACGTCCCTGCACCGTGGGGGCAGACTCCAGACGTCAACGAAGCCGGCCGTCTTTCGATGGCCTCGCGGCCTGGGGCTAGCCTGCGAGACGCCGCGGGTTATGCGATGAGCGCTTCGACGACGACAGTCGCAACCAACAGAAGGAGAGCAGAGGCATGACTCCACCGGATTGTTCGTTGAGGCTCCACGTGTCGCTGGAGCCGCGGCAGGTATAAGTGGCCAGGGTCAGGCGTTTTCGCTGCCCGCCAAACGGACCTGCTGATCCCCATAAAATCAGAGACTGCTAGTCGGATCGTCGGCTGAATGCCGCGAAGCATCCGAAATAAAATGCCGGCAGTACACTCCCGGCAATTTGGATTTCAGATCCAAGAAGCCCCGTCAGTTGCAAACGCAATGGCGGGGCTGTTCGTTTGAAGCGCAATATTTGTGGTTCACACCAGGCGAGCTTAGCGGCTGGAGGGCCTGATCCCGCCGGTAGCGACATCGATGGTGATGCTACCGGAAATCCGAACGTCGGTATCGCCAATCTTGAAGGTGCCGTTGCCGCTGCCTGGAGCCATATCGTCAGGCTCAGGCCGCGGCGCTGGCTCGGCGATGCGATAATCGCTGGTCACACCGGGCAGGGCGCCCTTTTGCGAAGACATCGAATTATCTTGGGCAAGTGCCATACCCACCAGCATGTTCGTGCCGGCTACGGTAGCGATAGCAAGGCATAACAGGCTGGACGAGCGGCTGGCGGTCATCGCCGGACTATAGTGCCGCGATAGCGGCAAGACCAGACCGATGTCGCTGAAATTGCGGGCGCTCAATCGCGTCAGTTCCGTCCGCCGGCCCAGCTCGTTCATGCGGCCTGCTTGCGAGTGTCGAAAACATGGTCGACGAGGCCCCAATCCTTGGCCTCCTGCGCGGTCATGAAAAAGTCGCGGTCGAGCGTGCGTTCCACTTCTTCGTAGGTGCGGCCGCAATGGCGGGCGTAAAGATCGGTCATGCGCCGCTTGGTGCGAAGGATGCCCTCGGCATGGCGCTGGATATCGGAGGCTTGGCCCTGGAAACCGCCGAGAGGCTGATGCAGCACGATGCTGGTGTTGGGTAGCGCGATCCGCCGCCCCGGTGTGCCGGCCATCAAAAGGAACGAGGCCATCGAGGCGGCGAAGCCCATACAAACCGTGGAGACCGGGCAGCTGATATACTGCATCGTATCGTAGATCGCGAAACCGCTGGTCACCACGCCACCCGGCGAGTTGATGTAGAGCGAGACCTCCTTGTCGGGATTGTCGGATTCCAACGACAGAAGCTGGGCGCAGACCAGCGCCGAGGTGCCGTCGTCGATCGCCCCGTTGATGAAGACGATGCGCTCGCGCAGCAGCCGCGAAAAAATGTCGAAGGCGCGTTCGCCGCGGCTCGACTGCTCGATCACCATTGGCACCAGATTGGCAAGGCCGCTCATCGGTTCTCTCCGTTGACTGTTGTCGTTCAGGCCGCGCGCAGGAAGAGGCGCGGCGTGTTTGCGGCGATCTGCTTGTGTCTGGGAGTGCGCGCTTCAAACGAAAGCCGGCAACCGGCGCCTGCCATCGCGATCTCCGGCACTGCTGCCCGAGCAAAACCATCATGGACGATGCGCAGATGCGTGCCGCCGGAAACGGTGCGGTCGAGCGTAAAGGTGACGATGCTGTCCACTGGGCTGTCGTTCATTGCGCTGTCCAGGGGGCTGCCGGGCGGCACCTGCGTATCGCCGGGCGCCGGCCGCTCCCGCCAGGAATAGCGCAGCAGCCGTCCGGGATCCGCGTCGAGGATTTCGCACTCGATCGGCGCATTCGGCGCTTTAAAGGCAAAGCGGTTGCCGATTTCGGGCTTGATGTCGTTCGGCATCATCCAGGCCGCGAGCAGGTCCGGCACCGTCAGCGCCCGCCACACCTTTTCCGGCGGTTCGGGCAGCTCGCACTCGAACTCGATCTTGTCTGCGGCCATTTCGGCGCGTTCTGTGCCTCGGCTGGTCATTGGTCCATGTCCTTCAAAACCGTCTTGAGTCTTTCGATGCGCTCTGGCCAGAACGCACGGTAGCGTTCGATCCAGCCGAGCAGTGGCGCAAGCCCCTTCGGATCGACGCGGTAATAGGCATTGCGACCGGCCCGGCGCTCGACCACGAGGCCGGCGCCGCGCAGCACTGCGAGATGTTGCGATACCGCCGGCTGCGATACCGGTATGCCAGTGCGCAGTTCCGACACCGTCATCTCGCCGTCGGCGAGCCGCTCATAGACGGCGCGACGCGTTGGATCCGCTAGTGCCCGAAAAATGTCTGCTTCGATCATGCCGAAGGCATAAGTCAATACTTATCGGTTTGGCAAGCCGTGTTTTTTAAGACAGGCGGTGTTTTTTAAGACAGGCGAGGTTTTACAAACTCGCTGGAGGCCAGCGTCTCACCATGTCGGGGGATCCGTTGAACGTCGCCTCGAAAACTGGTGACGCGAGCACAGCATGAATATGAAGCAATTCGGAGCCGACGTTTCGGAAGCCATGTTGCCTGTGCGCGGCAACAACAAGCGACTGTCCGGCAGTCAAGACGAGATGCTCTTCGTCGATCCACATCTCGGCCCTGCCAGCGATGACGGTAAGCACTTCCTCGACCGGGTGCCAATGTGTCGGGGCGCCAACCGCGGGTTCGACCCATTGTTCGAATATGCAAAGTTGAGTTGCGCCGTTGCAGGCCGAGACATGCATGCGGGTCTTTACTCCCGTCCGCCATTCTTCTTGCGGCTGATCGTCGTGCGCAACCATCTTCATGCGTTCGCCTCGATCCCATGGTCTGTGGAAATTCGACGCCAAGACACTACTTCTTACTGACAACTATTGACAGTGCAGGGCCTCTCCTATAGAACGAAAAGAGAACAAAAACCTTGTGGGAAAAGGCAGCGACGACAGGCAGGGATTGTCCATAGCCTGTAAGGTGCGGCGACAAAAATTCGGTTTCGGATGAGCGCGGAGAAGTATCATGGCGGGTAGCGTCAACAAGGTCATTCTGGTGGGCAACCTCGGGGCGGACCCTGAAATCCGCCGCTTGAATTCGGGTGACCCGGTCGTCAACATCCGCATCGCGACGTCGGAAAGCTGGCGCGACAAGACATCCGGAGAGCGCAAGGAAAAGACCGAGTGGCACAATGTCGTGATCTTCAACGACCAGATCGCCAAGGTGGCCGAGCAGTATCTGAAGAAGGGCATGAAGGTCTATGTCGAGGGCCAGCTGCAGACGCGCAAATGGCAGGACCAGACCGGCAATGACCGCTATACGACCGAAGTCGTGTTGCAGAAATTCCGCGGCGAGCTGCAGATGCTCGATGCGCGGGGCGAGGGCGGCGGCCAGGTCGGCAACTATGCCGGTGGTGGTGCGAGCCGCGGTTCCGATTTCGGCCAGTCCGGCCCGGGCGAAAGTTTCAATCGCGGTGGCGCCAACAAGGGCGGCGGCGGTGGTTCGTCGCGCGAGCTGGACGACGAAATCCCGTTCTGATTTCTCGGGGCGGACTGCCCTTGCGACGAAAAGCGCCGGCACCTTGGCCACGAAATGGCGTCCCGAAAATCTGTCTTGGATTTTCGGGACGTTGTGCGTTTGAGCGGTGAAAGGACGTATCAGGTGAAGGCAAGGGTCAAATGGGTCGAGGAGCGCACTTTCGTTGGCGAGTCCGCCAGTGGGCACAAGCTGGTGCTAGGCACTGCGTTCGGGCCGGAGGGCAAGACGCCGGGGCCGAGCCCAATGGAACTGGTGCTGATCGGCACTGGCGGCTGCTCGGCCTATGACGTGGTCCATATCCTCGAAAAGGGGCGCGAGGCGGTCGAAGATTGCGTGGTCGAACTCGATGCCGACCGTGCAGAAGCCGATCCCAGGGTGTTCACCCGCATTCACATGCATTTTGTCGTCAAGGGCCGGGCGCTATCACACGACAAGGTGAAGCGGGCGATCGGGCTTTCGATCGACAAATACTGCTCGGCCTCGGCAATGATGGCCAAGACTGCCGAGATTACCCACGACTTCGAAGTCATTGAAACGACAGCGAAGTAGGGTTGTCCCTACGTCGCCATCAGCGCCTTGATGCCGTCGGCGACGAACTGTACGGCGAGCGCCGCCAGGATGACGCCGAGCAGCCTTGTCAGGATCGAACGGCCGGTTTGGCCGAGGATACGGTCGATGCGCTCTGACAGCACGAACACCAGGTAGGTGATGACGAAGCAGATGGCGATGATGCCGACAAGGGCTGTCTGCGCCCCCAAACCCTGAAACGAGCTTGAGAGCAGGACGGTCGCCGAAATCGCGCCGGGACCGGCAATAAGCGGGATCGCCAGCGGAAAGGCGGCGATGTTGTGGATCATGTCCCTGGTGATGGCGACGTCGCCGATCTTCTCCTTGCGGTCCTGCCGGCGCTCGAACACCATTTCGAAGGCGATGAAGAACAGCAGAAAGCCGCCGGCGACGCGGAAGGCCGGCAGAGTGATGCCGAAGACTGACAGGATCGACGCGCCGGCGATTGCGAACAACGCCATTACCAGGAAGGCGATGACCGAGGCGCGCACGGAGACCTGGTTGCGCTCCTCGCGGTTCATGCCGCGGGTCACGGCGAGGAAGAGCGGCGCCAGGCCGGGCGGATCGATCGTCACCAGTATGGTGACGAAGGCGTTGAACAGGCTGTCGAAGCTCGGCATGCTGACCCTCCCCGCCGGCAAAGCCGGATAACGGGATTGGTAGAGCAAAGCGGAGCCAGTGGAAACCGTGCGGATCAGGGGCTGACGGCCCGGCGCGCCAGAAACTCGACTTCGAGACGCCAGGTGGCGCCGTCGTCCTGTGAGCGTTCGCCCAGCCAGCGGAACGAATTTTCGGTGATGCGCGAAAAGCTCCAGCGCACAGCAGATCCGGTGCCGTCTGCGCCTTGCTGGATGATGGTGTCGCCCTCGGCACGGCCGAGCTGGCGGCTGTAGTACTGATTGCGCGGATCGCTCCAGAAGATGTGCCAGGCGTCAACGCCGGGATCGTAGACGCGCAACGTCGTGCCATAGAAGGTCCATTTGCCGAGCGAGGGCGAGGGGCCGGCGTCACGGGCAGGCAGGATCCATACGTCCTGGATCGCGCGGCCTTCGAGCACCCAGCCGAAATGCACTTCGCCGCGCCCGGTCAGCACCTGACCGTCCTCGAGATGGCGCGTGGCGTCGAACGTCCAGGCGCCGATGAAGCGGCCATAAAGATTCAGTTTCTCGGCAAGGGCCGGTACGGGCCCACCGCTGTGCAGGGCCTTGGCAAAGGAATTGGACATGGCTTCGCTCTCATCTTGTCAGGAGACCGGCAAGCATAGAGGCTCACAGGGGTTCTGCGCTTGGGAAAAGTTGCTATGTTTCGGCGATGACGACGAGCGCGCACAGGCTGGCGTCGGGCCGAGGCTGGCAGGTGTCGGATGTCATCTGCACCGCCAGCGCCGCCGACAGGCCATTCGAGGAGGAGCATCGGGATTTCTGCGTTGCCGCCGTAACCAACGGCACCTTCCGCTATCGTGCGCGCGAGGGCACGGCGATGCTGGCGCCGGGCGCGCTCCTGCTCGGCAATCCCGGCACATGCTATGAATGCGGTCACGAGCATGGTGCCGGCGACCGCTGCCTCTCCTTCCATTTCGGACCGGCCTATATGGAGCGGATCGTCGCCGACGTGCCGGGCACGAAGACGCTCGATTTCGGCACGCCGCGCCTGCCGCCCTTGCCGGCGCTGGTGCCGCTGCTTGCCGAAGCGGAGGCGGCGCGCGAGATGGCCGACACCGGCGCGTTCGAGGAACTCGCCCTGCGCATTGCCGGTGCCGCGGTGACAGCGGCTTGCAGCGCCACGGATCGGGGACGGACGCCGAGCCGCCGTGACCAGAAGCGTGTTGCCGAAGCGGTGCGGCGCATCGAAGTCGATGCCGACCGGCCGATCTCGCTTGCCGAACTCGCCGACGAGACCGCCACCAGCCCTTACCATTTCCTGCGCACCTTCCGGCACGTCGCCGGTATGACGCCCTACCAATTCCTGCTGAGAGCGCGGCTGCACAGGGCAGCCGTGCGGCTCCGGACGTCGGATCAGACGATTTCGGCGATTGCCTTTTCGGCGGGATTCAACGATCTATCAACCTTCAATCGTCGTTTCCGGCGGCTGATGGGCGAGGCGCCGGGTACTTATCGCGCCCGCCGGCGACGCCCGTGAAAGGGTGCCACGGCCATATCGTCGCAATTGGTTTATCCTTTTGAATTTGCCGCTAAAAACCACACTGGAAAACTGCCGCGATTGTTGGAGTTTCAGGCTGGCTTCCTATATAAGCACCAAGTGATTCCTGATTAGATTGTGATCCGATTTGACCGACCAAAAGACACCGCGCGGCGCCGACGGCGGCCCCACCGGCATCGAGCCGATATCCATCATCGAGGAGATGCAGCGCTCCTATCTCGATTACGCCATGAGCGTGATCGTCAGCCGCGCGCTGCCGGACGTGCGCGATGGCCTCAAGCCGGTGCATCGCCGCATCCTCTACGCCGCCTATGAGAGCGGCTATCACTGGAACCGCAAATATGTGAAATCGGCACGCCCGGTCGCCGACGTGATGGGTAAATACCATCCGCATGGCGACGCCTCGATCTACGACGCTTTGGTGCGCATGGCGCAGGATTGGTCGCTGCGCGTGCCGCTGATCGACGGGCAGGGCAATTTCGGCTCGATCGACGGCGATCCGCCGGCGGCGATGCGCTACACGGAATCGCGGCTGACCAAGGTCGCGCATGAGTTGCTGGAAGACATCGACAAGGACACAGTCGATTTCCAGGACACTTACGATGCGTCCGGCAGCGAACCGAAAGTCCTGCCGGCGCGCTTCCCGAACCTGTTGGTCAACGGCTCCGGCGGTATCGCCGTCGGCATGGCCACCAACATCCCGCCGCACAATCTGGGCGAGGTCTGCAACGGCGCCATTGCCCTCATCGATAATCCGGCGATCGACCTTCCGGCGCTGATGGAGATCATTCCGGGACCGGATTTCCCGACCGGCGGCATCGTGCTTGGCCGTTCCGGTATCTACAGCGCCTATTCGACCGGCCGCGGCTCCATCGTCATGCGCGGCCGCGTCAACGTCGAGGCGCGCGGCAACGATCGGGAATCGATCGTCATCACCGAGGTTCCCTATCAGGTGAACAAGGCGTCGATGATCGAGAAGATGGCCGAGCTGGTGCGCGACAAGCGCATCGAGGGCATTTCCGACATTCGCGACGAGAGCGACCGGCAGGGCTACCGCGTCGTCATCGAACTGAAGCGCGACGCGGTCGCCGATGTCATTCTCAACCAGCTTTACCGCTTCACCCCGCTGCAGACATCCTTCGGCGCCAACATGGTGGCACTGAACGGCGGCAAGCCGGAATTGCTGACTCTGACCGACATGCTGAAGGCGTTCGTCGCCTTCCGTGAGGAGGTGATCAGCCGGCGCACAAAATTCCTGCTGCGCAAGGCGCGCGACCGCGCCCATGTGCTGGTCGGCCTTGCCATCGCTGTTGCCAACATCGATGAAGTCATCAAGCTGATCCGCAGCGCTCCGGACCCGCAGACGGCGCGCGAGCAGTTGATGGAGCGGCGCTGGCCTTCGGGCGACGTGGAATCGCTGATTCTTCTGATCGACGACCCGCGCCATCGCATCAACGAGGACGGTACCTACAATCTCTCCGAGGAGCAGGCGCGCGCCATCCTCGAACTGCGCCTGCAGCGCCTGACCGCGCTCGGCCGCGACGAGATCGCCGACGAGCTGAACACGATCGGCGACGAGATCAAGGACTACCTGGACATCCTCTCGTCCCGCGCCCGCGTCCAGCAGATCGTCAAGGACGAGCTCATCGCCGTGCGCGACGAGTTCGGCACGCCGCGCCGCACCGAGCTCGCCGAGGGCGGGGCGGACATGGAAGACGAGGACCTGATCCAGCGCGAGGACATGGTCGTCACGGTCAGCCATTCCGGCTACATCAAGCGCGTGCCGCTGTCGCTCTACCGGGCGCAGCGCCGCGGCGGCAAGGGCCGCTCCGGCATGTCGACCAAGGAAGAGGATTTCGTCACCCGGCTGTTCGTCGCCAACACGCACACGCCGGTGCTGTTCTTCTCCTCGCGCGGCATCGTCTACAAGGAAAAGGTCTGGCGCCTGCCGATCGGCAACCCGCAATCGCGCGGCAAGGCGCTGATCAATATGCTGCCGCTCGAACAGGGCGAGCGCATCACCACGATCATGCCGCTGCCGGAGGATGAGACGAGTTGGGGCGAGCTCGACGTCATGTTTGCCACCACGCGCGGCACCGTACGTCGCAACAAGCTGTCGGACTTCGTCCAGGTCAACCGCAACGGCAAGATCGCCATGAAGCTGGACGAGGAAGGCGACGAGATCCTCGGCGTCGAGACCTGCACCGACAATGACGACGTGCTTTTGACGGCAAGTTCCGGCCAGTGCATCCGCTTTCCGGTCAGCGACGTACGCGTCTTCCAGAGCCGCAATTCGGTCGGCGTGCGCGGCATTGCGATGGCCGATGGCGACCGGGTGATCTCGATGGCGGTGATCGAGCATGTCGATGCGCCGCCGGCGGAACGTGCCGCCTACCTCAAGCGGGTGGTGGCCGAACGCCGGCTCGCTGCTGACATTGCGGCCGGCGAGGAGGAAGAAATCCAGCTCACCAATGAAGAGGTCGGCGAAGAGGCGGAGCTTTCCGACGACCGCTATGAGTTCCTCAAGGCGCACGAGCAGTTCGTGTTGACGGTGACGGAATATGGCTACGGCAAGCGTTCATCGTCCTACGATTTCCGCCTGACTGGCCGTGGCGGCAAGGGTATTCGCGCCACCGACGTCTCGAAAACGGCCGAAATCGGCCGCCTGGTGGCGACCTTCCCGGTCGGCAACGACGATCAGATCATGCTGGTTTCGGATGGCGGCACCGTCATTCGCGTCCCGGTCAACGGCATTCGTTTCGCCAGCCGCGCCACCAAGGGCGTTACTATCTTCAATACCGCAGAGGGCGAGAAGGTCGTTTCGGTGGAGCGGATTTCAGAACCGCAAGCCGACGAGGAGATCGAAGAGAGTGTCGATGCTGAAGGTGGCGCTTCCACCGATGCCGAAGGTGGGGAGCCTGATACTACCGTCGAGTGAGTTTGCCACGACGGCGCCAGCCCTATGGGCCGGCGTGTGAAGACACCCCGCAATCTAGAAGTGGCGATAAGGCTTGCGGTTGCCGAAGCCTTCGAACCGCTTGGTATTGGCCTTGGCGGGGACGCGCTGTGCTTCCTGATGCAACCCGAATACGGTAGCGATCAGCATGGCGACGGTCATTGCGGTGGCGAGGATGTAGATCAGCATGTGCATGTTCTCCTGCGCCTAACAACGATTAGATGGGTGTTTGGTTTCATCTTCTGCAGCGGCAACTTAGTGAACACTGCGTGAAGCTGTTGTGAGCGGCACATTCATCTGTCGTTCACGTCGGCCAAAAGGTTCACGGGGCGGGCTGGCGATCGGATTTGCCTTTAGGGGAGAGGCTCGCTAGAAGCACCTGCCATGACCGAACGCATCGCCCTTTATGCCGGCTCTTTCGACCCGCTGACCAACGGCCATCTCGACGTGCTGAAGGCGTCGCTGGCCGTGGCGGATACAATCTATGCGGCGATCGGCATCCATCCCGGCAAGAAGCCGTTGTTTTCCTTCGAGGAACGGGTTGGCCTGATCGAAACGGCCGCGAAGGCGGAATTCGGCAGCGACGGTGCGCGTATCAAAGTAGTCGCCTTCGACGGGTTGGTGATCGATGCGGCCAGGAAGCATGGCGCCTCGATCATCATCCGCGGCCTGCGCGACGGCACCGATCTTGACTATGAGATGCAGATGGCCGGCATGAACGAGACCATGGCGCCGGAGCTGCAGACCGTGTTCCTGCCCGCCAGCCCTTCAGTGCGCACCATTACCGCCACACTTGTGCGCCAGATAGCTTCGATGGGAGGCGACATCCGCCCCTTCGTGCCGGCGGCCGTGGCCGGCGCGCTCACCGCCAAATTCGCGAAATAAATGCATGTCACCCAAAAGTGGAACCCGGCTTTGGGTAACGACATGCATGAACGAAGATATTCGGAGAAAGATCCCATGCAGCTGAAAAAGCTTGCCTTCTTGCTTGCCGTGCTTGCCGGTCTTGTGACCGCATCCGTGTCGGCCTTTGCCGCCGATCCGGAAAACACCATGATCGTAACGCTGAAGGACGGCGACGTGACCATCGCGCTGAGGCCCGACCTTGCGCCGAAGCACGTCGCGCAGATCAAAAAGCTGGTGCGCCAGGGCGCCTACGACAACGTCGCCTTTCACCGCGTCATCGACGGCTTCATGGCGCAGACCGGCGACGTCAAGTTCGGCAACATGAAGAGCGGCTTCAATGCCGACGCTGTCGGCACCGGCGGCTCCGATCTTCCTGACCTGCCGGCCGAATTCTCCAGCACCGAGCACTACCAGCGCGGCGTGGTCGGCATGGCCCGCTCCGACGATCCGAATTCCGCCAATTCGCAATTCTTCATCATGTTCGCGCCGGCACCGCCGCTCGATGGCCAGTACACCATCGTTGGCAATGTCGTCAGCGGCATGGAGCTGGTGGACCACATCAAGAAAGGCGACGAGGCGCAGAACGGGACGGTGACCGACCCCGATCGCATGATCAAGGTGCGCATCGCCGCGGACGGCAAGTAACCCCAATTGTTCAAAAGGATATTTCTGACATGGCCGAAATCAAGGACCGCGAGAACGCGCTTATCATGGACACGACCAAGGGCAAGGTCGTCATCGAATTGTTTCCAGATCTGGCGCCCGGCCATGTCGGCCGTATCAAGGAGCTGGCGCGCGAAGGCGCCTATGACGGCGTGGTCTTCCACCGCGTCATCGACGGCTTCATGGCGCAGACCGGCGACGTGAAGTTCGGCAATTCCAACAAGCCGTCTTTCGCGCCATCGCGCGCCGGCACTGGCGGTTCCGACAAACCCGATCTGAAGGCCGAGTTCTCCAACACCAACCACGGCCGCGGCACCTGCTCGATGGCGCGCTCGCAGAACCCGAACTCGGCCAATTCGCAGTTCTTCATCTGCTTCGACGATGCCGCCTTCCTCAACCGCCAGTACACGGTATGGGGCCAGGTCATCGAAGGCATGGACAACGTCGACAAGATCAAGCGCGGCGAACCGGTGCAGGATCCTGACAAGATCGTGTCGCTCAAGGTCGCGGCCGACGTGAAATGACCGGCCGGGCTGTCGCGGCCATCGCATTTGTGCTCGTCGCGGCGGCCACTCCGGCGCTGGCAACGGAATCGATCGTCTGCAGCGCCGACGGCGGCGCGGCATCGATTGATGTTTTGATGGGACACACGGCCGTCATTGCGGTGGCTCGTGTGTGGCTGGATGCCGGCGGCAAGACATGGACCACGGACGGACAGGCAGGCTCAACGAAAGTCATCGTTGGACAGGCATTCGAAGACGACGAGCGCATGCTGATCGATCTCACTGATGAGGGCCTCAGCTCGATCGTCGCCAAATTGCGGCTGGTCAAGGCCAGCGAGCAGTCCAGCTTCGCAATGGGCGGTACGCTGAGCATAGACAGTGTCGGCGCCTGGGCGGTGACCTGCCCGGAACCTTGAGGCGGGGATTTCTTGCGCGTCGATCTTTTCGACTTCGATCTGCCGGAGGAGCGCATCGCGCTTCGCCCAGCCGAGCCGCGCGACAGTGCCAGGATGCTGGTGGTCAGGCCGGGTGAGGGGCTCGAAGACCGGACGGTGCGCGACCTGCCGGCCCTGCTCAAGGCCGGTGATGTGCTGGTCTTCAACGACACCAAGGTCATTCCGGCACAATTGAAGGGCATCAGGCGGCGCGGCGAAGCAGCAGCGCAGGTCGAAGCCACGCTGCATATGCGGATGGCGCCCGACCGGTGGCTCGCCTTCATGCGTCCGGGCAAGCGCATCGCCGCCGGCGATCGCATCCATTTCGGTCATGACGCCAATTCCTGCTTTCTCGGCCAGCTCGACGCGACAGTGATCGAGAAGGGAGAAGGTGGCGAGGTGCTGCTCGGCTTCGACCTGTCAGGTCCGTTCCTCGACGAGGCGCTGCATGCCGTCGGCCACATCCCGCTGCCGCCCTACATCGCTTCCAAGCGTGACGACGACGAACGCGACCGCAGCGATTACCAGACCATTTATGCCAAGGAGGAGGGCGCCGTGGCCGCGCCGACGGCAGGGCTGCATTTCACGCCGGAGCTGTTTGCGACGCTCGACGCCAAGGGCATAGAGCGCCGTTTCGTCACGCTGCATGTCGGCGCCGGTACGTTCCTGCCGGTGAAGGCGGACGACACCGCCGACCACAAGATGCACGCCGAAACCGGTTCGGTCAGCCCGGAAACCGCCGAGGCGCTGAATGCGGCGAAAGCAAAAGGAGGGCGCATTATCGCCGTCGGCACGACATCGCTGCGCTTGTTGGAGAGCGCGGCTGGCGAGGACGGCAGGCTGGCAGCATGGTCAGGCCCGACCGACATCTTCATCACGCCCGGCTATCGCTTCAAGACCGCAGACATGCTGATGACCAATTTCCATCTGCCGCGTTCGACGCTGTTCATGCTGGTTTCGGCCTTCTGCGGTTTGCAGACGATGCGCGCGGCCTATGCGCATGCGATCGAGAACCGCTACAGGTTTTATTCCTATGGAGACGCAAGTCTTCTGTTCAGGGAGGATAGTAATGGACGATGACCTGGAAACCTTCGGCCGCGAAGCCTTGATCGCCGAGGTCAGGAAACTGCGCGCCGGAATCCGCCAACACCGCGACGCCACCGGCCATGATCTGTGCTGGCATCATCCCGACCTCTGGTCGCTTTTGCCCGAAAAGACCGAGCCGGCGATTGCCGTGCCGCCGTGGCCGAAATTCATGCGCGGCTGCATCCGCTACCGGCAATCACTCGACAAGCAGGCCCCGGACGCGCCGGTATTCGACAAGGAGTTCGATGGCTAGGGAATTCAATGACTGACGCATTCACCTTCAAGGTGCTGGCGACCGACGGCAGGGCGCGGCGTGGTGCAATCACCATGCCGCGCGGGGAAATCCGCACGCCTGCCTTCATGCCGGTCGGTACCGGCGGCACGGTGAAGGCCATGTATATGGATCAGGTGCGCGGCGTCGGCTCGGACATTATCCTCGGCAACACCTACCACCTGATGCTGAGACCCGGCGCCGAGCGCGTGGCGCGGCTCGGCGGCCTGCATGAGTTCGCCCGCTGGCAGCATCCAATCCTGACCGACAGCGGCGGCTTCCAGGTAATGTCGCTGTCGAAGCTGCGGAAACTGACCGAGAACGGCGTGACCTTCCGTTCACATATCGACGGCGGCGCCTACGAGATGTCGCCGGAGCGTTCGATAGAGATCCAGGGGCTGCTCGATTCCGACATCCAGATGCAGCTCGACGAATGCACGGCTCTGCCGGCCAAGCAGAACGAGATCGAGCGTGCCATGGAGTTGTCGTTGCGTTGGGCCGAGCGTTGCAAGACGGCATTCGGCGAGCAGCCCGGCAAGGCGATGTTCGGCATTGTGCAAGGCGGCGACGTGCCGGATCTGCGGCTGCGCTCGGCGCAGGCGCTGAAGGCAATGGAGCTGAAGGGCTATGCGATCGGCGGGCTGGCTGTCGGCGAGCCGCAAGCGGTGATGCTGGAGATGCTCGACATCACTTGCCCGGAGCTGCCGGCTGACCGGCCGCGCTACCTGATGGGCGTCGGCACCCCGGACGACATTTTGAAGTCGGTGGCGCGCGGCATCGACATGTTCGACTGCGTGATGCCGACGCGGGCAGGGCGCCACGGCCTTGCATACACACGGCGCGGCAAGGTCAATCTGCGCAACGCCCGCCATGCCGACGATCCGCGTCCGCTCGATGAGGAAAGCGACTGCCCGGCCGCACGCGACTATTCGCGGGCCTATTTGCACCATCTGGTGCGCTCGCAAGAGGCGCTTGGGGCGATGCTCCTGACCTGGAACAATCTGTCCTATTACCAGCAGCTGATGCGCGACATTCGTGAAGCGATCGAGGCTGGCAGGTTCGCCGAACAAGCCGAGATCATCACGCAGCAATGGGCAAACGGTGACCTCGCCGTCCGGTAGGCATGCTCGCCAGGAATCCGGCTCCAGGGAGGAGTTGCCCCTGCCATGAACTGTTTTGAAACGACTGCCTAATAAGCATTGCCGGACGACATCGGGCGAGGATCAAGAACCTGTTCGTTTCGGGGCAAGTTTCAGTTCCTGGCACGACGGTGCGGACGAACGGCATCGCTTCGCCTTCGTCCTCCGTGGCTGTCCAGCAATGGACGGCGGGGTCGTTGCTTGCCGCTCTGGCGATCGCAGTGACCGGCCTGGTCTCGCGCTTGCTTGGCGCGCGCGGCGACCTTTGGCTGGACGAGATCTGGAGCTTTGCGCTGATCGAGCCGCTGACCTCGATCGACCAGATATTCTGGCGCGTCAATCACGACAACAATCATTTCCTCAACTCGGTCTATCTCTATCTCATTGGCCCCGATGCTTCGCCGCTGATCCAGCGAGGTCTGTCGATAGCATTAGGTGTTGCCACGATCGCTGCGGCGGCAGCGAGCGCCGCATCGCGCGGACGACAGGTGATGATTGCCACAAGCCTGTTGTTTGCCGTGAGCTACCCAATGATCCATTACGGCTCGGAGGCGCGCGGCTATGCCGGCCTTGTGCTGTTCACGCTGCTGTCGGTCGTTTTTCTGGAGCGCCGGCTCGACAGTAGACGGTGGTCTGGCGTGGCCTTGGCAGCGGCGATCCTTTTCGGCTTCCTGTGCCACCTCACCATGATCGGAATGGTGGCGGTCCTCGCAATATGGACCGCCTGGCTCGCCTGGCAGCGTACGGCGAAGGTCGGCCGTGTCGTTGCGGACCTGGCGTCGATCTTCCTGCCGGGCTTGCTTGCCGTGCTGCCGCTGGCTGTCGGCGTGTTTGTCGGCGGTAGGCTGTTCGGCTTCAGTGTCGGTGGTGTTTCGCCGTTCTCGATTGCCGCCTTCGCGCAGGGCTATGGCGGGATGATCCGCTCTCTGTTCGGGCTGCCACCCTGGTTCGGCGACGGGCCCTACATCGTTGCCGCCTGCTGTCTTGTCGGCCTCTCCGCCGGTGTCTGGCGCGGTCGCCGAGCCAGCCTTTATGCGATCGGGATTATCGGACTGCCTTTGCTCATGGCGGCGGCGCATCTGCCCAACCTCGAGTTCCCACGCTATTTCATCATCAGCGGAACATTGCTGCTGCTCTGGGCCGGCGAGATGATTGGCCGCGGCCTGGATGCTCGCGGGACTGCAAGGCTACTTGCGATGGGAGCGCTGGCGATCGTGGTGGGTGGAAGCATTTCGTCGCTGCTTCAGTTCTATCAATATGGACGCGGCTCCTACGCCGCTATCGTTGATGAAATGACCAGGAACGGCGCAACCACCTATGCCAGCGACGGTAATTTCCGCACCCCCATCGTCGTCGACTATTTTGCGGCGCGAATGGATCGTCGGGCATTGCTGGTTCCAGACGACGGGATGTGCATCGAACGGCCCGCCTGGCTGGTCCTCGAGGGGGACGTGGACAAACAAGCCGAACATGTCGAACCGACGGCCGCATGCGCTCTGGCCTATGAACGGGCCGATGCGTCGAGGCATTGGGGGTTTTCAGGCCTGAGCTGGACGCTCTACCGGCGACAGGATTGAAACACCCCTTTAGGTGCTGAGCGACGTGGACGCACGCAGGCTGCAGCCGGTGATCCGAAAGCTGCCGTCAGGCTGTAGTTCGAGCGTGTAGACCGCCTCGTAGTCCTTGCCATCCGGGCCGACGATCAGCACTTGCTGGATGATCGACGTCGGGCTCGTCTCGCGGACCTTGCCGAAGGAGTAGGTCTGCGGTTGGCGCACCGGCGGATAGCCTTTTGTCACCATGTTCATGAAGGTATCGACGGTCGGAAAGATGCGTTTCACATTCGGTGCGGCAAAGCTGTAGGCCATCATTCCATCATTGGCGATGAAGGCCCTCAACTGCCCATCGATGACCGTCTGCGCCGCTTTGACTTCGGCGTCGCCAGCAAAGGCCTGGGATGCGAAAATGAATGGAACGACTGCGAATGCGAAAAACGCGCGGCGCATGGCCTGTCTCCGTTGTCCCCGAGAAATCGCTGCCTGAAGGTACATGATACCATACGCTTTGCCGTGTGCTTCAGGGTTTCAGCCGAGCGCAAACATTCGGCGTGGCAGTCCGTGCCCAGACCGAGACGCATTGTCGAGGCGAGAACAGCCTGAGCGATTGCCGATGCTTGAAAGGCGAACGGCAGTCTGCCACAAGGGCCGCTCGATTATACCTAGAGCGTGCGATGTGAGCAGGACCAGGCAATGAAGGCATTTTTCGTGCAGATAAAGTGCGATCTGGGCAAGGCCTACGACGTTGCCAGCGCCCTGGCCGATGCCGAGATTGCTTCGGAAATCTACTCGACAGCCGGAAACTACGACCTGCTCGCCAAATTCTATGTCGACGACGAGGAAGACATCGGCCACTTCGTCAACGAGAAAGTGCAGATTCTTCCCGGCATCAAGGACACGTTCACGGTCGTCACCTTTCGCGCGTTTTGATCCGCATCCGGGCATTTGCCCGGACACCAGGCAAAGCCTGATCAAGGCCCTATTGGTGCTGCCTTAATTTTAGGCAAGTGCGATATACTGATCGCCGGCGCCCAACAAATCACCGATTGCGCTTGATTTTCTCCAGCGAGGCCAGTGAAATGGCGCCACAGGGGAGTATGCGATTGGCAGCGTTCGATGAAATGCTTCCGGAAGTTTCCGGGCTGAGAAAACCGTATTCGGCTTACGATCGCTGGCTGAAGGAACAGGACCCGGCCAGACTTACCGAGAAGATGCAGGACGCCGAACGCGTCTTTCGCAAGACAGGCATCACTTTCGCCGTCTACGGCGAGCAGGAAGCATCGGAGCGGCTGATACCCTTCGATATCGTTCCGCGCATCATTTCGGGCAATGAATGGCGACGGCTGACGCAAGGCATCGAGCAGCGCGTCCAGGCGCTGAACGCCTTTCTCGACGACATCTACCATCGCCAGGAGATCTTGCGCGCCGGCCGGGTGCCGAAGGAGTTGATCGCCAAGAACGAGGCGTTCCTGCCCGAGATGATCGGGGTGCGGCCGCCGGCCGGCGTCTATACCCACATTATCGGCGTCGACATCGTACGCATCAGCGAGAACGAGTTCTACGTGCTGGAGGACAACGCGCGCACGCCGTCCGGCGTCTCCTACATGCTGGAGAATCGCGAGACGATGATGCAGCTCTTCCCCGAGCTGTTCCAGCAGATCAAGGTGCGGCCGGTTGAGAATTACCCGCAGCTCTTGCGCCAGTCGCTGGCGGCAGTGCGGCCGCAAAGCACCAAGGGCGCGCCGACCATTGCCGTGCTGACGCCGGGCAGCTTCAACTCAGCCTATTTCGAACATGCTTTCCTTGCCGACCAGATGGGCGTGCAGCTTGTCGAGGGGCAGGATCTGCGCGTCGTCGATGGCCATGTCGCGATGCGCACCACCGAGGGCTACAAGCAGATCGACGTGCTTTACCGGCGTGTCGACGACTCGTTCCTCGATCCGCTGACCTTCCGCCCCGACTCGGCACTTGGCGTGCCGGGCATTATGGACGTCTACCGCGCCGGCAACATCACTATCGCCAATGCGCCGGGAACCGGCATCGCCGACGACAAGGCGATCTATTCGTACATGCCCGAGATCGTCGAATTCTACACCGGCCGCAAGGCGATGCTCGGCAACATCCCGACCTGGCGCTGCTCGGAGCCGGACAGCCTGAAATACGTTCTCGAGCACATCGATGAATTGGTTATCAAGGAGGTCCACGGGTCCGGCGGTTACGGCATGCTGGTCGGTCCGGCGGCGACCAAGAAGGAATGCGAGGATTTTTCCAAAAAGCTCGCGGCAAAACCGTCGAACTACATTGCTCAGCCGACGCTGGCGCTGTCGACCTGTCCGATCCTGACGGACAAGGGGCTGGCGCCGCGCCATGTCGATCTGCGCCCCTATGTGCTGGTTTCCGACCGTATCCAGATCGTGCCCGGCGGGCTGACCCGAGTAGCGCTCAAGGAAGGCTCGCTGGTCGTCAATTCCTCGCAAGGCGGGGGCACGAAGGATACGTGGGTGTTGGATGATTAGAGTGGAAGTAGCGAGTAGGGAATAGCGAATAGTGAATAGTGAATAGTGAATAGATAAGGATATGGGTCGTTAATGTTGGTGAAATGCCCTGAAGTGAAGCGCGCGGAATCGTGCCCTGGAATCTGGATAGTCACCATTCACCATTCACCTTTCACTATTCACCACAGGACCGCCTGACATGCTTCTCGGCCGCACCGCCAACGGGCTCTACTGGATGAACCGCTACATCGAGCGGGCGGAAAACATGGCGCGATTGGTGGATGCCGGCCTGCGCATGGCGCTGACTCGTACCCAGAACGCTTCGGAGGAGTGGAATTCGGTGCTGCTCAGCGCCGGTTCAGACGCCAGCTTCACGCAGAAATATTCCGACTACACCGCCGCCAATGTCGCCGACTATCTGCTGCGCGACACATCGAACCCGTCGAGCACGATGTCGTCTATCGAAACGGCCCGTAACAATGCCCGCATGGTGCGCACGGCATTGACGCGTGAAACCTGGGAAAGCATCAACGAAGCCTGGATGTCGCTGAAGCGGATGCTGGCCAAGCCGATCGACGAGCGCGACCTGCCCAACGCGCTCGACGCAATCAAACGCGAGACGGCGCTGATCCGCGGCTCGTTCTACGGCACGATGCTGCGCAACGAGATTTTCGATTTTTCGCAGCTCGGCACGTATGTCGAACGCGCCGACAACACCGCGCGCATCCTGGATGTGAAATACTACGTGCTGTTGCCGTCGATCTCCTGGGTCGGCTCGACGCTCGACAACTACCAGTGGGAATCGATCCTGCGCTCGGTGTCGGCGCACCGTTCCTATCGCTGGGTCTATGATGCCGACTACAAGCCGAGCAACATCGCCGATTATCTGATCCTCAACGTCCGCATGCCGCGCTCGCTGACCTTTTGCTACCGCTTCCTGACGGAGCATCTCAAATTCCTGGGTGACGACTATGGGGAGCGCCACGCCTGTCATGCAACGGCTGCCAAGACCCAGGCCATGCTGACGGCCGGGTCGATCAAGGATATTTTCGACGCCGGCCTGCACGAATTCCTGGCCAATTTCATCCGCGACAACACCAGGCTCGGCGACGAGATCGCGCAGGATTACAGGTTCTATTGAGCATGATCCAAAAAAGCGGAGATCGGTTTTCGGAAAAGCTCATGCTCCAGGGACGAGAGCGATGCGGCTGAAGATCACCCACCGAACCGAATACCGCTACGATGCGCCCGTGCATTATCTGTTGCAGCGTTTGCGGCTGCTCCCGGTGAACGGGCGCACCCAGACGGTACTGTCCTGGGCGCTGAAGATCGAAGGCGCACGCGAGGAAGTGCGCTTCACCGACCATTTCGGCAATGATACCCGGCTGTTGAGCGTCGAGGGCGAGCGCGACTTCATCACCGTCGAAGCAGCCGGCGAAGTGGTGACGCGCGACACCGCTGGCGTCTGCGGACCGCACCAGGGTTTCGCGCCGCTCTGGCTGTTCGGCCAGGAAACGCCGCTGACGACGATCGGCAGCGGCATTCGCGAGCTTGCTGCCTCGGTCGGCAAGGGTACCGACATCGAAAGGCTGCACCGGTTGATGGCGGTGATCGGCGAGCGCGTCGCTTATACGCCGGACACCACCAACGTGACGACGCCGGCCGAAGAGGCCCTGGCGCTCAAGACCGGCGTTTGCCAGGACCACAGCCACATCTTCGTTGCCGCGGCGCGTGCCATGGATTTTCCGGCCCGCTATATCAGCGGCTACCTGATGATGGATGCGGCCATCGAGCAGGCGGCAAGCCACGCTTGGGCCGAGGCGCATGTCTCGGGCCTCGGCTGGGTCGCCTTCGATGTCGCCAACGGCATTTCTCCGGACGAGCGTTATGTGAAGGTGGCGACCGGCCGCGATTATCGCGACGCCACGCCGGTATCTGGAATTCGGCTGGGACAGGCGGAAGAACAGCTTGCGGTCACCGTCACCGTGGAGCAGTAATCCCCGGCAAGATTGTTGCCAAAGAGATTCGATGACCTATTGCGTCGGCCTGAAGATCGATCGCGGGCTCGTGTTCATGTCGGACACGCGCACCAACGCCGGCATGGATTCGATCTCGACCTTCAGGAAGATGCATGTCTGGGAAGAGCCGGGCGAGCGCGTCATCGTTTTGATGTCGGCCGGCAATCTGGCGACGACCCAGGCCGTGGTCAGCCTGCTCGACGAACGCACCAAGGCAGTGGCGGAGCGCCGTGCCACGCTGCTCGAAACGCCCTCCATGTACCAGACAGTCCGGTTGGTCGGAGACACCGTCAAGGAGGTCATCGCCAGTTCGTCGCCGGCTGGCGAAAAGGCGGATTCCTACTTCAACGCCTCCTTCATCCTCGGCGGTCAGATCAAGGGCAGCGCGCCGCGCCTGTTCATGATCTATCCGGAAGGCAATTTCATCGAATCGACCGACGACACGCCGTTCTTCCAGATCGGTGAGACCAAATACGGCAAGCCGATCATTATCCGCGCTTATGAAAGGACGATGAGTTTCGCCGAGACGGTGAAATTGCTGCTGGTGTCGTTCGACTCGACGCTGAAGTCGAACCTGTCGGTCGGCCTGCCGCTCGACCTGCTGTTCTATGAAAAGGACACTTTCAACGTCGGCCTCAAAAAGCGAATAACCCAGGACGATCAATATTATCGTACGATCTCGGATAGCTGGTCGAACGCGCTGAAGACCGCCTTTGCCAGTCTGCCTGATTTTCCCGAATGAAAACCTTCGTTTTTCGTGCTCTTTGATCGCGGCTCGATGAGGCGCCACGGAGGCGAAGAAGATGAATAGCAACGAATTCCGCGAGTGGTCGCTGCGAGCGGCTGAATGGGGCGTCGACTACAGAAACAGCCTTCGCGAGAGACCGGTGCGGCCGCTTGTCGAGCCGGGCGAAATCTTCAAAAGCATCGATGCCGCGCCGCCGGAAGACGGCGAAACGATGCAGGCAATCTTCGCCGATTTCGAACAAAAGATCCTGCCTGGCATGACGCACTGGCAGCATCCGCGTTTCTTCGCCTATTTCCCGGCCAATGCGGCACCGGTCTCCGTCGTGGCCGAGTATCTGGTTTCCGCGATGGCCGCGCAATGCATGCTCTGGCAGACCTCGCCGGCGGCAACCGAGCTCGAGACGCGTGTCGTCGACTGGATGCGGCAGGCGCTTGGTTTGCCGGAGGGATTCTCCGGCGTCATGCAGGATTCGGCTTCGTCGGCGACGCTTGCCGCCGTGCTGACCATGCGCGAGCGCGCGCTCGACTGGCAAGGCAACAAGAACGGCTTGCAAGGGCAGCCGGTCGTGAGGGTCTATTCTTCCGACCAGGTCCATACTTCCATCGACCGGGCGATCTGGGTGTCGGGCATCGGCGAGGCGAACCTCGTGCGCATTCCGGTCGCCGGACCCTTCCGCGCCATGCAGACGGCGGCTCTGGAAGCCGCGATCGTTACCGACCGCGAAAACGGCATGCTGCCGGCGGGCATCATCGCCAGCGTCGGCGGCACAAGTACCGGCGGCACCGACAATGTGGCGGCTGTTGCCGAGGTGGCGAAGCGGCACGGGCTCTACCTGCATGTCGATGCCGCATGGGCCGGCTCCGCCATGATCTGCCCCGAGTTCCGGCATTTCTGGACCGGCGCCGAAAATGCCGATTCCATCGTCTTCAACCCGCATAAATGGTTGGGGGCACAGTTCGATTGCTCGATGCAGTTCATCCGCCAGCCGGAAGACCTGGTCCGCACGCTGGCGATCAAGCCCGAATTCCTCAAGACGCATGGCCGCGACGGGGTCATCAACTACTCCGAATGGTCGGTGCCGCTCGGCCGAAGATTCCGCGCGCTGAAACTTTGGTTCCTGCTGCGTGCGCATGGCTTGGAAAATCTGCGGACCATGATCCGCAACCATGTCGCCTGGAGCGAGAGCCTCGCCGCGCGGCTGGCTCGGGAACCGGATTTCGAGATCGTCACGGAACCGATGCTGTCGCTATTCTCATTCCGCCATCTCGCGGCTGCGGCCATCGACTCTGACGAGCACAATTTGCGGTTGGTCAGCGCGATCAACGATGACGGCCGCATTTACCTGACGCAGACCCGGGTGGACGGGCAGGTGGCGATCCGCTTTCAGGTCGGGCAGTTCGAAACGACTGCGGCGGACGTCGATACTGCTTTCGAGGTCATCACTGAGATCGCGCGGGGGCTGAGTTGATACCCTCGTCGAGATTGCGCCGGAGCTTTTCTCTCTGCAGTCGCCCGATTTTCATTAGCCGGCCCATACCTGTTCATGGCTTTCGTTTTCAGCTATAGACGAGAAAAACGAAAATGAGAGGTTGCTAGATGTATCTGTCGCCGCGTCATTCCGAAATCATCCAGATGGCCAAGGACCATGGCCGCGTACTGGTCGAGGAACTGGCGACGCATTTCAACGTGACGCCGCAGACGATCCGCAAGGATCTCAACGATCTCTGCGACCAGCGGCTCTTGTCCCGCATCCATGGCGGGGCATTGTTCCCCTCCGGCATCGAGAACATGGAATATGAGGCTCGGCGCAAGATCGCCGCCGAGGAGAAGGAGGCGATCGGCCGCGCAGCAGCCCGGCTGATCCCCGACAACGCGTCTCTGTTCATCAATATCGGGACAACGACGGAAGCTGTCAGCAAGTCGCTGCTCGATCACAGCGGCCTGATGGTCATCACCAATAACATCAATGTTGCCAACAGGATGCGCATATATCCTTCGATCGAGGTGGTGATCGCTGGCGGTGTCGTGCGCGGTTCCGACGGCGGTGTGGTCGGCGAGGCCGCGGTCGATTTCATCAGGCAGTTCAAGGTCGATTTTGCGGTGATCGGCGCCTCGGCCATCGACCATGACGGCGCACTGCTCGACTTCGATTTTCGCGAGGTGAAGGTGGCTCAGGCGATCATCGCCAACGCCCGACATGTGATCCTGGTGTCGGACCAGACCAAATTCGAGCGCACCGCGCCCGTCCGCATCGGCCATCTGTCGCAGGTCAACACCTTTATCACCGATCGTTGCGACATCCCGTCGGTGCGTAAGATCTGCCAGGAGGCAGAAGTTCAGCTGATCGAAACGTCGCTATCCTAGAGATGCCGTTGCGGCATCTTCCGCCTATCATATTTCGTTTGACATTCGTTATCATTTCGAAATAATTCCTCTACGGTTTCGCAAGAACCCAAAAATGCTGCAATGCGAAATCGAGGGAGGATTCTTTGAGCGCATCACCGATTCATGACATTTTCGTCATCGGTGGCGGCATCAATGGCTGCGGCATCGCCCGCGATGCCGTTGGACGTGGCTTTTCGGTTTTTCTTGCCGAGATGAACGATCTGGCCAGCGGGACCTCTTCCGGCTCGACCAAACTGATCCATGGCGGCTTGCGCTATCTCGAATTCTACGAATTCCGTCTGGTGCGCGAAGCGTTGATGGAACGCGAGGTCCTGTGGAAGAACGCGCCGCATATCATCTGGCCGATGCGCTTCGTGCTGCCATACGCCAAGGGACTGCGTCCGGCCTGGCTCATCCGGCTCGGGCTTTTCCTCTACGACCATATTGGCGGGCGCAAATTGCTGCCGCCGACGAAAACGCTGGACATGGCCAAGGATCCGGCCGGCAAGCCGCTGAAGCCGCTGTTTCGAAAGGCGTTCGAATATTCGGACGGTTGGGTCAACGATGCCCGGCTGGTTGTGTTGAACGCCCGCGACGCTGCCGAGCGCGGCGCAACCATTCGAACCCGAACAAAGGTCGTCAGCGCACGCCGCGAAGGCAATCTCTGGACGGTCAGGCTTGAAAATGTGCGGACCGGCGATACCGAGGAGGTCAAGGCGCGGCTGCTGGTCAATGCCGCCGGCCCGTGGGTCGATCAGGTGCTGTCGGCCACCGTCGGCTTGAACGACGTGCACAATGTCCGCCTCGTACAAGGCAGCCATATCGTCGTGGGCAAGAAATTCGACGACCCACGCGCCTATTTCTTTCAGAACAAGGACGGGCGCATCATTTTCGCCATCCCTTACGAGGACGAGTTCACGCTCATCGGCACCACCGACCGTGACTATCCCGGCGATCCGCACAACGTCAGGATCAATGACGCCGAGATCGACTATCTCTGCGCTGCGGCAAGCGAATATTTCGCGCAGCCGGTCAAGCCGTCGGATATCGTCTGGACCTATTCCGCGGTGCGACCGCTCTACGACGATGGCGCCTCAAAGGCGCAGGAAGCCACCCGAGACTATGTGCTGAAGGCCGATGGAGGCGAGGGTGCCGCCCCGATCGTCAACGCCTTTGGCGGCAAGATCACGACCTACCGCCGATTGTCGGAATCGATGCTCGAGAAGATCGAGGGTTTTCTCGGCAAGCGCGGCAAACCATGGACGGCAAACGCGCCGCTGCCCGGCGGTGACTTTCCCGTCACCGGCTTCGATGCCGAGGTGGCGAAACTGAAAACGGCGTACCCGTTCCTCGACGCCCGGCTGGCCCGCCGGTTGACCCGGCTCTACGGCACCCGCGCAAGGAAGCTGCTGGGCCTCGCCAAGTCGAACGTCGATCTTGGCCGCAACTTCGGCGCCGATCTCTACGAAGCCGAGGTGCGCTACCTCGTCGAAAACGAATGGGCGATGACTGCCGAGGATGTATTGTGGCGCCGGACCAAGCGCGGCCTGCGTCTCAGCCGTGAGCAGGCGGCAGTGCTCGACGAGTTCATGCGCGGAATAAGCCGGCAGCACGTAGCGGCTGCCGAATAGGAACGGCCGACTGATGCAGAAAGCCTGGGAGGAGGCATCATGCTTGAACTGAGAAACGTGACGAAGACGGTGGGTGCAGCGGAACATAGCCGCGACGTCTCGCTGACGCTTCAGCACGGCTCGCTCAACGTCCTGCTCGGGCCGACGCTCTCCGGCAAGACCAGCCTGATGCGGCTGATGGCGGGCCTCGACGTGCCGACCTCGGGCTCGGTCTGGTTCGATGGCAAGGATGTCACCGGCATGCCGGTGCAAAAGCGCAACGTCGCCATGGTCTACCAGCAATTCATCAATTATCCGGCGATGACGGTCTACGAAAACATCGCCTCACCGCTGCGGGTGGCCGGCACGGATCAGGCAACGATCGACAGGGAGGTGCGCAATGCCGCCGCCCTTCTCAAACTAACGCCCTATCTCGACCGGACGCCTCTCAGTCTGTCGGGCGGCCAGCAGCAGCGCACCGCGCTGGCCCGCGCCATCGTCAAGAATGCCAGCCTCGTGCTGCTCGACGAGCCGCTCGCCAATCTCGACTACAAGCTGCGTGAAGAATTACGCGCGGAACTGCCGAAAGTCTTCGCGGCCGCCGGTACAATCTTTGTTTATGCCACGACCGAGCCGCACGAGGCTTTGCTGCTCGGCGGCAACACGGCAACGCTTTCCGAGGGCAGCATCACCCAGTTCGGGCCGACCATCGAAGTGTTCCGCAAACCGGTCGATCTGGTGACGGCGAGAACCTTCGCCGATCCGCCGCTCAACACCATCGTGCTTGCCAAGAAGGGCCTGGATTTCCTGCTCGAGGGCGGCGTGAAATTGCCGGTGCCGGCGGAACTCTTCGGCATTGCCGATGCGATCTATACGATCGGCTTCCAGCCGCATCATCTGTCCCTCGATCGGCCCAACGCCGCCGCAGTGCCGGTGCGCGCAAAGGTGACGATCACTGAGATCACCGGATCGGAAAGCTTCATCCATCTCGATTTTGCCGATGCGCGCTGGGTCATGCTGACCCACGGCATTCGCGACTTCGAGCCGGACGAGGAGGTCGAGGTGTTCATCGACCCGCGCCACATCATGGTCTTCGACGAGCACGGCCGCGCCGTGGCCGCGCCGAAGCTGGCGGCCTAGGAGGAAGCGATGGCGCGCATCGATGTCAATCATATCCGCCACTCCTATCTGCAGAACCCGCGCACGGATGCCGATTTCGCGCTGAAGGAAGTGCACCACACGTTCGAGGATGGCGGCGCTTATGCGCTGCTCGGCCCATCCGGCTGCGGCAAGACCACGCTGCTCAACATCATTTCGGGATTGCTGCATCCCTCGCATGGCCAGCTGCTGTTCAACGGCAGGGACGTGACCAATCTGTCGACCCAAGAGCGCAACATTGCGCAGGTCTTCCAGTTCCCGGTGATCTACGACACGATGACCGTCTACGACAATCTGGCATTCCCGCTGCGCAATCGCGGCGTGCCGGAGGCCGACGTCGACCGCAAGGTGCGCGAGACGCTGGAGATGACCGGGCTGGCCGATATGGCCAAACGAAAGGCGCGCGGACTGACCGCCGACCAGAAGCAGAAAATCTCGCTCGGACGCGGGCTGGTGCGCTCCGACGTCAATGCCATCCTGTTCGACGAGCCTTTGACCGTCATCGACCCGCATATGAAATGGGTGCTGCGCTCGCAGTTGAAGCAGCTTCACCGCCGCTTCGGCTACACCATGGTCTATGTCACGCACGACCAGACCGAGGCGTTGACCTTCGCCGACAGGGTGGTCGTCATGTATGACGGCGAAATCGTGCAGATCGGCACACCGGCGGAGCTGTTCGAGCGCCCGCGCCACACCTTTGTCGGCTATTTCATCGGCTCGCCCGGCATGAATGTCATGCCGGTGGCGATCGACGGCAAGACAGCGAAGCTGGGCTCGCAGCAGATCGAACTGCCGGGCGTGCCCAAGGCGGGCGGCGGCGCCATCGAGCTCGGCATCCGTCCCGAATATGTGCGCCTGGGCAGCCAGGGCATGGCCGTCCGGGTCAGCAAGGTCGAGGACGTCGGCCGCCACAAGGTGGTCCGTGCCAATCTCGAAGGACGCGAGATCGCCGCCGTCATCGGCGAGGACGAGACAGTTCCGGCTGATCCGAAGGTGCGGTTCGACCCGGCCGGCATCAACATCTATGCCGATTCCTGGCGCGTCGAGATGGGAGCCTGAAGTGGAAAAGACCTGGAACAACAGAGCCTGGTTCCTGGTGCTGCCGGTGCTGCTGCTGGTGGCGTTCTCGGCGGTCATACCGCTGATGACGGTCGTCAATTATTCGGTGCAGGACACTTTCGGCAATAACGTCTTCTTCTGGGCCGGCACGGAATGGTTCGAGGAACTGCTTTCCTCCAGCCGCTTCTGGCAGGCGATGATCCGCAACCTTGTCTTCTCCTTCATCATCCTGGCGATCGAAGTGCCGCTCGGCATCTTCATTGCGCTCAATATGCCGAAGAAGGGTTGGGGCGTGCCTGTTTGCCTTGTTTTGATGGCGTTGCCGCTGCTGATCCCGTGGAACGTCGTCGGCACCATCTGGCAGGTGTTCGGGCGCAACGACATTGGCCTGCTCGGCTATTACGTCAACGCGCTCGGCATCGACTATAATTATGTGCAAGACCCATATGACGCCTGGGTCACGGTCATCATCATGGACGTCTGGCATTGGACCAGCCTCGTCGTTCTGCTCTGCTATGCCGGCCTGGTCTCGATCCCGGATGCCTTTTATCAGGCGGCCAAGATCGACGGTGCCTCGCGCTGGGCGGTGTTCCGTTACATCCAGCTGCCGAAGATGAACCGCGTGCTGCTGATCGCCGTGCTGCTGCGCTTTATGGATAGCTTCATGATCTACACCGAACCGTTCGTGGTGACCGGCGGCGGACCCGGCAACTCGACGACCTTTCTTTCGATCGATCTCGTCAAGACGGCGCTCGGCCAGTTCGACCTCGGCCCGGCGGCGGCGATGTCGCTGGTCTACTTCCTTATCGTCCTGTTGTTGTCATGGGTGTTCTACACCGTGATGACCAATTACGACGCGGAGCGCTGAGATGAGCCGCGCTGACGAAAGAGCCGACAGAGTGAGCGAGACGACAGCTTCGGAAGGGCTTGCCAGCACGCTACGGCAGGACGAGATCGCACGGCTGATGCGCCGTCGCGGCGAGGAGTCGCGCTGGTGGTGGATCGTGCCGACGCTCTACATCATCGTTCTGCTTTTGCCGATCTACTGGCTCATCAATATGAGCTTCAAGACCAATGGCGAGATCGTCTCGTCGCTGACGCTCTACCCGCACGCACCGACATTGGCGAATTACCGCACCATCTTCACCGACGCGTCCTGGTACTCTGGCTACATCAACTCGATCACCTATGTGGTTATGAACATGGTGATTTCGGTGGCTGCGGCACTGCCTGCTGCCTATGCCTTTTCGCGCTATCGCTTCCTCGGCGACAAGCATCTGTTCTTCTGGCTGCTGACCAACCGTATGGCGCCGCCGGCGGTGTTCGCGCTGCCATTCTTCCAGCTTTATTCGGCCTTCGGCCTTATCGACACCCACATCGCCGTGGCTCTGGCGCATTGCCTGTTCAACGTGCCGCTGGCGGTGTGGATCCTCGAAGGCTTCATGTCGGGCGTACCCAAGGAGATCGACGAGACCGCCTATATTGACGGCTATTCGTTCCCACGCTTCTTCATCAAGATCTTCATGCCGCTGATTGCGAGCGGCATCGGCGTGGCGTGCTTCTTCTGCTTCATGTTCTCGTGGGTGGAGCTCTTGATCGCCCGTACGCTGACGACAACCGATGCCAAGCCGATCGCCGCGACCATGACCCGCACCGTTTCGGCCGCCGGCATGGATTGGGGGCTGCTCGCCGCAGCCGGCGTGCTGACGCTGATTCCCGGCGCGCTCGTCATCTGGTTTGTGCGCAACTACATCGCCAAGGGCTTTGCCCTGGGGAGGGTATGATGGAGCAGGTCGACAGAAGCCCATGGTGGTGGGCCGTGCTGCTTCTCGCCCTGGTCGTCGTGGCCTGGGTGGCACTTCAAATCGATTTCGTGGCAATAACGGTGGGCTTCAGCGATCCGGCCAATATCCGCCTGTGGGGATTTAACCTCTCGTCCAACCTCGATTTTTCGTGGATGGCCTGGACGTGGCCGACCGCGGCCTTCTTTGGAACCATCTTTCTGCTGCTTTGCGGCATGGCGGCGTGGGAATACGTCTCGCCGGGCGGCAATCCGCGCGTCGGCGTGCTGCGGTTCGAAACGACGCGTGGCGACCGCCTGTTCCTGTCGCTGCTTGGCAGCGCCTTTATCCATCTCGCTTGGCTGGGTCTAGTCGGACCCAATCTGTGGTGGGCTCTCGCTCTCTCCGTGGTCTACGCCGTCGGCGTGTTCCGCTACGTATAGAGGGGGAAACTGTTGGAACGGCGGCGTGCCGGCCGCCGATCCAGATCGCACTTTGAACTTTAACAGTGGAGGAAATACATGCGACGGCAATTCTTGACATCAACAACTGCGCTTGTCCTGTTGCTCGGGGCAAGCAATGCCTATGCCGGAATGGACGAGGCCAAGGCCTTCCTCGATAAGGAAATCGGGCCCCTTTCGACGCTTTCGCGCGCCGACCAGGAAGCCGAGATGCAATGGTTCATCGATGCCGCGAAACCTTTCGCCGGCATGGATATCAAGGTGGTTTCCGAAACCATCGCCACGCATCAGTATGAATCGCAGGTGCTGGCGCCGGCCTTTACGGCCATCACCGGCATCAAGGTTACGCATGACGTCATCCAGGAAGGCGACGTCGTCGAGAAGATCCAGACCCAGATGCAGACCGGCCAGAACCTCTATGACGGCTGGGTCAACGATTCCGATCTGATCGGCACGCACTGGCGCTACCAGCAGGTGCGCAACCTGACCGACTGGATGGCAGGCGACGGCAAGGATGTCACCAACCCGAATCTCGACCTGAAGGATTTCATCGGCACTTCGTTCACCACCGCGCCCGACAAGAAGCTCTACCAGCTTCCCGACCAGCAGTTCGCGAACCTCTACTGGTTCCGGTACGACTGGTTCAACGACGAGAAGAACAAGGCGGACTTCAAGGCCAAATACGGCTACGACCTCGGCGTGCCGGTCAATTGGTCGGCCTATGAGGACATCGCCGAGTTCTTCACCGGGCGTGAGATCGATGGCAAGAAGGTCTACGGCCATATGGATTATGGCAAGAAGGACCCGTCGCTCGGCTGGCGGTTCACCGACGCCTGGCTGTCGATGGCCGGCAATGGCGACAAGGGCATTCCGAACGGTCTGCCCGTCGACGAATGGGGCATCAAGGTCGACGAGAATTCGCGTCCGGTCGGTTCCTGCACGGCGCGCGGCGGCGACACCAATGGCCCGGCTTCTGTCTATGCCATCCAGAAGTACCTCGATTGGCTGAAGGCCTATGCACCGGCGGAAGCCCAAGGCATGACCTTCTCCGAATCGGGGCCAGTTCCGGCGCAGGGCGCGGTTGCCCAGCAGATCTTCTGGTACACCGCCTTCACCGCCAGCATGGTCGACGCCAGCGCCAAGGCGGTGCTGAACGACGACGGCACGCCGAAATGGCGCATGGCGCCGTCGCCGCATGGCGTCTACTGGAAGGACGGCATGAAGCTCGGCTATCAGGACGTCGGTTCCTGGACGCTGATGAAGTCGACGCCGACCGACCGCGCCAAGGCCGCCTGGCTCTACGCGCAGTTCGTCACCTCGAAGACGGTCGACGTGAAGAAGAGCCATGTCGGCCTGACCTTCATCCGCGAGAGCACGATCCACGACAAGAGCTTCACCGAACGTGCGCCAAAGCTCGGCGGCTTGATCGAGTTCTACCGCTCGCCGGCGCGCGTCCAGTGGTCGCCGACCGGCACCAACGTGCCGGACTATCCTAAGCTGGCACAGCTCTGGTGGCAGGCGATCGGCGATGCTTCGTCGGGTGCCAAGAGCGCGCAGGAAGCGATGGACTCGCTCTGCGGCGAGCAGGAAAAGGTGATGAGCCGCATCGAGAAGTCGGGCGTCCAGGGCGATATCGGCCCGAAGATGGCCGAAGAGCATGACCTCGCCTACTGGAATACGGACGCGGTCAAGAAGGGCAATCTCGCTCCTCAGCTCAAGATCGAGAACGAGAAGGAAAAGCCGGTCACCATCAACTACGACGAGCTGGTGAAGAGCTGGCAGCAATAGGACCGTTTGATGCGGGCGTCCGCGCCCGCATCGCCATGCTCAGGGGAGGCGGCATGTTGCCGTCTCCCCTGTTTGCGTGAACGGCTCCGCGCCATCTGGCGTCGAGACATCGTAGCACCTTGAATTCGCTTCGACGGGAGAGAGAATGACCGGATATATCCTTGCAATCGACCAGGGGACGACATCGAGCCGGGCGATCCTGTTCGACGACAAGATGATGGTCGTCGGCAGCGGGCAAAAGGAATTCACGCAATATTATCCGGCCTCCGGCTGGGTCGAGCACGATCCCGAGGAGATCTGGTCGAGTGTCGTGGAAACGGTAGAGGCTGCGCTGAAGACAGCCGGCCGCAATGCGGCGGATGTCGCGGCGATCGGCATCACCAACCAGCGCGAAACCGTCGTCATCTGGGACAAGGAGACCGGCAAGCCGATCCACAACGCGATTGTCTGGCAGGACCGCCGCACCGCGCCGCTGTGCCAGAAATTGAAGAAGCTGGGACTGGAGAAGAAATTCACGAAAAAGACCGGCCTGCTGCTCGATCCGTATTTCTCCGGCACCAAGATCGCCTGGATGCTGGACAAGGTGAAGGGCGCAAGAAAACGCGCCGAGAAGGGCGAGCTGCTGGCCGGCACCATCGACAGTTTCCTGATTTGGCGGCTGACCGGCGGCAAGGTCCACGCCACTGACGCCACCAACGCCTCGCGCACACTGGTCTACAACATCGAACAAAACGCCTGGGACGACGAGCTGCTGGCCATTCTTGGCATACCTGCAAGAATGCTGCCGCAGGTGAAAGATTGTGCCGATGATTTTGGAATCACCGACAAAAGCCTGTTTGGTGCACAGATCAGAATCCTCGGTGTGGCCGGCGACCAGCATGCGGCGGCGATCGGCCAAGCCTGTTTCGAGCCAGGCATGATGAAATCCACCTACGGCACCGGTTGCTTCGCGCTGCTCAACACCGGCAGCGATCTGGTGCGTTCGAAGAACCGGCTTTTGACCACCATCGCCTACAGGCTGAACGGCAAGACCACCTACGCTCTGGAAGGCTCGATCTTTATCGCGGGCGCCGCCGTGCAATGGCTGCGCGACGGCATCAGGGTAATCGGCAAGGCCGAGCATAGCGGCAAATTGGCAGCGGAAGCCGATCCGACGCAGAACGTCTATCTTGTGCCGGCTTTCGTCGGGCTCGGGGCACCGCACTGGGATGCCGGAGCGCGCGGCGCCATCTTCGGGCTGACCCGCAACTCGGGGCCGGCGGAATTTGCCCGCGCGGCACTGGAATCAGTCGCGTTCCAAACACGCGACCTGCTTGACGCCATGCGCAAGGACTGGAAGGCCGCCTCGGCCAAGACCGTGCTCAGGGTCGATGGCGGCATGGTGGCGTCGGACTGGACCATGCAGCGGCTGGCCGACATTCTCGATGCGCCGGTCGACCGGCCGACAATTCTCGAGACGACAGCACTCGGTGCGGCATGGCTGGCCGGCTCGAAGGCCGGTGTCTGGCCGAAGGCGCGGGAATTCGCCAGGAGTTGGGCGCTCGAGCGCCGGTTCAAGCCGGACATGGATGCTTCGACACGTGCGGCCAAGCTGGCCGGTTGGCGCCACGCTGTGCGCAGGACGCTAAGTACGCAATAGGCAGGGATGCCCCGATGCCCCGGGATTCGCACTAATGAAAAACCCGCGCCGTTTCGGGCGCGGGCTTGCAGCCTCTAATCTGGGACTCAGTAAGGCGACCGGCACTGCCGGCGCGGACCGTAGTTGGGCTGGTAAGTGTTGTCAGAAGCGCGATAGCTCCGATAACGGTCATAGCACCACTGCACGTGGGCATCGCCACGATAGACACGATTCTGGTTGACGATCGCGCCGGTAATCAGCGCTCCAGTAGCAAACGCAGCCAGCGGGAACCAGAAATCGCCGTGACGGCGATAGCCGCGACGATATTCGCGATAGCCGCGATGGCCACGCCAGTACATGCCGTCGTCACGCGAAAAATTGCGACGGAAATCGCGACGCGAGAAATCGCGATTGAAATTCCGGTGCCTCCGCCACGGCTCGTACTGGACGGTCTGGACATTCGAGGTGAGCCCCTGGGCCGGGGGCGCATAGCTGGGCTGAGCGTTGACTGGCACGATCTCCGCGGCAGCGAATGAGATCGAAAGAGTGGTCGCCAGCAGGCCCGACATGATCCTATTCATGGTCTTCTCCGTCTTCTCCTTGAAACGCATGTCCCTTATCGCGGGAAACGGGCAGGCTGCGCAAATTGTTCCGCCAAAAATCCCAAGTTGCTGATCCGCAAAGGTTCTTCCGATTTGCTGCTTGCCTTTGTCGGCATAGAGGGCGAGCTTCGGTCTTGCGCGAGAACGAGGCCGTTCCGTCGACGCCGAAGCGCTCCGCACGGCATGATGACACTGCAGGACAGTCCGGTTTGCGAGCCGTCTTTTTCCGGTTGACCGGCAGAGGCACTCTCCCTATGTTCCGCGCAATTTCGAGGGCGGCCTTTCTGAGCCCGCGGGAGCGCGTAGCTCAGCCGGTAGAGCAACTGACTTTTAATCAGTAGGTCATGGGTTCGAATCCCATCGCGCTCACCAAAATCAAAAGTGTCCAACCCGGAGACATAGGTAACAGATTGTACCTAAGACTTGGGTGACAACCTCGTGCCGAACGCATGCAGTGGCTTTAGCCGCCCGCCCCATCGTCCAGCATGGTGCCTGTGAGTGCCTCATAGGCCTTGCTGCACAGCTGAGAACCCGGACAATCCTTCACGATAAGCACTGGCGCCACGGTAAGAACCGCTGCGGCAAGGATTTGTACACCGAGACGGGTAGCGCTTACCTTCCTGCCCAACACACCGGCCAAGAAAAAGTAGAGACCCTGGGCCATGCAGGCTGCCGTCAGAATGCCCAAAAGCGTGCTGGTCGCTCTTGCGAAGGGCGTTATGTAGCCGTCGGGAAAACCCGACATGCCGAGATCCATCGACCATTGCAGCGCCAGTATGACGCTCAGCGCTGACCAGACGAGGGCCGTCGTGCGAGTGAACAGCGTCTGCTTTGGTTTGTTGCTCGGATCGGCCATCGGGATCACGTCGGGATTGCTTGCCGTGACATGCGCAAGCTCTCGGTCAGATCAGTGAGACGTTGCCGCCGGCGTGGCGTTCGAGCCGGCCGGCGAGGTCGAGCTCCAGCAGCACCATGAAGACTTGCGCGGGATGCAGGCCGGTGTGGCGGATGATCTCGTCTACCGCCACCGGCGTCGGGCCGAGCGCCTCGACGACGCGGTCGCGGTCGTCCTCGCGCGGCGGCGGCGTTGCCGAAAAGTCGGGCGGCTCCTCAAGCGGCGATGTCCTTGGGGCCCAGGCGCCGACCAGCGGGGCGATCGCACTGGTGATATCGGCGGCCTCGGTGACAAGGGTTGCGCCATCCTTGAGCAGGCCATTGGCGCCGGCAGCGCGCGGATCGAGCGGCGAACCGGGAACGGCAAAGACCAGCCGGCCCATCTCGCCGGCAAGCCGGGCGCTGATCAGTGAGCCGGAGCGCTGTGCGGCCTCGACCACCACCAATCCCAATGCAGCACCGGCGACGAGCCGGTTGCGGCGCGGAAAATCCTGTGCGCGCGGCTGCCAGCCAAACGGCATTTCGGAAATGATGGCGCCGCCGCGCTCGGCGATCTCGTCGCACAGGCCGGCATTTTCGGGCGGGTAGGGCAAATCGAGGCCGCCGGCGAGCACGCCGATTGTGCCAGTCGCAAGGCTGCCCTGGTGCGCGGCCGTATCGATGCCGCGCGCCAGGCCGGAGACGATGCCATAGCCGTCGCGGCCGAGATCCGCCGCCAGCATCCGCGCCATCTTGATGCCGGCCAGCGATGCGTTGCGAGCGCCGACGATGGCGACCGCTGGCAAGCGGAACACCGCGCTATTGCCCCTGACCGCGAGCAGCGGCGGCGGATGATCCATGCTTTTCATCAGCGGCGGATAATCCGCTTCGCCGATGCCGACGAAGCGGGCGCCAGCCCGCCGGGCGGTCTCCAGCTCCGCCTCGGCCTCGGCAATGGACGGGATGCGGACGATTTTTTTGGCGCCACCCGAAATCATCAGCTCGGGCAGCATCGATAGCGCTGCTTCGGCCGAACCGAACCGGTTGATCAGGTCGCGAAAGGAAGCCGGGCCGACATTCGGCGTGCGGATCAGACGAAGCCAGCTCAGCCGCTGCCGGTCGCTGAGGCGCGGCCCGGCGTCGGGCTCGCTCACTCCTTGGCCCCGATCTTACCCTCGGTGCCGGCAAGCAGCCGCGCAATGTTGGCGCGGTGCTTTACGATGACGATTAGGCTCATCGCCGCGAAAAGCCCGGCAATCTGCGGCGTGCTCAGGAAATACAGCGCCATGGGCACCACGACTGCTGCCGTCAATGCCGCAAGCGAGGAGAAGCGGAACAGGAAGGCCACCGCCAGCCAGACGACGGCGAAGATCAGCGCCGCCTGCCAGGCAAGGCCGATCAGCACGCCAAGGTAAGTGGCGACACCCTTGCCCCCCTTGAAGCCGAGCCAGACCGGAAAGAGATGACCTAAAAACGCGCCGAAGCCGGCCCAAAGTCCGAGCTCGGGCGCAAAGCGACCTGCGATCAGCACCGCCGCGGTGCCTTTAAGGGCGTCGAGCAGAAGCGTGGCCGCGGCCAAGCTCTTGTTGCCGGTGCGCAGCACATTGGTGGCGCCGATGTTGCCGGAGCCGATGTTGCGCACGTCGCCGAGGCCGGCGGCACGGGTGATCAGCAGGCCAAACGGGATCGAGCCGAGAAGATAGCCGAACACCAATGCCAAGACGGGACTGTAAGCCATTGTTCCCCCGAACTTTCCTTGGCTGAGCGGATTTTAAGCCGTGACGCCTGTTTTCGTCCTAGGCCGAAAACACTGTGCGGCCCGCCACCATCGTTTGCAAGACCTTGCCTTGCAGTCGAGCGCCTTCGAAACAGGTGTTTTTCGAGCGTGAGCGGATGCCGCTCTCGCTGACGACCCATGGCTCGTCCAGATCGACGAGCGAAAGGTCGGCCAATGCCCCCGGTTTCAGCGTGCCGCCGGGCAGGCCGAACAATCTTGCCGGCGCGGTCGACAGTGTCTCGACCAGCCGGAGCAGCGTCACGTCGCCATTGTGATAGAGCCGCAGCGCTGCGCCTAGCAGGGTTTCCAGGCCGATGGCGCCGGCCGCGGCATCGGCAAAGGGCAGGCGCTTGGTGTCGACGTCCTGCGGGTCGTGCGAGGAGACGATGAGATCGATGGTGCCGTCCTTGATCGCTTCGATCATCGCCAGCCGGTCTTCCTCCGCACGCAGCGGCGGCGTCAGCCGGAAGAAGGTGCGGTACTCGCCGACATCATTCTCGTTGAGCGACAGATTGTGGATCGACACGCCTGATGTGACATTGGCGCCATCGGCTTTCGCGCGCGCTACCGCGTTTGCCGCCATAGCCGTCGAAATCTTGGCAGCGTGATAGGCGCCGCCGGTCAGGCGAGCCAACGCGAGATCGCGCTCCAGGGGGATCGATTCGGCTTCGCGCGGAATGCCGGCAAGGCCAAGCCAGCTTGCGTAAAGGCCTTCGTTCATCACGCCGGCCGAAGCGAGGTCGGCGTCTTGTGTTTCATGCGCGATGACGCCACCGAAATCGCGCGCATAGGTCAGCGCGCGGCGCATCACCAGCGCGCTGGCAATCGAATGCCGGCCATCGGTGAAGGCGACCGCGCCGGCCTCGCGCAGCAGGCCGAATTCGGTCATTTCGCGGCCTTCCAGCCCCTTGGTGATCGCTGCTGCCGGCAAGATGTTGACGATTGCGGTGTCCTTGGCGGTGCGCAGCACGAACTCGACCAGTGCGACATTGTCGATCACCGGGTCGGTATCGGGCATCATGACGATTGAGGTGACGCCGCCGGCCGCCGCAGCGATGCTCGCCGAAGCAATGGTCTCCCGGTGTTCGCCGCCGGGTTCGCCGATGAAGACGCGCGCGTCGATCAATCCAGGGATGATAGTCTTGCCGGCGCAGTCGATGATGGTGGCGCCTTCGGGCGCGCCCTGATTCAAAGCCGCCTTGCCGGCGGCAACGATTTTGCGGCCTTCGACGATGACGGTGCCGACCTCATCGATGCCGCGCGACGGGTCGACGATGTGGGCCCGGCTGAAGACCGTTATGCTCATCAGGCGCGGCCCTCGTGGTTTCGACGGGGGTCGAGCAGCGCTTCCATAACCGCCATGCGCACGGCGACGCCCATCTCAACCTGTTCCTGGATAACGCTTTGCGGGCCGTCGGCGATCTCGGAGGCGATCTCGACGCCGCGGTTCATCGGGCCGGGATGCATGACCAGCGCACCGTCCTTGGCCGCCTTCAGCTTCTCCGCGTCGAGGCCGAAATAGCGGAAATATTCGCGTACCGACGGTACGAAAGCGCCTTCCATGCGTTCGCGCTGCAGGCGCAGCATCATCACCACGTCGGCGTCCTTCAGACCCTCGGCCATGGAACGGGTGACGATGACGCCCATCTTCTCGATGCCGGCGGGCAAAAGCGTCGAAGGGGCGACGACCCTGACCTGGGCACCAAGCGCGTTGAGCAGGATGATGTTGGACCGGGCCACGCGCGAATGCAGGATGTCGCCGCAGATCGCCACGATCAGCTTCGGCAACGGACCCTTGACGCGGCGGATGGTCAGTGCGTCGAGCAGCGCCTGGGTAGGGTGCTCATGGGCGCCGTCGCCGGCATTGACCACCGAACAGCCGACTTTTTGGGCGAGAAGTGCTGCCGCGCCGGCCGATTGATGGCGGATGATCAATATGTCGGGACGCATGGCATTCAGCGTCATCGCCGTATCGATCAGCGTCTCGCCCTTTTTCACCGACGAACTCGCTACGGACATGTTCATGACGTCGGCGCCGAGCCGTTTGCCGGCCAGCTCGAATGACGATTGCGTACGGGTCGAGGCTTCGTAGAAGAGATTGATCTGGGTGCGGCCGCGCAGCGTCGATGTCTTCTTGTCCGACTGCCGCGAGATGGCAACGGCCCTGTCCGCCCGGTCGAGCAGAAGCTCGATGTCGGCAGGGGAAAGATCGCGGATGCCCAGAAGATGGCGGTGGGGATAAAGCGGCAGGGACGATGCGTCGGTCATCTCAAGTCGCTGCTATAGGGGGGAGGCTCCGCGGCTGCAAGCACCGGCTTGGGATTGGATTGGTTCTCCCCGGTATTTTCGTCGCGCGCCGCTGGCCATAGGCTATAAACCGCCTTGGCTTTGGATTCGCAGCCTTCAGGTGATAAGGACGAAGCGTGACTGACGACGTGACCAACCAGCCGCCGCCGCTGGCCGGCGGCAACGCCTGGCGGGGCGATCCGTTGCTGATCCAGCTTGCCGAGCGCTTTTCCGATCCGGTGCGCAAGGACCTCGACGGGCTTGGCCGTTTCGTTCTGACCCATGAGGCGCAGGAACTGGCCCGTCTTGCCAATGTCGAGATGCCGAAGCTCAGGACCCATGACCGCCAGGGCCGGCGCATCGACCAGGTCGAGTTCCATCCCGCCTATCACGCGCTCATGCGCCGCTCTGTTGCCAACGGGCTGCATTCGTCGGTCTGGGAGAATGGCGACGCCGAGATCGGCCGCCGCCACCAGGTGCGCGCTGCACGCTTTTACCTCACGGCTGAGCTCGAGACCGGACATCTCTGCCCGATCACCATGACCAGCGCTTCGCTGGCAGCGCTGATGGCCAGCCCGAAGCTGTTTCGCGAATGGGCGCCTCGGGTGACGACGCGCAAATACGATCAAAGCCAAAAGCCTCCGGTCGAAAAAGCCGGGCTGACGCTCGGCATGGGCATGACCGAGAAGCAAGGCGGCACCGATGTCCGTGCCAACGTCACCAGGGCCGAGCGCGCCGGCAGCGGGTTTTATCGCCTGACCGGCCACAAATGGTTCATGTCGGCGCCGATGTCGGATGCCTTCCTGGTGCTCGGACAGGTGCCGGAGGGACTGTCGTGCTTTCTCGTTCCCCGCCTGCTCGGCGACGGATCCGGCAACGGCTTCCGTTTTCAACGGCTGAAGGACAAGCTCGGCAACCGATCCAATGCCTCGTCGGAGGTGGAATTCGTCAATGCCATCGGCGAGATGGTCGGCGAGCCCGGCGCGGGCGTGAAGACGATCATGGACATGGTGACCCTGACGCGGCTCGACTGTGCCGTCGCCTCATCGGCGATCATGCGGGCCGGACTGGCCGAGGCCGTCCACCACACGCGCCACCGCAAGGTGTTTGGAACCAATCTGATCGAGCAGCCGCTGATGCAGCGTGTGCTGGCCGATATGGCGCTCGACGTTGCCGCCGCTACCGCGCTGTCGTTCCGGCTGGCGCGCTCCTTCGACGAGGCGGCCGGCGACCGCGGCGAGGCGGCCTTCGCGCGCGCCATGACGCCGGTCGTCAAATACTGGGTCTGCAAGATTGCGCCGCCGCTGCTCTATGAAGCGATGGAGTGCCTCGGCGGCAATGGCTATGTCGAGGAGGGGCCGCTCGCCCGCTACTATCGCGAAGCTCCGGTCAACGCGATCTGGGAGGGATCCGGCAACGTCATGGCGCTCGATGTGCTACGTGTGCTGGGGCGTGCACCCGGCCTGTTCGATGACGTGCTGGCCGGCATCGACCGCGATCTCGGCGCCGGCGGACGCGGCACCGTCGGCGTGCTCAAGGCGGCAATGCAGGTCGCTGCAACCGACGAGGGCTCGGCGCGGCTCTTGACCGAGCAATTGGCATTGTCGGCGGCGGCAGCAGAGCTTCGCAGGCTGGGGGCAGGGCGGATCGCCGACGCCTTCGTCGAAACGCGCCTCGCCGGCCAGTGGCGCAATACCTATGGCATGATCGATTCCCGCCATGATGCGCGCATGATCATCGATACGCTCTACCCGCCGATCAACTAAGGGCCGTCGCCCAATTCGCTGCCGCTCTCGCGACCCTGTGGATGGCCGTTAACCTTAACGAATGGTTTCCATTGCGGCGGCCGGTGGCAAAGCCCAGTGTTATGGTTAAGGCAAGGATTGTTCAGCTTGAGCGGCTTTGCCCTGCGAAGCAGGAGCGTCATGCGGCATATTCTGAGCTCTTTTCTGGCATTGCATTGGGCGGCCGTTTTCGCCCTGCTGGCGTTCATTTGCATCGACGGGAATCGAGGCGTGGCGACGGCCCTTGGCGTACTGGGCGTTCCCGTCCAGAACACTCGATTTGCCGATCTCGAAAACGCCGTCGTTGTGGCGCCGCTCGCCGTGGCACTGCTTGTCGTCGCGGTGCTGTTCTGCTGGGCCTTTGTTGAAGCACTGACCAGCGACAGGACCAACCCGGATCCCGCCGATAGCGTCATGCGAATCGCCTTCATTTCCGCCTTGGGCGTGCTGTCGCTGATCGTCATCGGCGGCGCCGCGCACGGCATCAATGGGCTGTTCATGATTGTCGCGGTGCAATTGGCGGCACTTCTGGCGTCCTATGTCGCGATGCTCGCGGAGCGGCGGTCGACCGTTGCCGCGGCAGTTCCAGGGACCGGCGAAATCCGAGCGGCCGCGCATGTCATGGCCAAGGCAGCGGCGCATAATTCCTCGCTTGCCCGCATTTCCGGCCGGCTGGATTCGAGGGATGACCGCTGATGCGCACCTTGTTCGCGCTGTGGGCGGCTCCGCTCCTCTTGTTTTGGGGCTGGTTCTTTCTGTCGCTCAACGACATCAATTTCGGCTATGTCATCCTGAGCCGCCAATTACACGATCTCGTCTTCCAGCTCTATGGACAGATGCTCGGCGTTGATCCGGCGCTTATTCCGGGCATGGTGGCGAAAGCTTGCGTGTTCGATGGGCTGCTGCTGGTGGCGTTCTGGGCATTTCGCCGCCGCAAGGCGATTGGTGGCTGGATCACGGCGATGCGCAACCGCTATTTCGACCAGGCATCGACGCCGAGCGCCTGAAGCCGGTCGAGAACACCTTGGAGGATAAAAGCGGCCGCCGCAGAATCGATCTTGCCGGCGCGTTTCTTGCGGGAAAAATCCATCTCGATCAGCGTCCGCTCGGCCGCCACCGTCGACAGCCGTTCGTCCCAAAAGAGGAAGGGCAGATCGGTCAATCCAGCCATATTGCGCACGAAAGCGCGGGATTTTTGGGCGCGCGGGCCTTCGGAGCCGTCCATGTTGATGGGGAGGCCGATCACCACGGCGCCGGCATTTTCCTTCTGTAGCAGAGCGAGCAGCACTGCGGCATCGAGCGAGAATTTCCTGCGCATGATGACGGGGCGCGGGTGGGCGAACGACAAGCCGCGGTCGGAAACCGCCATGCCGATTGTCTTGTCGCCGAGGTCGAGACCGGCCAGGGTCTTGCCGCCGCCGAGCCGGGCCGGCAACTCCTCGATGGTGATGATGCCCAACGGCTTTTCCTTTGACCGCGACGCCGCACGTCCTATACGCGCAAAGCGTGCGCGGCACTTTAATTTCGCCGTCGGCGTTCTATCCTCTACCGAAGCAAAAATCGAGGAAAGCATTGATGAAACTGACCTGGTACGGACATTCGGCATTCCGAATCGAAATCGAAGGCGCGAAAATCCTCATCGACCCCTATCTGGTCGGCAATCCGTCATGGACAGGCGGCTGGGAAGGGCCGGCCGAAGGGGTCACGCACGTGTTGCTCACCCATGGCCACAGCGACCACATCAGCGGCGCCATCGAAGTGCTCAAGAAGAGCGGCGCGATGCTGGTCGCCAATTTCGAGATTTGCATGTACCTGGTCGGCAAGGGCGTCGGTGACAAGCAGATCAATCCCGGCAATATCGGCGGCACCGTCGATTGCGGCGGCTTCACCACCACCTTCGTTCAGGCTCTGCATTCATCGTCCTTTCCGGGCGAGGGTGGCCAGAATACCTATCTCGGCAATCCGGGTGGGCTCGTCCTGCACTTTCCCGAGGACAAGACGCTTTATCATATGGGCGACACCGACATTTTTTCCGACATGGCGCTGATCAACGAGTTGCACGAACCGAAGATCGGCATCGTGCCGATCGGCGACCGCTTCACCATGGGTGGCGCGGTAGCAGCCCTTGCCTGCCAGCGTTTCTTCAAGTTCGAGACGGTCGTTCCTGCTCACTTCGGCACATTTCCGATGATCGATCAGACCGCCGACAAATTCGTGGCCGGGCTGGATGGATCGGGTGTGAAAGTTGCGTTGCCGAAGATCGGCGAGACGATTACGGTGTAAAGAAAGCCGGTCCGGAACGATACGATGCGCTTGAGAAATTCTCTTTGCATTTCCATGCTGGTTGCCGCGTCGCCGACGCTGGCCGCGGAAAATTTCATCGAGGGCGTCTATCTGCAATCGGAGGACCTCTGCGCGCAGGCCAAAAAGGATACGCTGCAGACGGTGATCGAGGGCGGCAATATCGTGCTGTCGGCAAATGGCCTGGAAAGCATCGAATATAATTGTGAATTCCTGCAGATCACCAAAGCGACACGCTCACCAAGCTGGGCGGTGACCGCTATATGCCAGGAGCCGGGCTACGTCTTTCCCGATGTTCTCTCACTGACACAGATGAGCCCGAAGCAGATCGACCTGGTATCGGTTCGGCCTGCCGCCGACGAAGGCGAGCAGAGCGGCAACGGCGGCAGTTATTTCCTCTGCGACGGCGTGGCGATGCCATAGGGCAGTTGATGGCACGATGCATGTTGCGCGGCACGCGCCGCGCCGCTATAGCGCTGGTTTTCCCCGAGGCACAAACATGTCCGTTGATATAAAAACCGTGAAGCGCGTCGCGCATCTTGCCCGTATTGCGGTGAGCGAGGAGGATGCAGAGCGCATGACCGGCGAATTGAACGCCATTTTGGGCTTTGTCGAGCAGTTGAACGAGGTCGATGTTTCCGGCGTCGAGCCGATGACCTCGGTCACGCCGATGGCAATGAAAAAGCGCCAGGACGTCGTCACCGACGGCGGCAAGGCAGCCGACATCGTCGCCAATGCACCGGCGACCGAAGAGAATTTCTTCCTTGTGCCGAAGGTCGTGGAGTAGCAGGCTGATGGCAATCGACATCGCGGCTGAGACGCCGCTGCAGGACGATGTGCGTGGGCTGGTCGAGGAGCTCAACGCCACATTGCTGGAGCTGACGCCGCCGGAGCATTGCTACCATTTGACGGTCGAGCAGATGGCGGACCGTGACACGACCGTCTTCATCGCCCGCGACAACGGCCTTGCCATCGGTTGCGGCGCACTGAAGCGCCACGATGCTGTCGTAGGCGAGGTCAAGCGCATGTATACGCGACCTTCGCATCGCGGCCACAAGATCGGCGCGAAGATTGTCGAGCGTATCGAGGCGCTGGCGCGCCAAGAAGGGCTTAAGCGTCTGGTGCTGGAGACGGGCGACCGTCATCCCGCCGCCTGGACCGTCTACGAACGCGCCGGTTTTTCGCGTTGCGGCCCGGTACTGGATTATCCCGATTCCGAGTGGTCGGTGTTTTACGAAAAGAGCCTTGCCTGATGAGCGACCTTACCCAGCTGACGATTTCGCAGGCCCGCGCCAAATTGCGTTCCAGGGAGATCACCGCCACCGAAATCACCGAGGCTTATCTATCGGCGGTCGAGCGAGCCAATCCGGCGCTCAATGCCTACGTGGTGGTCACCGATGACAAGGCGCGCGACATGGCCAAGGCCTCCGACGCGAAACTGGCCAAGGGCGAGGGCGGGTCGCTCGAGGGTATCCCGCTCGGCATCAAGGATTTGTTCGGCACCGAAGGTGTCCACACCCAGGCCTGCAGCCATGTGCTGGATGGCTTCAAGCCGCGCTATGAATCGACTATCACCGCCAATCTTTGGGCGGATGGCGCCGTCATGCTCGGCAAGCTCAACATGGACGAGTTCGCCATGGGCTCGTCCAACGAGACTTCGTATTACGGGCCGGTCATCAACCCGTGGCGGCGTTCGCGCCTCGACACGGTGGTAATGCCGACGACGCATCAGGGCGAGGGTGGCTTCGTTTCGGCGGGCGGCACCAGGACCGCGCGCACGTTGGACAATGCCCAACTGGTGCCGGGCGGTTCGTCCGGAGGCTCCGCATCAGCGGTCTCGGCCTTCCTGTGCGCCGGCGCCACCGCCACCGACACCGGCGGCTCGATCCGCCAGCCCGCCGCCTTCACTGGCACAGTTGGCATCAAGCCGACCTATGGCCGCTGTTCGCGCTGGGGCATCGTTGCCTTCGCCTCGTCGCTCGACCAGGCCGGGCCGATCGCGCGCGACGTACGCGACGCCGCGATCCTGTTGAAGTCGATGGCTTCGGTCGACCCGAAGGACACGACGTCCGTCGACCTGCCGGTGCCGGACTACGAGGCGGCGATCGGCCGCCCGATCAGGGGCATGAAGGTCGGCATTCCCAAGGAATATCGTGTCGACGACATGCCCGCGGAGATTGAGGCGCTGTGGCAGAAAGGCATTGCCTGGCTGCGGGATGCTGGTGCCGAGATCGTCGATATCTCGCTGCCGCACACCAAATATGCGCTGCCGGCCTATTACATCGTGGCGCCGGCCGAAGCCTCGTCCAACCTCGCCCGTTACGACGGCGTCCGCTATGGCTTGCGCGTGCCCGGCAAGGACATTGTCGATATGTATGAAAAGACCCGCGCCGCCGGCTTCGGGCGGGAGGTCAAGCGCCGTATCATGATCGGCACCTATGTGCTTTCCGCCGGCTACTACGATGCCTACTATCTACAGGCGCAGAAGGTTCGAACCCTGATCAAGCGTGACTTCGAAAATGTGTTTGCCGCAGGCGTCGACGTCATCCTGACGCCGGCAACGCCTTCCGCCGCCTTCGGCATCGCCGACGAGGACATGGCCGCCGACCCGGTCAAGATGTATCTCAACGACATCTTTACGGTGACGGTGAACATGGCCGGCCTGCCCGGCATAGCGGTTCCGGCCGGGCTCGACGCCAAGGGGCTGCCGCTCGGCCTGCAGCTGATCGGCCGGCCCTTCGACGAGGAAACGCTGTTCCAGACCGCCCATGTCATCGAACAGGCGGCGGGCACATTTCAGCCGGAAAAATGGTGGTAGGATCGTTTCTCATCTTGAGGGGGTGAGGGATGTTCTTCTATGTCTCCAAGGTTCTCGGGTTCTTCGTCGAGCCGTTGAATCTCGCGATCTTCCTGCTGCTGGCGGGGCTGATCGCGGCGATGTTCGGGCGGCGACGGTTGGCGACCGCCGGCAGCGCTCTTGCCTTCCTCATTCTGGCGGTTTCGATATGGAGCCCGCTCGGCCCCATGATGCTCAATCGGCTGGAGGAACGCTTCCCCAGGCCACCGCTGCCGGAAAAGGTTGACGGTATCATAGTGCTTGGCGGCAGTCTGGATGGCGCCGTCAATCTGGTGCGTGGCGGCTATGAAATGAACTCCAGCGGCGACCGGATGGTCGAGGCGGTCGTGCTGGCGCGGCGCTTTCCGACAGCGAAAGTCGTTATCTCCGGTGGCAGCATCGAAACGTTCCGCGGCGGCGAAGGCGATGCAGATACCGCGCCGCGTCTTTTTGCCGCATTCGGCGTGGCGGCCGATCGGCTGATCCTCGAGAACAAATCCCGCAGCACCTACGAGAACGCTGTCTTTACCAGGGAACTGGTGACGCCGAAACCGGGCGAGACCTGGTTGCTGGTGACCTCGGCCTTCCACATGCCACGCGCCAAGGCGCTGTACGACAAAGCCGGCTTTTCGACCGTTCCGTGGCCGGTCGACTATCGCACTTCCGGCAAGGAAAGCATCGGCACCTTGCCTTATCCCGGCGACTGGCTGGAGGTCACCACTGTTGCGATCCGCGAATGGATAGGGCTCACCGCCTATTGGCTGTCGGGGCGCATCGATCGGCCTTTCCCCGGACCGGGCGGCTGACCGAGCACCGCCTGCCGCGCCGCCGAGAAAAACTGGCGGCGCACCAGTACCGCCAGAAGCAGCAGCGTCGATAGCACGAAGACGGTGGGATCGACGAACCAACCAAGATAGCCGATCGAGAAGAACACGCCGCGCAGGCCCGAATTGAAATGCTTTCCGGCCAGCATGTTCATGCGCGCGGCACGCCACACCGCCGTTTCGGTGACCGGATTGCGCGACGCCTCGCCATGTGGAATCGGCACGGCGCCGATCAGGATCGAGCAATAGTTGAACAGCCGGTAAGCCCAGCCGAACTTGAAGAAGGAAAAGGCCAGGATCAGCACCAGCCCGAACACCTTCGTCTGGAAGGCCGCGCGTGAGGACGTGGCGCCAAACGGCAGGTCGCTCAGCACGGTCAGAACCTGATTGGAGGCGCCGAGCAGGGCAAAACAGCCGCCGATCGCAATCAGCGAACTGGAGGCAAAGAAGGCAGTCCCCTGTTGCAGCCCGCTCATGATAGCGGTGTCGACGATGCGGATCTCCCGTTCGGCCATGGTCCGCATCCAGGCCTCGCGCTGCGCGTTCATAGCCCTCGTCAGCGACACGCGGCTGACCAGCATTCCGTCCGCGGCGAGCGTATGCAGCACCCACGCGGCAAGGAAGAACCCCAGCGCCGCAAGGTCGGCCATCGATAGATGAAAGGAATCGCTCATGCGTTGCTTTTACCACAGGCGGAGGGGGCGCTTCGATGGTCGAAGCTGGAATGTCGCTGCCGGAGCAAACGAGGTCGGCAGGCGCAGCGCGGCGGTCTTTAAAACAGCGGAAAACATCATGGGAATTCCTATATGTAGACCTCAACAGGGTCCCAGGAGAAAACGCCCACGTGTTCCTTTCGGTTTTCGACTTGTTCAAGATCGGCATCGGCCCATCGAGTTCGCACACGATGGGGCCGATGACGGCCGCGCGGCGGTTTCTCGACGAGATTGCGGGAGACGACTGGCCGCGCCCGGCCGGCGCCAAGGTCGACCGGATCGCGGCCAGCCTGCATGGCTCGCTCGCCTATACCGGCATCGGCCATGGCTCCGATCGTGCCGTGGTGCTCGGCCTCGCCGGCCAGACGCCGCAGACGGTGGATCCCGACCTAGCAGACGGCATCGTCGCTCGCATCGCCGCCGAGAAGCGGATTTCGCCGCCCGGCCATCCGTCCTACCGTTTCGACCCGGCAACGGATCTTGTGCTGGATCGCAAGACGCCGCTGCCGGGTCACGCCAACGGCATGGCCTTCTCTGCCCATGATGCCGGCGACCGGTTGCTGCTGAGGCGCGTCTATTATTCGATCGGCGGCGGCTTCGTAGTGTCCGAGGAAGAACTGCAGCGGATGAAAGCAAGGGGCTCGGCGACAACCGAAGGCAAGAAGGTTCCGTATCCGTTCAAGAACGCCGTCGAAATGCTGTCCATGGCAGCGAAAAGCGGGCTTTCCATTGCCGAGATGAAGCGCGTCAACGAGGAGACGCAGATGTCGCGCGGGGAGCTCGACGCCGGCCTCGACGGCATCTGGAGCGCCATGAAGGGCTGCATCGAGCGCGGCCTGTCGCAAGACGGCATCATGCCGGGCGGACTCAAGGTGCGCCGCCGTGCCCGGATGCTGCACGACAAGCTGCAGGAGCAATGGCAGCAGAACCGGCCCAACCCGCTGCTCGCCAACGACTGGCTGTCGATCTATGCGATGGCGGTCAATGAGGAGAACGCTGCCGGCGGCCGTGTCGTCACCGCGCCAACCAATGGGGCGGCCGGCACTCTGCCCGCAGTGCTGCGCTACTGGTTGCATTTCCATCCCGAAGCCGACCAGCCCAGCATCCGCGATTTCCTGCTGACGGCGGCGGCGGTCGGCGGCATCATCAAAACCAATGCTTCGATCTCGGGGGCGGAAGTCGGCTGCCAGGGCGAGGTCGGTTCGGCTTCGGCAATGGCTGCGGCGGGATTGTGCGCCGTCATGGGCGGCACGCCCGAGCAGGTCGAGAATGCTGCCGAGATCGCGCTGGAACATCATCTCGGCATGACCTGCGATCCGGTCGGCGGCCTGGTGCAGGTGCCGTGTATCGAGCGCAACGCGCTTGGTGCCGTCAAGGCGGTGACCGCCGCTTCGCTGGCCATCAAGGGCGACGGCGTTCATTTCGTGCCGCTCGATGCCGCGATCGAGACGATGCGCCAGACCGGTCTCGACATGAACGAAAAGTACAAGGAAACCAGCCTTGGCGGATTGGCCGTCAATGTCGTGGAGTGTTGAGCGCCAATCTGGCGGCATGGACCACCACTGTGGAGAAGTCGATCAGGCCGTTGACGCGTTCGCGTGCTGGACTAAACCTTAAACGATGTCTCTCAATCTCATAAAGCTTTGCGTCGGCTGTGACAGCGTCGAGGATCTGGAAGAGTGGATTGCCTTCCGTCTCGACGAGCCGCGCCGCGCCGGCGAACCGGCCGAGCACTACCACACCACCCGCATGGTGCCGACGCGTGGCGCCGAGATTACCGGCGGCGGCTCGCTCTACTGGGTGATCAAGGGCAATGTCCAATGCCGCCAGCTGATCACCGAAATCCGGCCCTTCACCGATGACGAGGGCATCGGCCGTTGCCATCTGATCCTCGATCCCGAGGTCGTGCGCACTGACTGGCAACCGCGCCGTGCATTCCAGGGGTGGCGCTACCTGAAGCCGGCGGACGCGCCGGCCGATCTCGGCAAGGGCAAAGCCGGGCTGATCGAGATGCCGCCGAAGCTCAGGCGTGAGCTTGCCGATCTCGGCCTGCTCTGACGCCAAGAAACGCAACGCCAAGACCACCAGCCGAAGCGTTGTCCGCAGGTGCCATCATCACCGGTCCTCCAGGTCGCCTCATCTGGGCTTGCAAGCCGGGGAACAACGCCACATCTTGAATGTCATGAGCGACAAGAAGCAGCCCGTGTCTGCAAAGGCCAATCCTGCGCCGGTCGAGTCTCAATCGAGCACCGGCGAGATCGACGCGTTTCTCCGTCAGGCAAGGACGCTCGCTGCATCCGCCACCGGTTCAGGTAGGCTGATCCTGTCCCTCGACGCGACGATGAGCCGCCAGCCGACCTGGGATCTCGCCTGTGCGCTGCAGGCCGAGATGTTCGACGCCGTCGGCAAGGCCGGGGCGCTCAAGGTTCAACTTGTCTATTTTCGCGGCCTTGGCGAGTGCCGCTCGTCCGCATTCGTCACCGATACCGAAGCTCTGAAACAGCTGATGACGCGCATCGACTGCCGCAGCGGCCATACCCAGATCGGCAAGGTGCTCGCCCATGCGCTGAAACAGACGGCGGCGGCCAAGGTCAACGCGCTGGTCTATATCGGCGACGCGATGGAAGAAAACATAGATGATCTGGCCGAAAAGGCCGGCAGCCTCGGTCTGCACGGCGTTCCTGTCTTCGTCTTTCAGGAGGGCCATGATGCCGCTGCGGAAAAGGCGTTCAAGGAAATTGCGCGGCTGTCGAAAGGGGCCTGGTTCCGGTTCGATCGGCGGGCTGCCGCGACGTTGGCCGGCCTGCTTTCGTCTGTCGCCGTGTTTGCGACCGGCGGGCTGAAAGCACTGGAGGCCCGGGGCAGGCCGGAGGATCGGCTGATGATCGAGCATATGCGGGGCGGCGGAAACTGATGGGCGCGATTATCGCTTTCGTAGCATTGCTTCTGGTGTTTCTCGGCACGGTCACTGTCTTCCTGCGCGCCGATCCGGCGAAGCTTGCAGGCGGCATGAGGACGCTTGGACCTGTGCTGCTCGGGCTGGTCGGCGTCGCCGTGCTGCTGGTCGGGCGCGAGGGCATCGGCGGCTTGATCCTGTCGGCTGCGCTCGCCTGGTACGGCTCCATGCGCATGAATCGGCCGGCGGCAAAACTGGCACCAGGCAAGCGTTCCACAGTTCGTACGGCGGCGCTTGAGATGGAACTCGATCACGATACCGGCGGCCTCGAAGGCCTTGTGCTGGCTGGGCGCCATGAAGGCAAGATGCTTGGCTCGATGGGGCTTGCCGAATTGCAGCAACTCTATCGCGAACTCTCCGGCGATCCGGAGAGCCGCCAATTGCTAGAGACGTATCTTGACGGCAGATTTCCCATCTGGCGCAAAGACGCTGATGCGAATGGTGGCGAAGGGCTGGGTGTTGCGCCAGGTTCTGGCGCCATGACTAAGGAGGAGGCCTACAAGATCCTTGGTCTTGAAGCGGGGGCTGCCGCGGCGGATGTCCGCAAGGCGCACCGCCGCCTGATGCAGCGCCTGCACCCCGATATCGGTGGCACGTCTTTCCTGGCGGCGCGGATCAATGAAGCCAAGGACGTCTTGCTCTCCAATCACAACTAGTCTCCTTCGACGCAGAACTTCGGGAAAGATATCGTTTCGCGCGCCGCTTACTGCTGGACGGCGTAGCACTCGATCTTCTTCTTTTTCAAAGCGTTGCAGGCTTTCCAGGCAGCCGTCTTCGAACCGAAACCACCGAACCGGGCGCGGTAGTAGGTGACACCGTCCTTGTCGAAGGCGACGGTGAAACCGGAGGCATCGGTCAGAACGGAGGGCGCCTGCTTCGTCGCCTTGTCGAGGAAAGCCTTCGCTTCGGCCTGTTTTGGCGAAGAGGCGACCTGTATTGCCCAGCCGGATGGCACCGACGCCGTGCTGACCGGATCGACCTCTGCCGCCGGTTCGGCATAGGCTGCGGCGACCCGGGCTGTCGCCACGTCGTCCACCGTCGACACAGCCGTCGTCTTGACCCTCTTGGCCTGAACGACCGGAGCGGTCTCTTCAACGACGGGCGCATTTTCCTCGACAAGAGAGGCAACGGCATCGTCGTCCGGCTTACTGTCCGGTGTCGGCACGTCATGCTTCGGTAGAAGCACCTTGGCCAAGGCTGAAATCGGATTGCCGCCGGCCTTGGCAACCAGCACGCCGCCGCCGCGCGACGACGCCTGCGGCATGTAGGCATTGATCAACCCGGCCATCTGGCTGTCGCGGCTGCCGCCGGACCTGCCGCCCATGACCACCGCTACGATGCGCCGATCGCCATCCGAGACCGAGGAGACCAGATTGTAACCGGAGGCGCGGGTGTAACCGGTCTTGATGCCGTCGACGCCCTTGATGCGTCCGAGCAGACGATTGTGGCCGTTGATGCGCTGCCGCCCGTAAAGAAAGGAGCGCTGCGAGAAATAGCCGTAATATTGCGGGAAATGCTCTCTCAGGGCGATGCCGAGCATCGCCATGTCGCGCGCGGTCGTGAACTGGCCGGGATCAGGCAAGCCGTTGGCGTTGCGGAAAACGGTTCCCCTCATGCCCAGCGCCCGCGCCTTGGCGGTCATCATGCGGGCGAAATTGGCTTCGTTGCCGCCGAGCATCTCGCCAAGCGCTGTTGCGGAATCGTTTGCCGATTTGGTCACCATCGACAGGATCGCGGTCTCGACCGTGACCGAGCCGCCCCGCTTGACGCCGAGCTTCGTCGGCGGTTCGGCAGCGGCATTGGCCGAGAACACGACCGGGGAATTCTTGCTGATCCTGCCCTTCGCCAACGCCTCGAACGTCAGATAGAGCGTCATCATCTTGGTAAGCGACGCCGGATAGCGCCGGCCATCGGCGTCCGACGAATAAAGCACCTTGCCGGTCTTGGCATCGATGACGATGGCCGCCGACTTGGCCGCCATGGATGAGGCCGCGTCCGCGACGACGAAGCTCATCGCCATGGCGAGGATCATGATCGTTTTGAGGGGGGACGCGGATTTGGAAACGAAGCCCGACAACGCCTTACGCACTGATAGTTCCTTTGAATTTCCGTTGCCTTGGAGGCGGCAAAGGGTCCTGCCTCACCTCCGGCCACGCTAACGCGGACAGCGTTACCAATCCGTTTATGGTAACCGCCGCGTTCACCATTTTCTGTGGGATTGAGCTTCTCTTTATTCGAATCTTAGCGATTGCCGGCAGCTCACGATCCGCATTGCCGCGGGAATCTTGACTTTTGTGCACTGCACAATATATTTACACGCATTGCACAACGCGGCCCGGACAAGCCGCGTCTATCGTCCAAGGCAACCGTTCAAGGGAATGCGTGAAATGACCCAGACCTATGAAGATTTCAGCAAATACGGCAAGGAATTTGCGGACACCGGATTGAAAAGCTTCGCCTCGCTGTCCAAGGGTGCGCAGGCTATCGCCGCCGAGGCGGGCGAGTACACCAAGAAAAGCTTCGAAGCCGGCAGCGCCGCTGTTGAGAAGCTCTTTTCCGCCAAGTCGCTGGACAAGGCGATCGATATCCAGTCCGACTATGCCAAGCAGTCCTATGAGAGCTTCGTCACCGAAGCCACCAAGCTTGGCGATCTCTATGCCGAACTCGCCAAGGAAGCCTACAAGCCGTTCGAATCGATCGTCGCCAAGGCGAAGTAAATTCGACGAACATTCCGAGCCGGCCCCTGGGCTTGCAAAGACAGACCCGGTCGCGAACGCGCGGCCGGGTTTTTTCATGCCAGCTCGAAATCGGGGGCCTGCGGTCTTCACGATTTGAAAAATCGGTCAAGTTTGGCCACCTAGCCATATTGTCAGCTAAACAGAAGGGCTTAAAATCGTCCATCGAACACCTACATGTCGAGCATGCATGAGGATTCGAAAGAGGCAGGACTACGTGACTACAGGTTTGACTGCCACGAGCTACGTGGTGCGAATGCAGAACGGCAGCAACGGCAATGAGGCCGGTCGCGGCACGGCCGTCATCACGCGCACAAAAACCAAGACCAAGAAGCCCAGTCTGTATCGGGTCCTCATTCTTAACGACGACTACACACCCATGGAATTCGTGGTCCATGTGCTGGAGCGCTTTTTCCAGAAGGACCGCGAAGCCGCCACACGCATAATGCTTCATGTTCACAATCATGGGGTGGGCGAGTGCGGGGTCTATACATTCGAGGTGGCCGAGACCAAAGTGGCTCAGGTCATGGATTTCGCCCGACAGAATCAGCATCCGCTGCAATGCGTGATGGAGAAGAAGTGAGGTAACATGCCGGCTTTCTCCCAAGGCCTGGAAAAGGCGCTTCACCAAGCGCTGACGCTCGCCAATGAGCGGCACCATGAATATGCAACCCTTGAACATTTGCTGCTCGCCCTGATCGACGACACCGAGGCGGCGGCCGTCATGCGTGCCTGCAACGTCGATCTCGACGAGTTGAAGCATACGGTCCTCACCTATATCGACACCGAGCTCGACAACCTCGTCACCGGCTACGATGAAGATTCCAAGCCGACTGCCGGTTTCCAGCGCGTCATCCAGCGCGCGGTGATCCATGTGCAGTCGTCAGGTCGCGAGGAGGTGTCCGGCGCCAACGTGCTCGTCGCCATCTTCGCTGAGCGCGAGAGCCACGCCGCTTACTTCCTGCAGGAACAGCAGATGACCCGCTACGACGCGGTCAACTATATCTCGCATGGCATCGCCAAGCGCCCCGGCGCTTCCGAGACGCGGACGCCGCGCGGCGCCGACGACGAGCAAGGCGGCCAGAGCGGGGCCGAGCCGCAAGAGGAAGGCGGCAAGAAGAAGCAGCAGCAGGACGCGCTGACTGCCTATTGCGTCAACCTGAACAACAAGGCCAAGGCCGGCAAGATCGATCCATTGATCGGTCGCGAGAGCGAGATCAACCGGACCATCCAGGTGCTGTGCCGCCGCTCCAAGAACAACCCGCTCTATGTCGGTGATCCCGGCGTCGGCAAGACGGCAATCGCCGAAGGCCTCGCCAAGCGTATCGTCGAGGGCGACGTTCCCGAAGTGCTGCACAATGCCACCATCTTCGCGCTCGACATGGGCACGCTACTGGCCGGCACCCGCTATCGCGGCGATTTCGAGGAGCGGCTGAAGCAGGTCGTCAAGGAGCTCGAGGATTATCCCGGCGCCGTGCTGTTCATTGATGAGATCCACACCGTGATCGGGGCAGGGGCCACCTCTGGCGGCGCCATGGATGCGTCGAACCTGTTGAAGCCGGCGCTGTCGTCCGGCGCGATCCGCTGCATCGGCTCGACCACCTACAAGGAGTTCCGTCAGTTCTTCGAGAAGGACCGCGCGCTGGTGCGGCGCTTCCAGAAGATCGACGTCAACGAGCCGACCGTCGAGGACGCCATCGAGATCATGAAGGGCCTCAAGCCCTATTTCGAGGAGTTCCACAAGGTTCGCTACACGAGCGAGGCGATCAAGGCTTCGGTCGAGCTCTCGGCGCGTTACATCAACGACCGCAAGCTGCCGGACAAGGCGATCGACGTGATCGACGAGACCGGCGCCTCGCAGATGCTGGTGCCGGAAGCCAAGCGCAAGAAGACCATCGGCATCAAGGAGATCGAAGCGACGATCGCCACGATGGCGCGTATCCCGCCGAAGACGGTTTCCGCCGACGACGAGAAGGTGCTGCAAGGTCTCGACATCGAGTTGAAGCGCGTCGTCTACGGCCAGGACACCGCGATCACCGCGCTGACTTCGGCCATCAAGCTGGCGCGGGCCGGCCTGCGGGAACCGGAAAAGCCGATCGGCTCGTACCTGTTCTCGGGTCCGACCGGTGTCGGCAAGACGGAAGTGGCCAAGCAGCTCGCCGCCTCGCTCGGCGTGGAGCTGATCCGCTTCGACATGTCGGAATATATGGAACGCCACACCGTTTCACGGCTGATCGGCGCGCCTCCCGGCTATGTCGGCTTCGACCAGGGCGGCCTTCTGACCGACGGCGTCGACCAGCATCCGCATTGCGTGCTGTTGCTGGACGAAGTGGAGAAGGCGCATCCGGATCTGTTCAACATCCTGTTGCAGGTCATGGATCACGGCAAGCTGACCGACCACAACGGCAAGCAGATCGACTTCCGCAATGTCATCCTGATCATGACCACCAATGCGGGCGCGTCCGACGCGCAGCGCGCGGCCATCGGTTTCGGTTCGACCAAGCGCGAAGGCGACGATGTCGAGGCGATCAACCGGCTGTTCACGCCGGAGTTCCGCAACCGTCTCGATGCGATCATTCCGTTCGGCTCGCTGCCGGTGCCGGTCATCCATCAGGTGGTGCAGAAGTTCGTCATGCAGCTGGAAGCACAGCTTTCCGAGCGCGGCGTGACATTCGACCTGTCGCAGGAGGCGATCGCATGGCTGGCCGACAAGGGCTATGACGAGCGCATGGGCGCCCGGCCGCTTGGCCGTGTCATCCAGGAGCACATCAAGAAGCCGCTGGCCGACGAGGTGCTGTTCGGCAAGCTCAAGAAGGGCGGCACAGTACGTGTCACTGTCGAGAAGAAGGAAACCGGCGAGACCGGCCTGAAGCTCGAATCGCTCGCCGACGAGGCGCCGGTGAAGCCGAAGAAGGAAGAGCCGGACGACGCGCCGAAGGCCAAGAAGGCGGTGGCGAAAAAGCCCGCCGCGAAAAAGGCGGTGGCGCAGAAGCCGGAGCCGAAAGGCAAGGATGGTGGCAAGCGCAGCCTTGTGCCGCAACTGCCGCGTAAGAACTGACGAATCCGCAAGTCAAAAAAAGCCCCGGAAACGGGGCTTTTTTTGTGACACCTTCCGATTAAGCACCCGGCGCCCGCCGGAGCGGTTTGCGCCGGTTCAGCTTGCCAGCGCCATCCGTATCTTGCCGGCGTTCTCGGCCAGGACTTCAGGCTTTTCCATCTGTCCGCTGTGCGGTTTCAGGGGAATGCCCTCGAAGCGCGGAATGACATGGACGTGAAGGTGAAAGACAGTCTGCCCCGAAGCTGGTTCGTTGAACTGCATAACCGTGACGCCATCGGCATCGAAGGCCTTCTTTACGGCCCGCGCAATTTTCTGGACGTGAGCGAAGAGCGGGCCAAGCGCCGCCGGATCCGCGTCAAGCAGGTTGCGCGACGGCGCTTTCGGCACCACTAGCGTGTGACCCTGCCCTTGCGGCATCACATCCATGAAGACGATGACCGCGTCATCTTCGTAGACGCGGTGCGAAGGGATTTCTCCGCGCAGGATTTTGGCGAAGATGTTGCTGCTGTCATAGGTTGCTTCGGCCATGGCGCGCGCTCCGGTTCTTGGCTCGCTGTCTCGTGTAGCGAAGCTGTTCCGGGCGGGCAAGACGATCGGTCGACATCGGCCGTGCCGGCCCGCTCGGCTGAGCGATTGGGCTCGCTACCCTACTCCGCCATGTCCTTGCGGAACGGGGTGTGCTCTTCCAGATATTCGCTCATCCGCTCGACTTCGCGCCGCTCGCGCTGGAGGTAGTCGGCCACTGCATTGCGCAGACCTGGATGGGCGATGTAGTGCGCCGAATGCATCGTCACGGGCCGGTAGCCGCGCGCCAGCTTGTGCTCGCCCTGCGCACCGGCTTCAACCACCTTCAGCTTGCGCGAGATGGCGAAATCGATTGCCTGATGGTAGCAGACCTCGAAATGCAGGAATGGGTGGTCCTCGATGCAGCCCCAATTGCGGCCGTAGAGCGCGTCTGAGCCGATGAAGTTGATGGCACCTGCAATGTAGCGCCCGTTGCGTTTGGCCATGACCAGCAGGATGTCGTCGGCCATGCGCTCGCCGATCAGCGAGAAGAAATCGCGGTTGAGGTAGGGCCGGCCCCATTTCCTGCTGCCGGTATCCATGTAGAACGCGAAAAAGTCGTCCCAGGCCTTTTCGGTCAGATCCTTGCCGGTCAGCCAGTCGATCGAGATGCCGTCGGCGAGGGCCTCGCGCCGCTCTTTCTTCATTGCCTTGCGCTTGCGCGAGGCTAACGTTGCGAGAAAATCGTCGTAGCTCGAGAAGCCTTCGTTGAAGAAGTGAAACTGCTGGTCGGTGCGATGCAGGAAGCCGGCCGCCGCCAATATCTGGACGTCGTCCTCCGGCGCGAAAGTAACATGCGCGGAAGACACGCCGAGCTTATCCGTCACCGCCTTCAGGCCGGCCGCAAGACCGGCCTTGACGGTGGGGCTGTCCTCGCCCCTGCCGACCAGCAGGCGAGGGCCGGTGACGGGTGTGAACGGCACCGCGCATTGCAGCTTCGGATAGTAGCGCCCGCCGGCGCGTTCGAACGCGTCCGACCAGCCATGGTCGAAGACATATTCGCCCTGGCTGTGCGACTTCAGATAGCAGGGGACCGCTCCGAGCAACTTGCCTCGCGCGGTTTCCAGCCTGAGGTGATGGCCTTGCCAGCCGGTGCGCCGAACAGCGCAGCCGGAATCTTCCAGCGCGCTCAAAAAAGCCAATGAAACAAGCGGGTTGTAGCCGTATTCTGCATCGCCGCGTGTAGTGCCGCCGAGGCTGTCCCATTCAGCGCTGGTAAAGGCGCCGATGCCCGCGGCGATGCGGATCGACAGCTCCGCATTCGCCGTTTGTCTTTCGCAGTCGTCCCCTTGATCCATGAGGCTTACTTAAGCTCGCTGCGGACCCATACAAGCCCGCTCAGGCAAGCCGTACCAGATCGGGCTCGAATCCTTCGAACGTCATCTGGTCGGCATATTTGAAGGTCAGGTCGACGGCAGGCTGGTCGTGCACGGTCCAGGTGATCACCGGCATACCGAGTCTCTCTCGCACGAAGGAGACGAACCGGTTCGGCAGGTCGCCGGCAGCGTAGGAGGTGAAGGCGATGTCATGCGCCAGCATGGCGAAATGCGCCTCGATCAGGTGGTTGTCGTTGCCGTAGGCGGTCAACCCGCCGGGTATGCCGGGTGCATATTTCGGGAACTCGCGGATCAGCCAATGGTCGAACGACATGATCGCGGTCTTGCCCTTGTAATGCTTGAGCATCTTGCCGACGCTTTCGACCAGGCCTTCGTCGTGCCCGGCAGCACCTTTCAGCTCGACAACCATCGGCACACGGCCGTCGACCAGATCAAGCGCCTGCTGCAGCGTCGGCAAATGGTCGGCGGTGCCGCCGACCTTCAGCGCCGTGATCTCTGCAGCCGTACGCTGCCAGACGAAGCCGTCCTCGCCGGTCAGCCGCCGCAGATCGCCATCGTGGATGATGACGGGGACGCCGTCGGATGATAGGTGCACATCGCATTCGATCGCGTAGCCGCGCTCGGCCGCCGCAGCGAAGGCGGAAAGGGTGTTCTCCCAGCGCGTCTTGTTCATGTCGTGGAGGCCGCGATGGGCGACGGGCCGGGCGGTCAGCCAGGAAAGATCGGTCATGGTTGCAGTCCCGGTCATTCGACTTCGAAGATCGCTTCGATTTCCACTGCGGCATTAAGCGGCAGGGAGGCGGTGCCGACGGCGGAGCGAGCGTGCTTGCCGCGATCGCCGAGCACGGCGGCGAGAAAATCCGAGGCGCCGTTGGCAACCAGATGCTGTTCGACAAAATCCGGTGCCGAGGCGACGAAGACGGTGATCTTCACCAAGCGACGGATTTTCTCGAGATCGCCAAGTGCCGCCTGAGCCTGGGCCAATATGTTGATCGCACAGTATTTTGCGGCTTCCTTGCCGGTCGCGGTGTCGACATCGCGGCCAAGCAGTCCGCTCGCCTGGAGCTTGCCGTCCTTGAGCGGCAACTGCCCGGCGGTGAACAGCAGATTGCCGGTCCGGCAATAGGGCACGTAATTGGCGGCGGGCGCGGCGGCGGCCGGCAGCGTCACGCCGAGATCGCTTAGCCGCTTTTCGATTGTTTCGCTCATGCTATTTCCCTATTGCTTGAAGGTGCCGCGCAGGCCGGGCCGAAATTGCTATTTTTGCCTCGCTTCCGCCACGACTTTTTTTAAGCTGGACCATCTTTCCATGCGGCCTGCCATTAGCCGCGATGATCGGAGCACCCCATGCGCGCAACGCGCCTCGCATTCAACGCCGTTCTCTTGACAGCGGCTTCCTGGGCGGCTCCCGCTTTTGCGGTGCCTGCGCTGCAGGCGCATCGTGCTGTTTACGACATTTCACTCGACAAGGCTTCAGACCGTTCCGGTATTACCGGCATCACCGGCCGCATGGTCTACGAGTTCAACGGCTCGCCTTGCGAGGGCTATACAGTAAAGTTCCGTTTGGTGACCCAGATCGTAACCAGCGACAACACCAGGCTGACCGACCAGCAGATGACCACCTTCGAGGATGCCGAGGGCAAGACCTTCTCCTTCGTGAACAAATCCTTTGTCGACCAGAACCTCGACAAGGAGGTCAAGGGTACCGCAACGAAGGAAGCCAACGGTCTCAAGGTCGATATCGACAAGCCCGAGAAGAACAGCCTGGAACTCGCGCCGACCCAGTTCCCGACCCAGCAAATGGTCGAAATGATCGGCAAGGCGGAAAAGGGCGAGCGTTTCTACGAAACCAACCTGTTCGACGGCTCTGAGGATGCCAACAAGGTGGTGACCACCACCGTCGTCGTCGGCAAGCAAGCCGATGCCGACAATGCCGATCCGGAAGCGCCGGCGCTGGCCAAGCTCGCCACCGACAAATACTGGCCGGTCGACATCGCCTATTTCGATGATGCCGACAAAGGCGGCGAGGAGGTGCCGGAATACCGGATCAGCTTCAAGCTGCACAAGAACGGCATCACGCGCGATCTCGTCATGGACTATGGCGAGTTCTCAATGACCGGCAAATTGGTCAATCTGTCGCTGTTCGATCAGCCAAAGACCTGCCCGTCTAAATAAGCTCGAGTGAACGGCAAGCCGCCGGCCGCTATCCGGGACGGTAGCGCTTAATCTTGCGGGGCAAGTCGCATCGACTTGAGCATGCCGCAATTGCCTATCAACGTCTTATGACAGTATGGGCCGCGGGGGAGCAGGTTGAGCAGGATCGACGTTTTTGTGGCGCCGCGGCCCAATGCGACGCTGATCAACGCTATGACATTCGTCAACCGGATTGTCATGCTGCACGGCGTTCCGGGGTTTCGCGACCTGTTGCCATTCAACCGTCTGGCCGGTTTGCGCGGCGTCGCCAATGTCCGCCACATCGATTTTCCGGAGAATGACCGGCAAAGGCTGAAGGCTTGTTGCGGCGCGGGCAAGGCGACGTTCATCACGCCCAACCATCCCGAATTCTTTACCGACTGGATGATCGACAAGGAGGTCGTCTCGCGGGTAAGCCCGCTGGCGGCATCCTGGGCCACGCACGGCGTCGTCAACGGGCTTGGCCGGCTGATGCAGAAATTCTGGTTGGCCAACAATCTGATCGCGCAAATCCCGGGCAACAGCGCGGCCGCCAAGGAACATTCGGTGGCCTGGGCGCTGAAGGGGCACGGCGTGCTCCTGCATCCCGAAGGCGGTGTCGGCTGGCATGCCAACATCATTGCCCCGCTGCTGCCGGGCGCGGTCGAAATGGGGTTCGAGGCGCTGAAGCGCGGCCGCCTGACGGATCCGGACTTCAAGGTTTGGATCGCGCCCGTGATCTGGAAGCTTGCTTTCACGGGGAATGTCGAGGCAGCGCTGGCAAAGGAATGCGCCTATGTCGAGCACAGCCTGAAGATCGAACGCCGTGCCGCCAATTCGCTGCCGGAGCGCATCCATCATATCTATGCGACCTTGCTGTCGCGCGATGAGGCTGCATATGGCCTGCGGTCCGATGAGCGGGCTTCGTACGACGCACGTCAAAAGGACCTGCTGACCGAACTCGGCCGTCGCCTTGCCGAACTTGTCTCGGTCGACGCCGGCACGCTCGACACTGCCGAGCTTTTGCGCCGGTCGCGGCGCTGGCTGGGGGAGAACATGGACGGCACCGAAATCCAGAAGCAGGTCCGAACGCTGGCAGATACAATCCAGCGCCTGCAGCGTGTCGGGCCGTGGGCTTCAGCCAATCCGCGCATCACGCAGGAGGAGATCGCCGAACATTTGAAGCGGATCCGCAACGACTATTGCAAGGGTACGCTGCGCGATACGATCAACCGTTTCGTGCCGCAGCCGGCAGGCCCACGCCGCGCCTATGTCCGGGTACCGGAGCCGCTAGGCTTGCACGCCTATCAAGGCTCCGTCGAGGAGGCACTCGCCGAACTGCACGACCGGATGCAGGAGACCGTCACCAGGACGATGACGCAACTCGAGGCCGGCGGCGGCTTCATTTTCTATGCCAATCCCTTCTATCATCGTTAGCGGCGTGTTGGTCGGCGCAAGATGAAGGAGTGCGGCAAATCTCATGGCGGTCTATGTCGATGCGGCGATCTGGAAATGGATCGGCCACCGCTGGTGCCATCTGCTGGCAGACGACACCGACGAGCTGCATCGCTTTGCCGGGCAGCTCGGCATCAAGCGCGCGTCCTACCAAGGACCGCCGAAGACATCGGCACCGCATTATGACATAACCGGGTTCGAGCGCGACCGCGCAGTGCGGTTAGGCGCCATCGAATGCAGCCGCGAGGAGATCGTCGCCGTTTTCCGGCGTGTGCGGGTGCCGAAGGGGAAGATGCGGCGATGACACCGGTGCGCTGATCGCCGCACGCTGAACCACAAGACGCCACAACGCTTGCGTTTGTCGCGCTTCCCCTCTATATGCGCGCTCATTCCACACACGGACTTTGGTGTCTGCCCGGGAGAAATCCGGCTGAAACCTCCGGTGGCGTTCGAGGACAAAGTCCAAAAATGCCTGTGTCCGTGGAGGCTAACCGGAAAGGAAATAAGAATGGCTCTGCCTGATTTCAGCATGCGCCAGCTATTGGAAGCTGGCATTCACTTCGGCCACCAGACCCACCGCTGGAACCCGAAAATGGCGCCCTATATCTACGGCGCCCGCAACAACATACACATCATCGACCTCTCGCAGACGGTGCCTTTGCTGCACCAGGCGCTGAAGCAGGTTTCCGACACTGTTGCCAAGGGCGGCCGCGTGCTGTTCGTCGGCACCAAGCGCCAGGCCTCCGACATCGTCGCCGATGCCGCGCAGCGCTCGGCCCAGTACTATGTCAACTCGCGCTGGCTCGGCGGCATGCTGACCAACTGGAAGACGATCTCGAATTCCATCCAGCGCCTGCGCAAGCTCGACGAAATGCTGGCCGGCGAGGCTCAGGGCCTGACCAAGAAGGAGCGCCTCAACCTCGACCGCGAGCGTGAGAAGCTCGACAAGGCGCTGGGCGGCATCAAGGATATGGGTTCGACGCCCGATTTGATGTTCGTGATCGACACCAACAAGGAAGCGATCGCCATTCTCGAGGCCAAGCGTCTCGGCATCCCGGTCGTTGCCATCATCGATTCCAACTGCGACCCGGACAAGATCGACTTCCCGATCCCCGGCAATGACGACGCGGCCCGCGCCATCCAGCTGTATTGCGATTTGATCGCCAAGGCAGCTATCGACGGCATCGCCCGTCAGCAGGGCGCGCTCGGTGTCGATATCGGCGCATCGGTCGAGGCTCCGGTCGAACCGGCGCTCGATCAGACCCCGGCCGCCGAGAGCCCGGCAGCCCAGACCCCGGAAGCATAGTAGCGAAGGCCGGCTGCGGCCTTCATCTTTCCAATATGTTGGCGCGGTAAGCGCTACCGGCACCAGGCGCATCATCGAAAATCGATGGTCCGTCAGTGCATTTAGACAAAGAGGCGACAATGAGCATTTCGGCTGCACAGGTCAAAGAACTCCGCGACTTGACCGGCGCGGGCATGATGGATTGCAAGGCGGCGTTGAACGAGACCAACGGCAATATGGAAGAAGCCATCGACTGGCTGCGCAAGAAGGGCATTTCCAAGGCCGACAAGAAGGCTGGCCGTACCGCTGCCGAAGGCCTGATCGGCGTAGATTCCGGCGTCCGCGAGGCAGCGATTGTCGAGGTCAATTCCGAGACGGACTTCGTTGCCCGCAATGCTGCGTTCCAGGAGATGGTCGCCAATGTCGCGAAGGTCGCGCTTGCCTATGGCGGCAAGACCGAGGCCGTTGCCGCCGCTCCCTATCCGGGCTCGGGCAAGTCGGTCGCCGAGACCATCAAGGACGCTGTCGGCACCATCGGCGAGAATCTGGGCTTCCGCCGCTCGGCCAAGCTCACCGTCGAGCACGGCGCTGTCGCAACCTACGTTCACAATGCAGTCGCCGACGGCCTTGGCAAGCTCGGCGTGCTAGTGGCCATCGAGACGACAGGCAACGCGCATGCCGCCAACGCCTTCGCCCGTCAGGTTGCCATGCATGTCGCTGCCACCAATCCGATGGCCCTGACCACCGAAGAGCTCGATCCGGCCGCAGTGGAACGCGAGAAGGCGATCTTCGCCGACCAGGCGCGCCAGTCCGGCAAGCCGGAAGCGATCATCGAGAAGATGGTCGAAGGCCGTTTGCGCAAGTTCTATGAAGAGGTCGTGCTGCTCAAGCAGGCTTTCGTGCTCAATCCCGACATTACCGTCGAGAAGGCGCTGAAGGATGCCGAAAGCGAAATCGGGGCGCCAGCCAAAATCGCTGCCTATCTGCGCTTCGCGCTCGGTGAGGGCATCGAGAAGGAAGAGACCGATTTCGCGGCGGAAGTCGCGGCAGCGGTCAAGAAGTAACTATTCGTTTGAAAGGCTTTTTCGGCCGGGTATCCGCGAGGATGCCCGGCCGATTTCTTGCGCGGTGTCGATGAAGGCGCGGAGCTTCGGGGCCATCGCGGCGCGGCGCGGGAAATAGAGGAACAGTCCCGGTTCCTCGATCGATGCCTCGCCAAGGACTTCGACCAGCCGGCCTGCCTCGATGTCGGGCTTGACAAGCGGCTCGAACAGATAGGCGAGGCCGATGCCGGCAAGCGCCATTTCCCTTGCCGACAGCGGATCGCTGACGACCACGCTGCCGCGTGTCTCGACGCTGATATCCTTGCCCTGATCGGACAGATCCCAGCGATAGAGCGCACGTGATCGCAACAGCCGATAGCCGATGCAGTTGTGCGCGGCGAGATCGGCCAACGCCCATGGCCGCCCGCGCCGGCCGACATAGGCCGGCGAGGCAACGATGATGCTGCGGAAAGGCCCTGTCAGTCGCACCGTCACCATATCCTCGGCGATCATCTCGCCCAGCCGGATGCCGGCGTCGAAACCCTCGCCGACGATATCGCTCAGACGTTCGTCGGTGACGATCTCCACCGTCACGTCAGGGTAACGTTCCGCCATCGCCGTCAGGATGGGCATCAGCGCCAGAGGCAGCGCCAAACGCGGCGCGTTGATCCTGAGCAGTCCGCTTGCCCGGCCTTTGACAGAGCGGATACGTTCGATCCGGTCGGCAATGTCTTCCAGCGCCGGCTCCGCCGCAGCGACAAGCGCGGTGCCAGCCTCGGTCAGCGAGACGCTGCGCGTGGTGCGGGCAAACAACGGCTGGCCGATTCGCTCCTCTACCAGCCGAACCGCATGGCTGACCGCTGACGGGCTCATGCCGAGCTCGGCGGCTGCCGGCGCGAAGCCGCCACGCCGCGCGACGGCAACGATTACAGGTAGGTGGCTAAGCAGATCGCGGTCCATTCATGCATGATATCGCATAGTCCATTCGGATAATGCAATCTTATCGGCGGAGAAAGGAGGGCGCATCTTTGGCTGCATCACACGGCAATCGCCGAGCAGCCAAGGAGACGTCTAATGACCGACCTCGATTCCGAACGAACCCGTAATCTCGAGACCGTGCGTAAATTCTTTGATCTGATGCACCGCAAGGACATTGAGGCATGGGGCGACCTTTGGGCTGAAGATGGCCGTATACTTGTCTTCTACCCGCCGGCAGGATTTGGAAACAGCATCGATGGTAAAGCCGCGATCCTGGCGGCCTTCCGAGGCCTCTTCGGTAATTTCGAATCCTTCGATTCGCAGCTGACAGCCATCTATCCGGCAGCGGATTCGGACGCGATCGTCGTTGAGTACAAGAACCGCGCGGTGCTGATCGGCGGCACTGAATACACCAACAGCAATATCGCGATTTTCCACTTCAAGAGCGGTCTGATCAGCACCTACCACGATTATTTCGATCCGCGCCGCTTCCAGGTGGTGGTCGATGCGCTGGCCAAGGCCTGACTGCGTATCCCAGGCAAGACCTCAATCCCGCTTTTCAAACTTCAGGAGAAATCCATGACCATGTCCTACTACACGCTCGGCAACAGCGGGCTGCGTGTCACCCGCCTGGCGCTCGGCACCATGACGTTCGGCACGGAATGGGGCTGGGGCGCGGAGAAGGAAACCGCGCGCGCCTTGGTTGATGCCTATGTCGAAGCCGGTGGCAATTTCTTCGATACCGCCGATCTCTATACCGGTGGCACGGCCGAAACCTGGCTCGGCGAATTCATCGCCGAGCGTGGGCTGCGCGACAAGGCGGTGATCAGTACCAAATTCACCTACAACGCCGAACCGGGCAACCCGAACGCCGGGGGCAACGGCCGCAAGAACATCCTGCGGGCGATAGACGGTTCGCTGAAGCGGCTCGGCACCGACTACATCGACCTCTACATCCTCCATACCTGGGACAGGCTGACGCCGCCGGAGGAGGTGATGCGGACGCTGGACGATCTGGTGCGCGCCGGAAAGATCCGGCATGTCGGTATGTCCGACGTGCCGGCCTGGTACGCAAGCCGGGCGCAGGCCGTCGCCGAGCATCGCGGCTATGAACCGGTTTCGGCGCTTCAGCTCGAATATTCGCTGGCCGAGCGCAACATCGAGCACGAGTTCGTGCCGTTCGGCACGCGCTATGGCGCCGGAATCATGGTCTGGAGTCCATTGGCCAGCGGCCTGCTCAGCGGAAAATACCGTTTCGATACAATCGTCGAGGATGGTGGCCGGCTGGAGACAATGCGTGGTTCGACCAATCCCGGTTTCCAGAAATTCACCGATCGCAACTGGCAAATCGTCGCCGAACTGGAGAGGGTTGCCGGCCAGCTCGGCCGCAGCATGGCCCAGATCGCCTTGAACTGGAGGGCAAACAGGCCAGGCATTGCATCCGTCATCGTCGGCGCCACCAGGCTTGACCAGCTCAAGGACAATCTCGGCGCGCTTGATTTCGACATTCCCGAAGATCTTCGGGCACGGCTCGATGCGGTGAGCCGGCCGGTCACGCCCTTTCCGTATTCGTTCTTCGGCCCTGAAATACAAGGCGGCCTGACCGGTGGGCAGGCGGTTGGCGGTAAGCCGGCAAGCTATCTGCCGGATCTGCTCATGCGAGGCACTTTTGCCGGCGTGAGCTGACGGCTATCCCGGTCCACGATCTCAACTTTCCGGCTCGGGGGGCCCGGGAGAACAAGCCGGCGCGGCTGGATAGGGAACCCCCAGGGGTATGTAGTTTTTAAAAAAAACAGCCCACCGGACAGCACTACAAATATGTT